>NZ_JBFUIF010000023.1:0-85598 GCF_056402015.1 Allobosea sp. P4_C6
CATGAAGACGACGCGGCTGGAGACGTCACGGGCGAAGCGCATCTCATGCGTCACGATCAGCAGCGTCGCCCCGTCGTCGGCGATGCTCTTCACGGTGTTCAGCACTTCCTGCACCAGTTCCGGGTCGAGCGCCGAGGTCACCTCGTCGA
This sequence comes from Allobosea sp. P4_C6, assembly GCF_056402015.1. Lineage (NCBI taxonomy): Bacteria > Pseudomonadati > Pseudomonadota > Alphaproteobacteria > Hyphomicrobiales > Alloboseaceae > Allobosea > Allobosea sp. P4_C6. The sequence continues at coordinate 150 of NZ_JBFUIF010000023.1, forward strand.
GCAGCACGAGCTTGGGGTTCATCGCGAGCGCGCGGGCGATGGCGACGCGCTGCTGCTGGCCGCCGGAGAGCTGGCTTGGATGGTGATCGGCCCGCGCCGCGAGACCGACGCGGGCGAGCCACGTCTCCGCGATGGCGCGTGCCTCGGCCCTGGGGCGCTTCTGCACCTTGCGCAGGCCGAGCATGATGTTGCCGGCCGCCGTCAGATGCGGAAACAGGTTGAAGCTCTGGAAGACCATGCCGGTCATCGAGCGCTGGCGCGAAAGCTCGCGGTCGCCCAGCCGATGGCGGCGCTCATTCGTCGAGCGATAGCCGATCGTCTCGCCATCGAGCACGATGTCGCCGCCCTGGTATTCCTCCAGCAGGTTGACGCAGCGCAGCAACGTCGTCTTGCCCGAGCCGCTGGAGCCGATGATCGAGACCACCTCGCGCTGGTTGAGGTCGAGGTCGACCCCCTTGAGCACTTCGACGGGGCCGAACCGCTTCGTCAGGCCACGGATCGCGAGAAGGGGCTGCCGCTTTTCGTCCATCAATGCTGCCCCACGCGCCTTTCGACGATCTTGCCGATCTGATCCAGCAGGATGTTGATCGCCAGATAGAGGATGCCGGCGAAGAGATAGAACTGGATGGTCATGAAGTTGCGGCCGATGATCTCCTGCGTCTTGAGCAGGAGTTCGCCGACGCCGATCATCGACAGCAGGCTCGAGCCCTTGATCAGCTCGACGCCGGTATTGATCCAGGGGGGCAGCGCGCTGCGCGCCGCCTGCGGCAGGAGCACATAGGCGAGGAGCTGCGGGAAGGTCAGTCCGATGCTGCGCCCGGCTTCAGCCTGCCCGGGCGGGATGGCCTGCAGCGAGCCGCGCAGCAACTCGCCGATATGCGCGCCCGCGAACAGCGACAGAGCGAGAATGCCGGCCTGCGTCGGGCCGAGGCTGAGGCCTGCCACGGAGGGAATGTAGAACGCGGCGAGGATCAGCACGAGCACGGGGGTGCCGCGCATGATGTCGACATAGAGCCGGAACGGCAGCCGCAGCCACCAGGGTGCATAGGAGAGCTGGATGCCGACGAGCCCGCCCAGTAGCGTGCCGAACAGGATCGAGGCGGCCGCTATCGCGACGGTGAGGAGAAAACCGTCCCAGAGCGGCCAGCGGGCGATCCAGAGCTGATCGAGGAAAAGCTGCATGGCGCGCTCAGAACTTGGGGAAGCGGCGTTCGAGGCCGCGCAGCAGCATGGCGATGACCACGCAGGCTGCGATGTAAAGCCCGCTCGCCACGGTCCAGGTCTCGATCACGCGGAAGGTGTCGACATTGATCTTGCGGGCTTCGAAGGTCAGTTCCGGCACGGCGATGGCGGCGGCGATGGAGCTGTCCTTGAACATGCCGATGAAGGTGTTGCCGAGCGATGGCAGGACGTTGCGCAGCATGATCGGCGCGACCACCGAGACATTGGTCTGCAGCCGTGTCAGGCCGATGGAACGCGCGGCCTCGATCACGCCCTTCGGCACCGAGATCAGCCCGGCCCGGAACACCTCGGTGAGATAAGCGCCGGAATAGAGCGCGAGCGCGCCCGCAAAGCTCTGGTACTTGTCGAGCGTGATGCCGGCCTGGGGCAGGGCGAAATAGGCGAGCAGCACCAGCACCAGCAGCGGCAGGTTGCGAATCAGCGCGACATACAGCGCAGAGACGCTGCGCAGCGCACGATAAGGCGCGACGCTGGCGAAGGCCGACAGCAGCCCGAGAACGGTGCCGATCGCCACGGCGACGACGGCCAGCGCCAGGCCGAGTGCGAGCCCCGACAGAAGCTTGTCGAAGCTCGCCCAGACGGCGCCGAAATGCAGCGAATACTCCACGGAGCAGCGACCTGGGGCTCAGCGGAATTCCTGCGGGAAGCCGATCTTGGGCTCGGGCGGCGTCTCGCCGAACCAGCGCTCATAGGCGGCCTTGTAGATCGGGAAAGTCGTACCGGTCATCGACTCGCGGAGCGCCACATTGACGAAGTTGAGCCAGTCCGGATCGCCCTGCTTCACGATGCAGGAATAGGTCTGCGGGTTCCAGCTGTAACCGGAATCCACATAGCGGTTGGGGTTCTGCTTCATATAGTACCGCAGCGAAGAGGAATCCGTCGCCGCGGCCTGGGCACGGCCCGAGTTCAGCGCCTGGTACATCAGGTCGACGCTCTCGAACTGGTCGACCTTGGCCTCGGGCAATGCATCCCTGACCATCTTCTCTGCGAACACATTCTGCAGCACGGAGATCGTGACCTTGCTGCCGGCCGCCTTCAGCGCCGCATAATCGGCAAAGGGGCCGCCGGCGACCATCATCAGGCTGACGCCCTCGCGATAGTACGGCACCGTGAAGGCGACCTGCTGGGCGCGCGCGGCCGTCACGGTCACGAACTGGCAGGCGATATCGACCTTGCCGGTGGCGATGTTCGGGATGCGAGCGTCCGATGCCTGATTGACGAACTCGATCTTGTTGGGATCGTCGAACAGGCCCTGTGCGATGATCTTGGCGATCTCGATGTCGAAGCCGACCAGCTCGCCCTTCTCGTTGCGGAAATGCCAGGGCGGGTTGGTGCTGCCCGTGCCGACGATGAGCTTGCCGCGGCTCAGCACCTCCTTGAGCTTGCCCTGTGCCGAGGCACCGGTGGCGGGCAGGAGCACGCAGGCGGCGACTCCGAGCCCTGCGGCGATCTTGATGAGATTCTGAAACATGGCTTCCCCTCCGCCTTTTGCTGAAAACCGCTCGATGGCCGGCGCAGCGGCAAGCAGACGACGCGCCGCCCTCCCCAAGCAAGATGCGCCTGTTTCGTGAGAGGAAACAGGATATTCGCGGCCGCGCTTCCCGGGCGCAGCTGGCCTCCGCATTATCGATGCGGCGCGTCAGCGTGGATCGGAAAGACCGGCCCGCGCAAACGCGTATAGGGCAACCCGGCGATCTTGCTGGTGCAGGGGCCGGGCGTCGTCACCGTGAAGCTGCCCTTGGCGATCTTGTCGTAGGCTCGCCGATGCGCCACCGCCGCCTTGACGCCGATCGCCTTCAGCGTCTCGGGATGGATGCCCTGCGAGCGGAATTGGCCGAGGTCGAAAGGCGGGGTCTTGCGGCTGGTCAGCAGGATGGTGACGCCGCCTGCCTCGACCACCACGCTCGGCCCCATGCTGAAGCGCGAGCCCTGCGAGGCGGCGAGGTGGCTATTCAGGTCCTCCAGCGCGAATTCCCCGTCGCTGGCGCTGACGAAGCGTGCCTCGATCTCGACCGGCCCTTCGGCAACGGCGCTGCCCTTGCCGCCGATCGAGAGCTTGCGGGTTTCACCGGGTTTCGCGCCGGTCATGGTCGCGACGGCCGCCGGATCGGCGATGGCGACCGCGCAATTCTCGACACGGTGGCGCAGGAAGGCCCGCAGCACCGAAGTGCCGTCTCCCGGCGCGCCGCCGCCGATATTGTCGGCCGGCTCGACCACGAGATACGGGCCGCCCGGAGACCGCAGGATCTCCGCGACCGCGTCGTCGATGTCCGACTCCGCCGGCAGGCCGTGATCGCGCAAGGTGACGGCCGTCTCGGTGAGTTGGGCGAGAGCGTCCCGCGCTTCCGCTTCCGCGCCGGTGAACGCTATCGCGAAGGCGACGCCGGCCTCGGCCACATCGGAGAAGGAATAGCCGCCGATGACGTTGGCGACCGGGATCGCCGGGTTCTCCTCCTCGATCCGTCGGGCCAGCGCCTCCAGGTCGCGCATGGGCCGGTCGGCGGTGCCGGTGCCGGTCGGAGGCCACATCACGGGCGCGTTGCAGGAGAGCATGCGCGGCAGGACGCTCTCCTTCAGGGCCTGCGCCAGCAGACGGGCCGAACGCACGGCGGATTCGCGAGCGTCCGTATGCGGGTTCTCGCGGTAGGCGACGAGGGCGTTGGCATGCTGTGCCATCGCCGCGGTAAAATTGGCATGCAGGTCGAAGACGCCGAAGACCGGCAGGGTCTCACAGCCCGGCACGGAGCGGATATGGGCGAGCAGCGCGCCTTCGGGATCCGGGCAGGCGGTCGTGACCATAGCACCGTGCAGCGCGAGCCAGATGCCGTCGAGGCCTCCGGAGCTGAGCGCTGCCTTCAGCCCGGCATCGAATTCCGACAGGAAGCGCTCGAAGACGGCGTGATCGACGGTTCCGGCCGGCAGCGCCGTGTAGTCGGCCGTCGGCACGACCTGCCACCCCTCGGCTTCGGCCACTTCGAGGAAGCCGTCGACCGTCGAGCCGTCGCCGCGCCGGCGCAACAGTTCCTCGCCGGTGCGGATGGTGAAATCGGCCAGCCCGGTAACCTCGTCGACGAAGCTATGCGTCTCGTGGAAGAGGGACCCCAGCAGGATCCGGCGAGGCTGCGGCATGTTCTGCGAGGCTCCCTGAAGCCTCCTCATCTCGGCCGCTGCGCTGTTCCGAATCAAGCTGGCATTGTTCCGCTCCAAGGAACGCGAGTGCTTTGACAGGTTGCGCCAACTCCCCGTTTCATGGTGCCGGCCGGCGCGCCGGAGAGAGCGATGCCGGCGCAGATCGGGACTAGAGGCAGATGCGCGTCTTCACTGCGTCGCTGGCGACGGAAACCAACACCTTCGCGCCGCTCTTCGTCGATCGCAGCGCCTTCGAGGGAGCCTTTTATTGCCCGCCGGGAACCCACCCGGAAACGCCGACCCTGTGCTCGGCGCCGATCGTCGCGGCGCGGCGTCGCGCCGCCAGCGAAGGCTACGAGCTGATCGAGGGGACGGCGACCTGGGCCGAGCCGGCGGGCCTTGTCTCGCAGGACGGCTATGAAAGCCTGCGCGACGAAATCCTCGGGCAGCTCGTGGCGGCACTACCGGTCGACATCGTCCTGCTCGGCCTGCACGGCGCGATGGTGGCGCGCGGCTATGACGATTGCGAGGGTGACCTGATCGCGCGGGTGAGGGCGCTCGCCGGGCCGGATTGCGTGGTCGGAGCCGAGCTCGACATGCATTGCCATCTCACCGCGCAGATGGTCGAGGGTGCCGACATCATCGTCGCCTTCAAGGAGTTCCCGCACACGGACTTTCTCGCGCGGGCCGAGGACCTGCTGGAACTCTGCCTCCGGACGGCGCGCAAGCAGGTCAGGCCCGCCAGCGCAGTGTTCGACTGCCGCGGGCTCGCCGCCTTCATGACCAGCCGGGAGCCCGGCCGCAGCTTCGTCGACCGGATCATGGCGCTGGAAGGGAGGGACGGCATCCTATCGATTTCGGTCGCGCATGGTTTTCAGGCCGCGGACGTCGCCGATGTCGGGACGAAGGTGCTGGTCATTACCGATGGCGACGAAGCGAAGGCCGCGGCGCTCGCCAGGGAACTCGGTCTCGAAATCCTGCGCTGGGGGAACGGCGCCTCGCCGAAGCACTACAAGCCGGAGGAGGGCATCGCGGCGGCGCTCGAACTGGCGCAGCCGGGAAAACCCGTGGTTCTGGCCGATCGCTGGGACAATCCGGGCGGTGGCGTGGCCGGCGATTCCTCGGTGATGGTCGAGGCGCTGCTGCGGCACCCGGACGTGCCCGCCGCGATAGGGGCGCTATGGGACCCCGTCGCGGTGGGACTCTGTAGAGCCGCCGGCGTCGGGACCGAAATCCCGTTGCGGTTCGCAGGAAAGGCCGCACCGTCCTCCGGCAAGCCGATCGATGCGACGGTCCAGGTCATCGGGACGACCGAAGACCTGCTGATCCCGTTCGCGCAGAGCTGGGTCTCGCTCGGCCCGGCCGCCGCGATCCGGATCGGCCTGCTCGACATCGTGCTGGCTTCGACGCGGGCGCAAACCTTCAGCCCGCCGGTCTTCACCGATCTCGGCGTCGATCTTGCCGCCAAGAAGCTGGTCGTGGTGAAGTCCTCGAACCACTTCCACGCCGCCTTCGCGCCGATCGCAGCGAGCGTGCTCTATCTCGACAGCGGCGGGCCTTATCCGCCGGATGCGAGCAAGATCCCCTATACCAAGGTCAGGCGCCCCTTCTCTCCGCTGGATTCGAACCCATGGCTGTAATCGCTTCTGCCGCCGCTCTGCCGCGTCTGTCGTTGGGCGAGATCGGGGACCAGCACCTCGACGATCTTATGAAGGGACTGCCGCCGGGCGCGAAGCTGCGGCTTGGCGATATCGGCCGGCAGGGCTGGAGCGTTCTCGGCGGCGACATGCCGATGCCGCTCGCGGTGATCCGCGAGAGCGCCCTGCAGGCCAATAGCGCCTGGATGAGCGCTTTCACCGCCGCCAACGGCCTGCTGATCGCGCCGCATGGCAAGACGACGATGTCGCCGCAGCTCTTCGACCTGCAGATCGCCGACGGCGCCTGGGCGATCACCGTGGCGACGATGCAGCAATTGGCGGTCGCCCGGCATTTCGGCGTGAAACGCGTCATCCTCGCCAACCAGCCGGTCGGGCGGCAGGAGATCGCTGCCTGCTTCGAGGCGCTGCGGGAACCTGGCTTCGAACTTTACTGCCTCGCCGACAGCGTCGCCGGGGTCGGGTTGCTCGCCGAGGCCGCGAAGGAGCATGCGGACGCCAACCCCCTGCGCATCCTCGTCGAGATCGGCTTCATGGGCGGGCGCACCGGCGCGCGGACCCGCGAGGAAGCGCTGGCCGTGGCGCGCACCGTCGCAGGCGCGCCGGGCCTGCGGCTCGCCGGCTTCGAATGTTTCGAGGGCCTGCACAGCGACACCGCCAATGCCGACAGGCTGCTCGGCGAAGTGGTCGCGGTTGCGACGGCTGCCGAGGGCGAGGGGCTCTTGGGGCCGGAACCGATGGTGCTCTCGGCCGGCGGGACCTCGCTGTTCGACCGGGTCGGCGAGGCGTTCAATGCTGCGGCCTTCAAGCGGTCGATCGTCAAGGTGCTGCGCTCGGGCTGCTACCTGACCCATGATTCCACCGTCTATTCGGCGGCGTTCCGGCGGATAACGCTGGAGACCAGTTTGAAGCTGCCGCCGGGTGGGTTGGAGCCGGCTTTGGAAGTCTGGGCCTATGTCCAGTCGCGGCCGGAGCGCGGGCGCAGCCTGCTCACTGTCGGCAAGCGCGACATCAGCTTCGATTCGGGGATGCCGGTGCCCTTGCGCTGGTACCGGCCGGGCGGGGCGATGGCGCGGCCGGAGCCGATGCCGGCCGGGCATAATGTGCTGGCGCTCAACGACCAGCACTGCCATCTCGGCACGCCCGATGAGAGCCCACTGCAGGTCGGCGACATGGTCGCCTTCGGCATCGGCCATCCCTGCACGACCTTCGACAAATGGGCGCTGCTGATGCTGGTCGACGACGACTGGCGCGTGACCGGCGCCATCCGGACTTTCTTCTGAAGGGAGCGCGCAGACTGTTCCTTCTGGTGAAACCTGTGATCCTTGACGCGAATTCGGGCGCTTCCTAGCCTGCGTTCGAGAGCGGGAAGGCCGTCACCAATCCAAACGGTAAGGTGGCCAAAGCATCGAGATCAGGAACCCGACGATGCCGCCCAACCCTTCGGGCAGCAGGCAAGGATCGGGCCGGATGCGCCGGCAAGCGTCATTGTGGGAGGATCGTTCGTGACCGCACCGTCATTCCTCGGGGTCGATGGCGAAGGCGAGCACGCGCCGTCGCGACGCAGTCTGCTGCAGCTGTTGACAGCCGGTAGCGCGGCCTTTGCCACGCCCGCCCTCTGGAGCGCGTTGGCGCACGGCCAGACCCCGGCCGCGGGCGGCACGCTGACGATCGGCGCCGATGCCGATCCGATCGGACTCGACCCGGTCACGGTCAACGCCTTCTCGTCCTACGACTTCACCAGTCTGCTCTATACCGGCCTGCTGCGCTGGAACGCCCAGATGAAGGTCGAGCCCGATCTGGCGACGGGCTATGAGCAGCCAGATCCAAAGACTTACGTCTTCAAGCTCAGGCAGGGTGTGAAGTTCCATAACGGCAAGGGCTTCAGCGCCGAGGACGTGAAGCACACCTTCGACCGGATCATGAACCCGGCCACAGGCAGCCGCCTGCGCGCTTTGTATTCCAGCATCGAGTCGGTGACGGTGGTTGATCCCTTGACGGTCAGGTTTCAGCTCAACGCGACCGATGCGGCCTTCCTCAGCAATCTCGCCAGCAACCCCAATGGCGCGATCGTCCCGGCCGGAGTCGAAAACCTCGTCACCCAGCCGGTCGGCACCGGGCCTTTTGCCTTCGAGGCCTATCAGCCGAACCAGCAATTCTCGCTGGCGCGCTTCGATGGCTATTACGAGAAGGGCGAGCCCCATCTCGCGAAGGTGGTGTTCAAGTTCTACAAGGATCAGGCGACGCTGACCTCGGCGCTGCGCTCCCGCGCCATCGACATGACCTGGGTGAAGGACCCGAAGGTGGCGACCGCCATCTCGCGCGCTTCGCCGAATTTCGTCTCGGCGCCCGGCCAGACCTCGCGCACCTTCCCGATCTGGCTGAACATGAAGGCAAAGCCCCTGAACGACGTGAAGGTCCGTCGCGCGCTCAGCCTGGCAACGGACCGCAAGGCCTGCCTCGACACCGTGCTCGGCGGCTCCGGCAAGGTCGGCGCGATGATCCCGGAAAGCCAGGTCGGCGGCTATGACGGAGCGGGCGAGCTGCCCTATTACAAGCACGATCCGGCGGCGGCGAAGGCGCTTCTCGCCGAAGCCGGCTATCCCGGCGGCATCGATCTCGGGGACTATATCGTCGTCGCCGCCAATCCGCTTGACGTCGCCTGCGCGCAGATCCTGCAGCAGCAATGGCAGACGGCCGGGATCACCGTGAAGCTGGTGCCGATGGAGACCGCGCCGCTCCTCGCCAAATGGGCGAGCGGCGACTGGCCGACTCTGCTTTCCGTCGCGCTGTCCTGGACGCCCGATCCCGACGGGGTGTTCCAGTACATCACCTCGACCAGCGGCTACGGCAAGGCGATGGGCTCGAACGATCCCGAGCTCGACAAGATGATCGCCGAGGCGCGGGCCGAACTCGACACGGGCAAGCGCGCAGGAAAGAATCTCGAGATCCAGCGGCGCATCGCCGACAACGCTTATGTCATCCAGGTCTACCAATACCCGCTGCGCTGGGAGATCTGGTGGAACTATGTCCAGGGCTATGTGCCGCTGGCGGCGAACATCCGCTCCTTCGTGCGCACGACATGGCTGAAGAAGTAGGCTCTGCCTGCCGCCTCGCGGCGGAGGCATGCCGATGACGCGTTTCGTCCTCGGGCGCCTTGCCTGGATGGCGGCGATCCTGCTCGGCGTCTCCATCATCGCTTTCACGCTGATGCGCGCGATTCCGGGGGATTTTGCCATCGCGGCGGCCGGTTCGCAGAGCGTGGCGCCGGATGTACTGGCGACGATCCGCCGCGATCTCGGGCTCGACCAACCCCTGATGCGACAATATCTGTCATGGCTCGGGGCTGCGCTCACCGGCGATCTCGGCATCTCCTTCGTGACGCGCCGGCCGGTGCTGGGCGAGCTGCTCGATCGGCTCGCCGTTACCTTCCAACTCACGTTGATCGCCGCGATCATGGCCGTCGTGATGGGCATCGCCACAGGGCTGGCTGCGGCGCGGCTGCGCGGTGCGGTCGATTGGCTGGTCCGGCTTTGGAACGGGCTGATGCTGGCGGTGCCGAACTATGTCGTCGCGACGCTGATCGTGCTGCTCTTCGGCCTCTACTTCCCCGAGATCACGGTGCTCGGCTACACGCCCTTTCTCGAAAACCCGCTCGCCAATCTCTGCAGCATGCTGCTGCCTGCCTTCGCGCTGGCGCTCGCCGTCTCGGTGACGATCGCCGAAAACACGCGCGCCGCCGTGCTCGAGGTCGCCAATCAGGACTTCGTCATGGTCGCCCGCGCCAAGGGGCTGAGACCCGGCGCGATCCTGCGCGATTACCTGATGCGCAACGCGCTGACGCCGGTCATCACCGCCGCGGGCCTCAAGATCGCGGCGCTGCTCGGCGGCAGTATTCTGGTCGAAACCATCTTCGCCATTCCGGGAATGGGCCAGTACCTCTTCGATTCCATCAACAGCCGCGACTATCCGGTTATCCAGGCGATCGTGCTGGTCGCAGCCGGCATCGTCGTCCTGGTCAACACCATGATCGACATCGCCTATGCGCGGGTCGATGCGCGGGTGCAGATGTGAGCGGCGCCGTGCAGGAGAACATGCCGGCTGCCGCGGCGGCCCCTCCGAGCGAACGCAAGGCGGCCGGGATCACACAGGGCTGGCTGCTGCTCGGCCTGGGGCTGGCCATGCTGGGGGCGATGCTGATCGTCACCGTCTTCGCGCCGCTGGTCGCGCCCTATGCTCCCTCCGCGACCTCGCCGGATTCGCTCGCTCCGGCGAGCGCCGCCCACTGGCTCGGCACGGATTCGATCGGGCGCGACGTCCTGAGCCGCCTGATCGTCGGCGGCCGCACGACGCTGCTGATCACGGTGACGGCGGTGTTCATCGCGCTGGTGGCAGGGCTGATCCTGGGGCTCGCTGCCGGCTATCTCGGCGGGTTCGTCGACGAGATCGTCATGCGCCTGCTCGATGTCGTCTTCGCCTTTCCGGTGCTGCTTCTGGCAATCGCTGTCGTCGCCGCACTCGGGCCAACGGTGCCGAACCTGATCCTGACCATAGCCATCGTCTACACGCCGGCGATGGCGCGGGTGGTGCGGGCGCCGGTGCTCAGCGTCAAGCAATGGGACCATGTCGAGGCGGCGCGCAGCGTCGGCATGAGCGAGATAAGGCTGGTGCTGCGCCACATCCTGCCGATCGTGGTCTCGCCGATCCTGGTCGCGACGAGCCTGACGCTGTCGCAGACGATCTTCACGGTAACGGCGCTGTCCTTCCTGGGGCTCGGCCCGCCGCCGCCCGATCCGAACTGGGGCGGCATGCTCTCGGAAGCGCGGCAGTTCATGGAGCTGGCGCCGCTGACGGTGATCGGCCCGGCCGCCGCGATCGTCTTCGCGACGCTGACCTTCATCATCATCGCCAACGGCCTGCGTGAGGTGCTCGACGTGGGGAGCGTGCGATGAAAGGGCCGCTTCTCCGGGTGCGCGACCTGACGGCGACGGTAACGACACGGCGCGAGATCATACAGGCCGTGCGCGGCATCTCCTTCGACATCAATGCCGACGAGGCGGTCGGCTTCGTCGGCGAATCCGGCTGCGGCAAGAGCGTCACCGCCAAGGCCCTGATGCGGCTGGCACCCGAGGGGGCCTCGATTGCGCTCGGCGGCTCGGTCGCGTTCTGGGGGCAGGAACTGCTCGGGCTCGCCGAGGAGGAGATGCGCGACCTGCGCGGCCGGCGCATCGCCATGGTCTTCCAGGACCCTATGACCTCGCTCAACCCGGTGATGAGCATCGGCGCGCAGATGGGCGACATGCTGCGCCGCCATCTCGGCTTGTCGGGCAAGGCAGCGCGCGAGCGCAGCGTCGAACTGCTCGATCTCGTCGGCATTCCCGATCCGGCTGGTCGCATCGACGATTTTCCGCATCAGTTCTCGGGCGGACAGCGCCAGCGCGTGCTGATCGCCATCGCGATCTCCTGCGAGCCGGACTTGCTGATCGCCGACGAGCCGACCACGGCGCTCGATGTCACCGTGCAGGCGCAGATCCTGCGGCTCTTGCTGCGCCTCAGGGAAGAGCGCGGCATGGCGCTCATGCTGATCACCCATGATTTCGGGGTCGTTGCGGGCATGGTCGACCGCGTCAACGTGATGTACCGCGGCGAGATCGTCGAGGCCGGACCGGTGGACGAGATCTTTGCAGCGCCGCAGCACGCCTATACCCGGGCTCTGCTCGATGCCGTGCCGCGCCTGCAGGATGCGAGGGCGGTCCGATGACCGCGGCACCCGGGCTTCGCGACCTGGCTGGGGAGCTCTCGATCGAGCCCGTGCTGCAAGTCCGCGACCTCTCTGTGCAGTTTCCGGGACGGCGCGGCGCGGCGCCGGTCACCGCCGTGGAGCGCCTCTCCTTCGATATCGCGCCGGGGCAGACGCTCGGTCTCGTCGGCCAGTCCGGCTCAGGCAAGACGACGGCAGGCCGCGCCATCCTGCAACTCCAGAAGGCGAGCGGGGGCTCGGTCAGGCTGCTCGGGCAGGAGTTGACCACGATGCGCGCCGGCGAACTGCGCCGGATGCGCCGGCACATGCAGTTCGTCCTGCAGAACCCCTATTCGAGCCTGCATCCGCGCATGACCATCGGCCAGATCCTGAGCGAGCCCCTGCAGGTCCACCGCAGCGTACCGGCGAACCAGATGCGCGCGCGGGTCGCGGAGTTGCTGGAACTGGTGAACCTCGATCCGGCGATGGTGCGGCGCTATCCGCACGAATTCTCCGGCGGGCAGCGCCAGCGCGTCGTCATCGCGCGGGCGCTCGCGGTCAATCCGGATTTCGTCGTCTGCGACGAGCCGGTCTCCGCGCTCGACGTGCGCACCCAGGCGCAGATCGTCGCGCTGCTGCAATCGCTGCAGGAGAAGCTGGGGCTGTCCTATCTCTTCATCGCGCACGACCTCGCCATCGTCCGCGAGATGGCGCATCGCGTCGCCGTGATGTTCCGCGGCCGGATCGTCGAGATGGGTAGTGCGCGCCAAGTGTATGACAGCCCGGCTCATCCCTATACGCGATTGCTGCTCGACGCCGTGCCGGTGCCCGATCCTGCCCTTCAGCGCGAGCGTCTGAGGCGGGCCCCGCCGGATCTGCGCTTCCTCGAAGGCGATGGTGGTGACTGCGTCCACGGGCTCGATCACAGTCGCGCCGGCACGCCCGAATGGCACGAAGTCTCGGAAGGGCATGGCGTCTCCTGCCGCTACTGGCCGACGGCGGGAGCACAGGCTGTCGCCTGACATCATGTTCCTTCAGATGGAACGTTGAATCCTTGACGTGAAATGGTTGCCGCACCTACGCTTTTCGAAGATTTCGCGGGCTCGTCTGCTTCGTGGCCGGGACCGGCGCAGCCGATGCCTGCAAGCTTCTGACAAGCCGTTCGCCCGGCATGGCCCGGGTGCTCGAAGCCGCTATCCGGGAGGTCGCTGTGCGTCTGGCGTTGATCCACATCGTTCAGGAAACGAACGACTTCAATCCGGTGCTGACCACGCTCGATGATTTCGAGGCGTTCGGCCTCTATGAAGGCGAGGACATCGCCCGGCACTTCGGCGAGATCGGACAGATCGGCGGGCATTTCGCCGCGATCCGCGAATCCGGCCTCGATATCGAGACGGTCCCGATCATCCGTGCCTGGGCGGTGGCCGGCGGGCGCATCTCGCGCGAGGCCTTCGACTTCTTCCAGGCGAAGATCCGCGCCGGCCTCGAGAATGTCGGGCCGATCGACGGGCTGGTGCTGCACCTGCACGGCGCCTGCGCGGCGGAGGGGGTAGACGATGTCGAGGGTGAACAGGCGAAACTTTGCCGCCAGATCCTCGGGCCGGACGTGCCCATCCTGCTCGGGCTCGATCACCACGCCAATGTCACCCACAAGATCATGGCCAACTGCACGGCCATCGTCGGCCACCGCACCCAGCCGCATGACGTGTTCGACACCGGCAAGGTCGGGACCGAGGTGCTGCTGCGCATCCTGACCGGCAAGCTCAAACCCGTCATGGCCTGGCGCAAGATTCCGCTGCTCTCACATCAGGAGCAGTTCCTGACCTCGAAGGGGCCGATGAAGATCTGGTTCGACCGGGCGCGGGCACTGGAGGCCAACCGCCGCGTGCTGCAGGCCTCGAACTATCCGATGCAGCCCTGGCTCGATGTCGCCGAAGGCGGTTGGTCGACGATCGTCGTCACCGATGGCGATAAGGCTTTGGCCGAGACGCTGGCGGACGAGCTTGCCGATCTCGCCTGGTCGATGCGCGATGACTTCCAGATTCGTGAAGCCGTCTCGGTCGACGACGCCGTGCGCAAGGCCGATGCGGCCGAGCGCGGCATGGTCGTACTGAGTGACACCGGCGACACCGTATTCGGCGGCGCGGCCGGCGACAGCAACCTGTTGCTGGAAGCGATGCTGCGGCTCGGCATCAGGAGCAAGGCGCTGATCCCGCTGATCTCGCCCAAGGCCGTCGCGACGCTGACCGCGGCGGGCGAGGGCGCCGAGGTGACCCTGCCGCTCGGCGGCGATGCGGCGACCGCCTTCTTCAAGCCGCTGACGGTGACGGGCAGGGTGCGGAAGCTCGGAGGCGGGTCGATCCCACTGAACTTCAATCATCAGCCGGAAGTCGACATGGGCCGGGTCGCCGTCTTCGATGTCGGGCCGGTGACGCTCCTGATCTCGGAATTGCGCGGCGTCGCGGGCAATGTGCCTGACGTTTACGAGGCCTTCGGCATCGACCTCTCCGACTACAAGATGGCCGTGCTCAAGACGGCCTCGAACTTCCAGTATTTCGACCGTATCTCCTCCGGGCTCGTGCGCGCCGACACGCGCGGGCCGGGCCAGTCGGATGTGTTCACCCTGCCGTGGCAGCGGATTCCGCGCCCGGTCTATCCGTTGGAGACAATAAGCGACTGGCGGGCGCATTCGTCCCAGCCGGGAGCGGGGACGAGCTGACGCGAAACCGAAGCACAACAAGAGGGGAAAGCGATGACAAAGCTGTCGCGACGTCAAATCTGCATGACCGGCCTTGCCCTTGCGGGGGCGGCCCCGCTGCTGGCGGCCTTGCCGGCTTCCGCCCAGCAGCTCAAGGGCGGCACTCTGCGTGTCGCCGTGCTGAACGAGCTGGCGAACTATGATCCGCAGCAGCTCTCCACGGTCAATTTCCATGTCATCAAGAACCTCTACGACAGCCTGATCGAGTACACGCCGGAGGGGAAGCCGGAGCCGAGCCTGGCGACCGGGTGGATAATCGCGCCGGACAAGACGTCGGTGACGCTGAAGCTGCGCGACGGCGTGACCTTCCATAGCGGCACGCCGTTCAAGTCCGACTCCGTGGTCGCCACCCTGCAGAAGGGCGCCGATCCCAAGCGCGGCAAGAACGTCTTTTCGACCATGGCGATCGTGAAGGATTGGTCGGCGCCGGACGAGCGCACGGTCACGATCAACTTCAAGGCGCCGGTGCCGGACCGGCAGATTCTAGACCTCCTGCAGTTCCTGATCCCGATTGACCCAAAAGGCATCGACACGGTCGAGACAGTTCCGGCCGGCACCGGCCCGTACACGCTGGTGAGCCGTGCGGTCGGGCAGGGGCTCGTTCTCAAGGCCAACCCGAAATACTGGCGCGAGAAGCAGCCGATCGCGCAGGACCTCGTCTTCACCGTCTTCAGCGAGGATGCGGCGGCGACCGCGGCGCTGGAGTCGGGCGCCGTCGACATCGTCTACAACGGCTCTTCGCGCAGCGCGGTCAGGCTCAAGGGCGCCGGCTATCAGGTCTTCGCCGGCCCCGGCCAGCTCGTCCAGGTCTTCCGGATCAACTCGACGCGCGGTCCCTTCCGCAACAAGTCGTTCCGGCAGGCCTTCAATTATCTGATGGACCGCGGCAGCATCCTGCGCGTCGGTTATGCCGGCATGGGGCAGGTGGTCGCCTTGCCCTGGGCGCCGGCGAGCCCGGCCTTCGATGCCAGCTACATCAAGACCTACTCCTTCGATCTCGACAAGGCGAAGAAGCTGCTCGCGGCCTCCGGTCTTTCGGCGGACGAGATGAAGGGCTGGAAGATCCTGGTGGACGGCAGCAACGAGGCTTCCGTGACGATCAGCCAGATCGTCCAGGGCTCGCTCGCCAAGGCCGGCATCCCGATCGAACTCGATATGCGGCAGGGCGCGGAATACGTCACGGCGCTGCTCGGCGGCGATTTCGCCGCGACTTTCGGCGCTGTCGGCAACGTCCAGAAGTTCCCGTCGCGGGTCACGACCAACTCGATCTACCGGACGTCGCAGAACCCGGTCCTCAAGGACCCGCACCCGCACCCGGACTATGTCGCCGCGATCGCCAAGGTCGACGGTGCCGCGGGCGGAGAGGCCGAGGTCAAGGCCGCCTACGACAACCTCAACCGGGTCATGGTGGACGAGGCTTTCGCGATCCCGACCAACTCCTACGATGTCGGCCTGATCGCCGCCTCGGAGAAGATCGGCGGGGTTACGCTCGACATCGACAACCTGTTCGTCGCGCGCACCATCGGGTTCAAGTGATGCGGCTGGCGGAAACGCGGCGGCGCCTCATCGGCGCCGCCTGATGCGGGAGAGCCTGGCCTCGCTCGGGCGCGTGCTGCGCCGGCTGCTGGCCCGGCGTGGCGCGGCGCTGAGCCTCGCCTTCCTCGCCCTGGTCGCGCTCACGGCGATCTTCGCGGGCATGCTGCCGCTTGACCCGCTGAGGCAGAGCATCGCGGATTCGCTGCAGCCGCCTTCGCCGGAATACTGGTTCGGCACCGACGAACTCGGCCGGGATATTCTCGCCCGCGTCGTCTATGGCGCGCGGACCTCGCTGGTCACGGCCTTCGGCGCGGTCCTCATCGCGGCGCTGATCGGCGTGCCCGTCGGACTCATCGCCGGCTTCTACGGCGACTGGCGGGACTCGCTCCTAATGCGCTGCATCGACGTGCTGCTCGCCCTGCCGAACATCCTCTTCGCCATGGCGCTGATTGCGGTGCTCGGCCGCAGCCAGGGGGCGGCGCTGATCGCGGTCGGCGTCGCCGGCATTCCCGGTTTCGCGCGCATCGCGCGGGCACAGGTCATGGCACTGCGCCAGCTCGATTTCGTCATGGCGGTGCGCGGCTTTGGCGGGCGCCCCGGCTACATCATGTTCCGAACGATCCTCCCCAACGCCTTGAGCCCATTGGTAGTTCAGGCGATCGTGCTGGCCTCGATCGCAATCCTGCTCGAGGCGGCGCTCGCCTTCCTCGGAGTCGGCGTGCCGCCGCCAACACCGAGCTGGGGCGAGATGCTGCGCACCGGCAAGTCCTATCTCTACGAGGCTCCCACCTATGCGGTGCTGCCCGGCCTTGTCCTGACGCTGACGATCCTGTCCTTCGACACGATCGGCCGGGCCCTGACCTCGCTGCTCGACCGCAACGAGACCGACGCCTCCGGCGAGACGATCGGGGCCAGGCGATGACGGCCTATATCCTGCGCCGCCTCCTGCAGATGCTGCCCGTGCTGCTGGCCGCCTCGTTTGCGATCTTCGCGATGATTTATGCGGTGCCAGGCGGGCCGGTCGCGGTCATCGTCGGGGAGAATGCGGGGCCGGAGGAGATCGCTGCGGCCATCCAGCGCTACGGGCTCGACCGCCCGATGGTCGTGCAATATCTCGACTGGCTCGGCCGGGCGCTGACCGGCGATTTCGGCCTGTCGCTGCATAGCCGCCAGCCGGTGCTACAACTGATCGGCGAACGGCTGCCGGCGACACTGCAATTGGCGCTGGCGGCGATCGTCGTGGCTCTGGCGATCGGCATCCCCGTCGCGATCGCGAGCGCCGTCCGGCCGAATTCCTGGCTCGACCGGCTGCTCAGCGGCTGGAGCGCATTGGCGCTGGGCGTACCGACCTTCTGGCTCGGCATCCTGCTGATCCTGCTCTTCGCCGTGGAGTTGCGCTGGCTGCCCTCGGCCTCGCGCCATGTGCCGCTCTGGGAGTCTCCGGCTGACGCGCTGCGCAGCCTGGCGCTGCCGGCGATCACGCTCGGCACCTATGTCTCGGGCATCCTGGCGCGGTTCCTGCGGGCATCTTTGATCGGCGAGGCGCGGGCCGACTATGTCCGCACCGCCCGCGCCAAGGGTGTGCCGGAAAGCCGCATCGTCGGCCTGCACATCATGCGCAATGCGCTTTTGCCCTTCGTCACCATCGTCGGTTTGATGATGGCGAATTTCATCGGCGGGGCGGTGGTGACGGAGGCGGTCTTCACCTATCCGGGGCTGGGGCGCCTGCTGATCCAGGCGATCAGCACGCGCGACTATCCACTGATACAGGGCTGTATCCTGGTGATCCTGATCGCCTATATGCTGATCAACCTCACGGTCGACGTGCTGTATGCCTGGATCGACCCGCGGATCGAATACCGATGAGCGGGGCTTCAGCGCGCAGCGGCCGGCGGATGCGAGCCGAGCCGGGTCGAGATGCCGGCCGCAACCTCGCGCAGCCGTGTCCCGACCTTCGCCGCCAGCGAATGCGGCATGCGCATCAGGGGGGCGGAGACGCTGAGCGCCGCGACGGGATAGCCGTCCTCGTCGAGGATCGGCACGCCGACACACATGGCGCCGTCCTCGTTCTCGCCCATTTCGGTGGCATAGCCGGTCCGCGCCACCTGACGGAGTTGGCGTTCGATCTCCTCGCGTTCGAGCAGCGTGCGCCCGGTGCGCTCTGTCAGGGGCAGGTCGAGCTGGCGCTGACGTTCGGCGTCGGGGAGGAAGGCCAGGATCGCCTTGCCGAGCGCGGTCGAATGCATCGGATGGCTTTCGCCGATGCGCGCCTGCATCCGCAGCGAACGATTGGCCTCGATCAGGTCGATATAGACGACGGTACCGTTGCCCTTCACGGCCAGGTTCACCGTCTCGTTGAATTCGTGCATCAGCTCGATCATGGCCGGGCGCGCAAGCTCGCGGACCTTGCTGACGCTGGCATCGGCACGGGCGATGGCGCGCAGCTGGGGGCCGAGATTGTAGCGGTCGGTAGCTCGGTTGTGGTCGAGAAAGCCGGCGGCGGTGAGCGTCTGCAGATAGCGGAAGGTGGTTGTCTTCGGAATCCGCAGCTCCTTGCTGACGGCTGTGAGCGCGATCTCGTGCCCGTGGCGGGCCACCAGTTCCAGCACCTTCAGCGCCTTCATCACCGGCTGYACGACGTAGGGGTTGTCGGGTTTCCTGGTCATGGCCGCTCCGGTCGTCCAGCTCGATCAGCTTCGCATAGCCAGCCCGACGGAATTCCGCAAGACGAAACCAGCGTTCCTTTACGCGGTGCGGAGGGTCTGGTCTGGTCGGGGCAATAGCAGCGGAGGCAACGCACGTGGCAGGCAACGGCACACAGCAGTCCGAGACACTGCGCTTCGAGGAATCGGCCCGTCAGGTCGCGGCGAACGCCCGTTTCGTCGCGGGGGGCGTGAACAGCAATTTCCGGCTCGGCATGGCACCGGGGCCGCTCGTCTTCGAGCGCGGCGAGGGCGCCTATCTGATCGATGTCGATGGCAACCGGATCATCGACTATTACTGCGGCATGGGCGCGACCGTGCTTGGCCACTCGCCCAAGGCCGTGATCGAGGCGGCCCAGCGTCAGGCGGAGAAGGGCATCCTCTTCGCCGGGCAGGCGCCGATCGAATATGAAGCCGCCAAGCTGATCTGCGAGCGCATTCCCTCGGCGGAGCGGCTGCGCTTCGGCTCTTCTGGCTCGGAGGTGGCGCAGGCGGCGATGCGGCTGGTGCGTGCGGCCACAGGCAAGCGGACCATCGTCAAGTTCGAGGGGCATTATCACGGCTGGTTCGACAACATCCTGTGGTCGACGGCGCCGGGGCTGAACGCGGCCGGGCCGGACGAGGCGCCGACGCCGGTGATCGGCAGCAAGGGGCAGGACCCGGAGGCGGGCGAGGGGCTCTCGATCCTCGGCTGGAACGACCTCGCGGCGCTGGAGGCGCGGCTGGCCAAGGGCGACGTCGCCGCCGTGCTGATGGAACCGGCGATGTGCAACCAGGGTGCCATCGCGCCCGCGCCCGGCTATCTCGAGGGTGCGCTCGCCGCCTGCCGCAGGCATGGCGCGCTATTGATCTTCGACGAGGTCATCACCGGCTTTCGCCTCGGCCGCGGCGGGGCGCAGGAGCGCTTCGGCGTGACGCCGGACCTCACCATCATGGCGAAGGCGATCGCCAACGGCTTTCCGGTCGCGGCGATCGCCGGTCGCGCGGAGCTTGTCGATATGTTCGCAGATGGCGTGCTGCATGGCGGCACCTTCAATGCGCAGCCGATCGCCATGGCAGCGATGGTCGCAACCCAGAAGGCGCTGACGCCGGAGCACTACGAGCGCAGCTCCGCCCATGGTCAGCGCCTGCAGGACGGCATCCGCAAGATCCTGGCCGAGGAGGGCATCAAGGCGCAGGTCGCGGGCTTCCCGCTGATGTTCCATGTCGCCTTTGGGCTCGATGCGCCGGCACGGAACTATCGCGATGTCGCCCGCTCGGACAAGGCGGCCTACAGCCGCTTCGCCCATGCGCTGCTCAAGCGCGGCGTTCGCGTGCTGGAACGCGGCGCCTGGTTCGTTTCGTCGGAGCATGACGCAGCGATCGTCGATCGAACCTTGGACGCGGTCCGGGCGGCAGCGCGCGAAGTCGCTGCCCCTCGACCGGCTTGATGCCGGGGCGCTGTCGGCCAGCCGCCATCGCAATGCTAGACCGCCGATCGTCCGTTGAGCATTTCGATGGCGGATCGGACGAGCACCCGCACGCCTTCGGCAATACAGGACTCGTCGGGCTGGTAGTTCGAGTTGTGGACGCGGTCCTGACGGCCTGCTTGTCCGGAGCCGATGCGGATATGCGAGGACGGCACCCGCTCTGAGAAGAAGGCGAAATCCTCGGCGCCGAACCCGCCCTCGACTTCGATGGCATCGCCGCCCTGCAGCCTCACCGCCGCGATTGTGCGGTCGAGCAGTTTGTCGTCGCTCATCACCGGCGGCAGATTGCGGCGATGGTGGATCTTGCAGTCCACGCGATGGACGAGCGAGACGCCGGCGCAGATGCGCTTCATCGCCGCCTCGATAGTGTCGCGCGCCTCGGGCGAGCGGGTGCGGACCGTGCCAGCCATCGTGCAGCGGTCCGGGATGATGTTGTAGGCGTCGCCGCCTTCGATGCGGCCCACGGTGACGACGGCGCTGCGGATCGGGTTTAGCTCGCGCGAGACGATCGTCTGCAGCTGGGTCAGGAGGTAGCCGGCCGCCACGATGGGGTCGACGGCTTCGTGCGGTTGGGCGGCGTGGCCGGAGCGACCCTCGACCACGATCTGGAAACTGTCGGCGGAGGCGAAGCTCGCGCCGCGAATATAGGCGATCTGGCCGGCGGGTATGCCGGGCTCGTTGTGGAAGCCGAGCGCCATGTCGACACCGTCCAGCACGCCGTCGGCGATCATGGCGGCGGCACCGCTGTCGATCGTCTCCTCCGCCGGCTGGAAGACGAGGCGGATCGAGCCCCTCAGCTTGCCGGAGAGCTGGTTGAGGACGGCACCCACGCCGATCAGCGTCGCCGTGTGCAGATCATGGCCGCAGGCATGCATCCGGCCCGGAACGGTGCTGGCATAGGGCAGGCCGGTGGTCTCCTGCATCGGCAGCGCGTCCATGTCGGCGCGGATCACGAGGCGCGGGCCGGGAGCCCCGCCTTCGATATCGGCGACGACGCCGGTGCGGCCGACGCCGGTCCTGCATGCGATGCCCAGTCGCTCAAGCTCGGCGGCGACGACGCCGGCGGTGCGTTCCACCTCGAAGCCGATCTCCGGATGAGCATGGATGTCGCGGCGGATCGCGACGAGGCTCGGTTCGATCTCGCGGACGATGGCGTCGATGACGGGGCCGATATCGTTGCGGTCGGTGACGTGGTCCATGGTGGAATCCGATCGAGAGAAGCTGCTTCGAAGGCGCGAGGGAGGTCGCGCCGGCCGAAAAACCGGCCGGGTTTCTGGGTCGCACTGCGGAATGCGGTCCCGTCAGCGCGCGGCTGCCAGCGAATCGGTGATCCAGCCGTCGAAGGTCGACTGGTTCTCCTTGATCCAGGCCTCGGCAGCCGCCCTGATGGCGCGCGGCGAGCTGTCGAGGGCGATCGCGCCTTCCCATTTCGCCCAGGTGTCGCGCGGGTAGCGGGACAGTTCGAGGAAGCGCTGGATCGCCGGATTCTTGGCGAGGAAGTCCTTGTTCGCGATCGGCATGTAGTTCCACTGACCGAGTGCCATCCGGCACGGATCCTGCCCCCCGGCGCAGCCCTTGACGCCGGGCACGAGGGCGCTCGCCGAGACCTTGATGTTGGGCGGCACGGCGTCGAACGGCGTGGGCAGCCAGACGACATCCTTGCCCGGCACCAGCTTGTCCATCACCCAGGACGGGCTCCAGGCGTAGTAAAGCGTCGGCTCGCCGCGCATCACCCGCGCGATCGCCTCGGCCATCAGCGCTTCGTATTTGCCGCGCACCGATTTGATGGTGCCCTTCAGCCCGAACTTGTCGATCTGGTATTCGACCACGTCACCGCACGACCAGCCGGGGTCGCAGTTGATCAGGTTGACCCTTCCCTCGGCGGAGAGCTTCGAGGCGATCTGGGCGTCCTTGAGTTGGTCCAGCTGGGTGATGTTGAGGGCGTCCGCCGTCTTCTTGTCGATCAGGTAGCCGTTGACGCCGCCCTCGACGATCGTGCCGTTGCCGATGGTCGCCAGCTGCTTTTCGACCGCCTTGAACTGCGGTTCGCGCTGCGGAAAGTTGACGCCCGAGATCATGTCGAGATCGCCGAGCGCGGACGCCTGGAAGAACAATGTCGGGTTGATCTGCGTCTCGACGGGCTTGTACCCCATCTTCTGGAAGGCGGTTTGAATGATGTGATCCTGCATCCGCGTCGCGCCCAGCGTGTCGCCGATCGCAATCCGCACCGCTTTTCCCGTGCCGGGCAGGGTTTCGGCGGAAGCGCCGCCTGCCCATGACCCCGCCAGGGCCAGTGCCAGGATCATCCCGGCATTGCGCGTCCAGAAAGCGGCCATCATCGATCTCCTCGAATTCAGTTCCCGTCGAAGGTTAGCGGGAGCCTGCAACTGTCACTTCCTGCCGCGAGGCGGAGAGCAAGCGGACCGTTTCCATCGAAACGACGCATGTCGTGCCGGTGCCCGCGAAGCATAACCTGCTGGCAGGGGTCCAATTGCAGCAGGAAGTGGTGCTGGCCGTTCGCTGTCGGTATTCCCTGTCGCCGAACCGCACGATCATGGGCCATCTGCCCTGGAGGATATCATGAGCATCGCAGCCCGCCTGAAGGACCCATCCCTGTTCCGTGAGCAGGCCTATGTCGGGGGCGACTGGATCGGCGCCGCCAACGGCGCAACGCTCGATGTGGTGAATCCGGCGACGGGGGAGACAATTGGCACAGTGCCCGCGCTCGGCCGCGGCGAGACGCAAAGCGCGATCACGGCGGCAGAAGCGGCTTTCGCCAGCTGGCGCGCCCTGCCGAGCGCCGAGCGCGGCCGGCTGGTCGAGGCCTGGCACGACCTGATGCTCGCCAATCTAGAGGACCTCGCGATCATCATGACCGTGGAGCAAGGCAAGCCGCTGGCCGAGGCGCGCGGCGAAGTGCGCTACGCGGCCGGCTTCCTGAAATGGTTCGCCGAGGAATCGCGCCGCATCTATGGCGACACGATCCCCGCGCCGACCAGCGACCGTCGCATCATCGTGCTGAAGGAGCCCGTCGGCGTCGCCGCCGCGATCACGCCCTGGAACTTCCCGGCGGCGATGATCACCCGCAAGGCGGGGCCAGCGCTCGCTGCGGGCTGCCCGATCGTCATCAAGCCCTCGGAGCTGACGCCCTATTCGGCGCTGGCGCTCGCGGTCCTGGCCGAGCGCGCCGGGATTCCGAAAGGCATCGTCAGCGTCCTCACGGGACTGCCGCAGGAGATCGGCGCCGAACTCACCTCCAGCATGGCGGTCCGCAAACTGTCCTTCACCGGCTCGACCCGGGTCGGCCAGCTCCTGATGCAGCAATGCGCCGACACGATGAAGCGCGTCAGCTTCGAGCTCGGCGGCAACGCGCCCTTCCTGATCTTCGACGACGCCGATATCGACCTCGCCGTCGCGGGGTTGATGGCGAGCAAGTTCCGCAATAGCGGCCAGACCTGCGTCTGCGCCAACCGCGTGCTGGTGCAGGACGGCATCTACGACCGTTTCGCCGACAAGCTCTCAGCGGCCGTCTCGCAGCTCGTCGTCGGCAATGGCCTTGAGGAGGGCATCACGATCGGCCCGCTGATCAACAAGGCCGCCGTCGAGAAGGTCGAGCGCCATATCGACGATGCCCGCGCCAAGGGCGCAACGCTGCTGGCGAGCGCCAAGGCCGCGCACGGCCAGCTCTTCGCCGCGCCGACCGTGCTCGGCGGCGCCAATGTCGGGATGGCGCTGGCGAGCGAGGAGACCTTCGGGCCGGTGGCACCGCTCTTTCGCTTCAAGGACGAGCGCGAGGCGGTGGAAATCGCCAACGCGACCCCCTATGGGCTGGCCTCCTACTACTTCACCAGCAACCTGAACCGGGCCTGGCGCGTGGCCGAGAAACTCGAATTCGGTATGGTCGGGCTGAATACCGGCTCGGTCTCGATCGAGGCGGCGCCCTTTGGCGGCGTCAAGCAGTCCGGCATCGGCCGCGAAGGCTCGAAATACGGCATCGAGGAGTATCTCTCGATGAAGTCGTTCCACATCGGCGGGCTCGGCTGACCCGCACGGCACGGCCTGGGCCAACGGCTTGCCGCGGCCTGGGCCTTTGCCCGCTATGTCGCGGCCAGAACCACACCGGGATTGAGGATTCCCAGAGGGTCGAACGAGGCCTTGATGCCGCGCATCAGGGCGATCTCATGCGCAAGCCGCGCCTTGCCGAGAGCGGCGACCTTGAGCCGCCCGATCCCATGCTCGGCGCTGATGCTGCCGGCATCCGCCGTGACGGTGCCGTAGACGATTTCATCGACGAGCGGCCTGAGTGCCTCGATGCCGCCGGCTTGCTCCTGATGAACGGGGTCGGGGACCACGTTCACATGCATGTTGCCATCGCCGAGAAGGCCGACGAAGAGACGCCTGGCCGTCGGAAGCGCGACCGCGAGTTCTGCCTCGATGCTGTCGAGGAAGGCCGGGACGGCAGCCGTCGCGACGCTGACGTCATAGGAAAAACCTGGTCCGGTGCGGCGGTTCGCTTCGGATACGGCGAAGCGCAGATGCCAGATCGCGGCCGCCTGTCGGCCGTTCTGAGCAAGCACCGCGTCGGCTACCGTGCCGTTTTCGAGAGCCGTGGCAATGCCAGCGCCAAGGCTTTCGCGCGCGGCTTCATCGCTGTCCCCCTCCGTTTCGACGAAGACGTACCAGCGATGGCGGTTCGCAAGGCCGGTCCGGGCAGCAGGCAGGAGGTCGAGGACGAGCTGCATCTCGCCCTCGCACATCAGCTCGAATGAGGCGATCGCGGCGAGGCCGGCATCGCGCAGGCGACCAAGCAGCGCGAGTGCATCTCGCGGGTGTCCGACGCCGCAGAGGGCTGTCGCGGTGCCGCGCGGCGCCGGCAGCAAGCGCAGCGAAGCGGCGGTGATGACGGCGAGGGTTCCCTCCGAGCCGATCAGAAGATGGCGCAGGTCGTAGCCGGTATTGTCCTTGCGCAGCAGCGACGGGGTGCGGCTGACGGTGCCGTCCGCCAGCACATATTCGAGGCCGAGGACGAGATCGCGCGTCATGCCGTGCCGGATAACGTTGATGCCGCCGGCATTGGTCGCGACGATGCCGCCGATCTGGCACGAGCCCTCGCTGCCGAGACTGATCGCCAGCAGGCGGCCGGCCTCGCGCGCGGCCTGCTGGGCTGTCGCGAGAACGCAGCCGGCTTCGGCGACGACCGTATCGCCTTCCGTGTCGATCGCGCGGATGCGGTTCATCCTTTCGAGCGATAGAACCACGGCGCGGCCGGACGCGTCCGGCGTTGCTCCGCCGGAGAGGCCTGTATTGCCGCCCTGCGGCACGACCGGCGTCCGGGTTGCCGTTGCCCATTCCATCACGGCCGCAACTTCGGCTGTATCACGCGGTTTCAGCACGGCTTTCGCGGTGCCGCGATAACGCCCGCGCCAGTCGACCAGATAGCGTGCCATCGCCTCGGGATCGGTAACGACGCTCCCGGGTCCAAGCCGATCTTGCAGCGCCTCCATCATCAGACCGTCCCCGCGTCGACGATGAAGTTCTGGCCGGTGCACATGCGCGAGGCGCCGGAACAGAGGAACAGGATCATCGCGGCGACGTCCTCCGGCTCGATCGCTCCCTTGATCGCCTGCTGCTCCTGCGCCTTCGCCCAGCGCTCCGCCGACATATGCTCGGTGCGCTGGCGTCGGGTCATCACCCAGCCGGGCGTGACGCAATTGACCCTGACGCCGTCTGGGCCGAGTTCCCGCGCCAGCGAGCGGGTGAAACCGAGCACGGCGGATTTCGCGGTGGTATAGGCGATCAGGTCGGTCGCGCCCTTCATCCAGGACGTCGAGCCGAGATTGACGATCGAGCCGCCGCCGAGTGCCGCCATGCCGGGCGCAACTGCCTGCGCCAGGACCATCATGGGCCGCAGATTGACGGCGAGACGATCGTCCCAATAAGCGGGCGTGATGCTGGCGAAGCTGTGACGCTCATCGTGGCCGGCATTGTTGACGAGCATCGAGACAGGGCCGAGACGGGTCTTCAGCATTTCAGCAGCATCGCGCGCCGCATCGACGTCGCGTAGATCCGCGTGCTCGAAGGCGACGTCCAGCCCTTCCGCGATCAGCGCAGCGGCCAGTGCCTCGCCGGCATCGCGGTCGATGTCGATGAAGCCGGTGCGGACACCCTGCCGGGCAAGCATCCTGACCGTGGCACGGCCGATGCCGTCGGCGCCGCCGCTGACCAGTGCGGCCTTGCCACGCAGGTCCGGATAGCTGGCTTCGACGCTCATCCCGCAAAGCCCGCGGCGGGCAGGCCGGGCGCCGGGGCCTGTGCGGCGAAGAGGCCGCCGGAGAAGGGGGCATCGGCCAGCACACGCGAGGGCAGCCTGATGCGCGCGGTGGTGATGAAGAGCGTGGAGAGATCCGGGCCGCCGAAGGCGACGCTGGTCGGGCGCGGGACCGGCAGCCGGATATCGCGCTCGCGGCGTCCGTCGGGCGCGAAGCGGCGCACGCACCAGCCGTCCCAGAGCGCGCACCAGACGAAGCCCTCGCTGTCGACCGCTAGCCCGTCGGGGCGGCCCTCGCTCGGGTCGATCTCGGCGAAGATGCGGCGGCGGGCGACCGAGCCCGTCGCCGGGTCGAACTCATAGGTGTAAATCCGGCCGGGCGCGCTGTCGGTGAAGTAGAAGGTCCGCCCGTCGGGGCTCCAGTCGAGCCCGTTGGCCACACGGAATCCCTCGTCGACACGTCGCCAGCTCAGGTCTGCCTCGATGCGGTAGAGCGAACCGGTCGGCCTTGCCGCGTCGAGGCTCATCGTGCCGGCCCAGAGCCGGCCCTGCCGGTCGCATTTGCCGTCGTTGAACCGGTTGTCGGGCAGGTCGGCTTCGGGGTCGACAAGCGGGGTGAGGCTCCCGCTCGCGAAATCGAAGCTCTCCACGCCCTCCTGCGTCAGCGCGACGAGCCCGCCATTGCGCCGTTCGACGACGGCGCTGACGAGGCGAGGCAGGCGCACCTCCTGGTTGGTGCGGGTGACGGGGTCGAAGCGATGCACGGCCGGGGCGAGGATATCGACCCAGTAGAGCCGCTGTTCGGCCGCCGACCAGATCGGCCCTTCCGCCAGATGGGCGCCCCAGGGCAGCACGCATTCGGCATCGCTGTCGCCGTGGCGGTGGGCGGGAGCCGGCGGGGCGATGTTGACCGGCATGGCACCGACATTGCCGGAAATCTGCCGGGCCGCCGCCATCAGATCGCGACCCGTCGTATGCAGCCGGTCGTTGGAGAGCCGCGCCGTCGGGCCGAAAATGCCGATCGCGGCAATGGCGCGGCCGGTGTGGTCGAAGATCGGGGCGGCGGCCGAGGACACGCCCGGCACATGCTCTTCCTGCGAGACGGCATAGCCCCGTGCGCGCACCAAAGCGAGGTCGGCGAGCAGCGCCTCCTCGTCGGTGATGGTATGGGGCGCGTGATGGTCGAGCGTGATCTGGTCGAGCAACGCGCGCCGCTCATGCGGAGTGGCGAAGGCCAGCAGCGCCTTGCCGCCGGCCGTGCAATGGAGGGGTGCCCGGCGTCCAGCCTCGATGCGGAAGCCGAAGGCTCCGCCGCGGCTGCGCTGATCGATATAGAGCGCCTCTCCGCCATCGACGGCGCAGAGCGCGGCCGTCTCGCGCGATTCCTCGGCAAGACGCTCCAGCATCGGCGCCGCCGCGGCCCGCAGGTCGAAGGACTCCCAGACGCGATGGGCGAGCTCGAACAGCCGGTGACCCAGCCGGTAGGTGTTGTCGCTATCCTCGTGCCGGATCAGCCGGAACAGCAGCAGGGTGTTGAGAAGGCGCGCCAGCGTGCCCTTGGCGAGCTTCGTCGCCGCCTGCAGATCCTTGAAGCGTGGCGGCGTCGGGTGCTCGCCGATCACTTCGAGCAAATACAGGCCTTTGGCGAGGGCAGCCGCGCCCAGCGGCACGTCACGCTCTTCCGGGGGCGGTACGCGCTCGGGCTGCATGTTCAGGCCGCCTTCGCCCGCGCGGCCCGCGCCGCGGCGGCTTCCGCGATCATGCGCTCGATCGTCCATTGCGGCGCGAACCCCAGCTCCGCCCGAATCCGGGCATTCGAGGTCTCGTAAAACACGCCGCTGCCGGGCAGGTCGACCGTTTTCAGCGGCAGGCCCGTCGCCCGCGCCATCGCTGGCAGCGCTTGCGCGAAATCGACCGGGGCGGTGCCGCCCAGATTGTAGGTCCGCCCGGCCGCCTTCTCGCTCTCCAGCGCGAGCAGGATGCCGTCGACCATATCGCGCGTATCGGTGATGTGCATGCGGAAGGGGCGGCCGCTTTCGTTGCGAGAGAGCACGAGCGCGGTCGCCCCGTCGTCGATCACCTTCAACGCGGCGACCGCTATCGCGTTGCCGAAGCCCTCCTGCTGGCGGATTTTCGGCTGCAGGAAGAAACGCGGACCTGAGAAGAAGCTGGTCTCGTCGAGCAGTTCACTCGCGTCCTGCGTATGCGAGAAGCGCAGGATCGTGGCCGGGATGCCGGCACTGCGCTCGGTGAAGCGGACGATCTCCTCGCCGACCTGTTTCGACAGCCCGTAGGCCGAACGCGGTTTCAGCGGATGATCCTCGTCGACGGGCAGATAATCAGGCACGTTCTCGGGATAGACTTCGCCGGAGCTGGCGAAGACGACGCGGCCCGCCGGGACCTTCGCCGCCTCTTCCAGCAGGACGCGCGTACCATCCACATTGGCGCGGAAGAGCTTGTCCGCATCGCTCGCGAGCCAGGACATGAAGGCGCCGAGATGCAGGATCTGCCGCGCGTCCTTCACCGCCTCGCGTGCGGCCTCGCGGTCGTCGAAGGCGCCGACGATCTCTCGGTAGCCGGCGTCTCGGCGCCCGGAGCCGCGCAGGTCGAAGCCTGTGACGGCATGGCCGGCGGCAAGGAGCCGATCGACGACGCGGGAGCCGATACGTCCTGCGCTTCCTGTGACGAGAATGGCCATGGCAGCGCTCCTCAGTTCAGGGCGAGATGCGTCTGCGCATCGAAGAGATGCAACCGGGCCGGGTCGAACGAGAGCGGCATCGCCGCGCCCGCCGTCGCGCTGTCGGCATCCATGACGCGAGCGATGAACTGGTCGGCGCGCCGCTCGTCGGTCTCGGCGCCTTTGAGCGTCGCCCGGTTCTCCTCGACGAGATCGACATAGAGGTATTTCTCGCTGCCAAGGCTCTCGACCAGGCGGGGCGTGGCCTCGAAGCTGACCACCCCGGCCGCCCCGGCGGAGAGATGCTCCGGCCGCAGGCCCAGTATGAGGTCGCGGCCGGCGATGTCGCTGGTGCCGGGCAATTCGATCTCCCGCCCGAACAGCCGCGCGATGCGGCCGTCCCGGACCGTCGCGCGCATGAAATTCATGCCGGGCGAGCCGATGAAACCGGCGACGAAGAGATTGGCCGGCCTGCGGAACATCGTGTCCGGATCGGCGATCTGCTGGATCGTGCCGTCGCGCATGATCACGATGCGGTCAGCCATCGTCATCGCCTCGGTCTGGTCGTGCGTGACATAGATCGTCGTGGTCTTGAGCCGCTGGTGCAGGGCGGAAATCTCGGCGCGGGTGTGGACTCGCAGCTTGGCGTCGAGGTTGGAGAGCGGCTCGTCCATCAGGAAGGCCTGCGGCTCGCGCACGATGGCCCGGCCGAGCGCGACACGCTGGCGCTGTCCGCCGGAGAGCGCCCTCGGCTTGCGGTCGAGCAGATGCTCGACGCCGAGGATCCGAGCGGCGTCCCGGACCTTGGCGTCGATCTCGGCCGAGGGCACGCCGCGCATCTTCAGCCCGAAGCCCATGTTCTTCGCGACGGAGAGATGCGGATAGAGCGCGTAGTTCTGGAAGACCATGGCGATGTCGCGGTCCCCAGGCGCAAGGTCGGTGACGTCGCGCCCGGCGATCTTCACCGTGCCGGAGGTCGCTTCCTCAAGCCCGGCCAGGATCTTGAGCATGGTCGACTTGCCGCAGCCGGACGGGCCGACGAAGACGACGAACTCGCCATCGTCGATCTCCAGCGTGAAGTCCTTCAGAACCTGCAGCGAGCCGTAGGATTTGGTGACGCGTTCGATGCTGATGCCAGCCATGAATTGAAGACCCTTGGCTCACTTCTCCGCGCCGGCGGTGAGCCCGCCGACGAGGTAGCGTTCGAGGAAGAGGTAGATCAGGAGAACCGGCACGGCGACGATCAGCGACGCCGCCGAGATATCGGCCCAGTTCGAGACATACTCGCCCTTCATCGTCGTCAGGCCGAGATTGGCGGTCCAGTTGGTCTGGGCGTTGGTCAGGAACGTGCGCGCATAGGCGTAGTCCGACCAGGAGAGGACGAATCCGTAGAGCGCCGTCGCGGCCAGGCCCGGCGCCGAGACCGGCAGGATGACCCTGACCATCGCGCCGAGCGGCGAGCAGCCATCGACCATCGCCGCCTGCTCGAGCTCGCGCGGGATGGTGTCGAAATAGCCCTTCAGCATCCAGGTCGTGAAAGGCACGATCAGCGTGGCGTGGGCCAGGATCACCGACCAGAGCGAGCCGATCATCCCGGTCATCCGGAAGATGCCGAACAGCGGAATGACCAGCAGCGTCGCCGGCAGCATCTTGGCCGTGAGGATGAACAAGCCCAGCGACTGGCCGCCGCGCACGCGGAAGCGCGAGAGGCTGTAGCCGGCGAGCACCGAGACGAGCATCGAGAGCGTCACCGCCCCGGTGGCGGCGAGAATGGAGTTGCCGAGCCAGAGCAGGATCGGACGCTGCTGGATGATCTCTCCGAAGACGCCCCAGCGCGGCTCCGATGGCCAGAAGGTCGGCGGCAGGGCGCGCAGCTCGGCCGGCGTCGCGAGCGCCGTCACCACGAGCCAGTAGATCGGGAAGACGAGGACCGCGCAGGTCACGACGACCGCGGCGTACAGCAGGATGCGTGCGGAAAGGCTTCGTCTCATCGCGCCGCTCCTCAAACCGTCTCGGGCGCGCGGCCCATCAGCAGGCGGCTCGCGATCACGCAGACGACCAGTGTGACGACGCCGACGGCCGAGGCGTAGCCCATCTTGAAGAAGCCGAAGGCCTGCTCGTAGGTCATGATCGAAAGCGTCTGGGTCGCCTTGAGCGGGCCGCCGCCGGTCATCACGTAGATGATCGAGAAGTCGCGGAAGACCCACAGCATCACCAGGATCAGCGTGACGCCGAGCACCGGCATCAGCGAGGGCAGGGTGATGTTGGTCAGCCGCTGCCAGGCATTCGCGCCGTCGACACGGGCGGCGTTGTAAAAATCCTCCGGGATCGATTGCAGCCCTGCCAGCATCATGATCGAGACGAAGGGATAACCCTTCCACACCATCGTGACGMAAACGACGGCGAAAGCGGCCTCGGGCGAGGAGAACCAGTTGATCGTGGTGTCGATCAGCCCGAGCCGGATGAAGAGCCAGTTCATCAGGCCGAAGGATGAATCGAAGATCCAGGCGWAGATGACGACGGCGACGACTTCCGGCACCGCCCAGGGCAGTGCGACGAGGAGGCGCGCGATCGACTGGCCCTTGAAGCGGTTGTTGACGAGCAGCGCCGTGCTCAGGCCCAGCACGAAGCAGAAGAAGCTGACGATCAGGACGAGCTTGAGCGTGGTCCAGCTCGCATTCCAGAAGTCCGGCGAGGTGAAGAGCCGCTCGTAATTCGCCGTCGTGAAGGGACGCCGCGGCTGGTCCAGCCGCGGGATTCCGACATTCTGGAATGAAAGGTCGACCGAGACGAACAGCGGGTAGACGATGATCAGCCCGATCAGCAGCACCGCCGGCAGCAGCAGCAGATAGCCGAGCCAGTGGCGCCGGCTCGGCCGGGCCAGATCTAGGAATGCGGATCGCGCCATGATCTCTCCGTGACGGGTCGCGTCATTCCCGGGCGGCATGGGCGCCGCACCCGGGAAGTGCGTATCGGAACAGCGTCGGCTTGCGGGATGGCCGGGACAGGGCCGGCCTTGACGCGGCCGTCACTGCTTCTGCAGCGCCTCGGCCTTCTTCTGCATCGTCGCCGCCACGACCTTGGGGTCGAGATCCTGGATGATCATGCGCTGGCTCTCTTCCATGATCATCTTGGCAAACTCGTTGAACTGCAGCTCGAGCCCCTTGGGGATGCGGTCGACCTTGGCGTCGGCGGCAGCCTTGGTCGCCTTCACCAGCAGATCGAAATGCGGCGTGTCCTTGCTCGCGCCCGAGGTGTCGGCGCGCGGGTCCGGCGGGGGCGAGGCGCCGAGCGTCGCATATGTCGACTGGAACTTGTCCGAGGTCGCGATCGCGATGAAGTCCCAGGCGAGCTTCTTGTTCTCGGCCGAGACCTCGGAGGCGATGCCGAGCACGTTGGAGGAGCCGCCGACCGGCGGATTGAACGGCACCATGCCGAGCTTGATCTGATCCTTGGCCTTGCCCTTCTGGATGATCGGCCACAGCCAGGGGCCATCCATCTTCATCGCGATCTTGCCGTCGGCGAAGAGCTGGCGGACCTCTCCGGCGGCGAGATCGCGCGGGGTCAGGCTGTCCTTGACGACGGTCTTCCAGCGGGTGAGGCCCTCGACCATCTGCGGCGTGTCGATCGTGACCTTGCCGCTCTCGTCGGTCCAGCGGCCGCCGGCGTCGAGGGTGTAGTTCATCATCTCGGACATGTACTGGCCGCCGCCGCCGCGGGTCTCGTGGCCGGTGCCGAACTGGTCGACGATGCCGTCGCCGTTGACGTCCTTCGTCAGCTTGCGGGCGGCGGCGAGGAATTCGGCGTAGGTCTTGGGAGCCTCTAGCCCCTCCTTCTTCAGGAGCTCTTCGTTATAGGCCATGAAGTACCCGAAATAGAGCATCATCACGCAGACATTCTGCTTGTTCCAGCTGCAGGTGTCCTGGCCGGCCCAGCCCTTGAGGTCGAGCTTGGCGTTCTTGATGTAGGGGTCGAGCGGCTCCAGCCAGCCATTATCCGCGAACTTCTGGAACTCGAAGGAGGCTAGGTGGACGATGTCGGGCGGTTGGCCGCCGGCGAAGAGCGTCGTCATCGTGTCGGCGAAGGCGCCGCGCTCGACCTTGGTCCATTCGATCTTGACGCCGGGATGGGTCGCCTCGAACTCCTTGATCACGGAGCCCCACCAGTCGCCGGTCCCGCGCTCGTCCTTCTGCCAGGACACGAACTTCAGGACCTTGTTCTGGGCAAGCGCGGGCAGGGCCGTCGTCGTACAGAGCGCGACGAGCGCGCCGGCTGCGAGCCGCTTCCAGTCTGGCATCCTCATGACGTCTCTCCCTCTCGTGTTTCTGCCGTGTTATCCGGCGGTTACGGTGAGTGCTTGTCGAGGAGGCTCAGCGCCTCCTCGGACGGCGCAACGCCCAGACCCGGACCGGTCGGCAGGCTGTAGAAGCCCTCGCGGCAATCCATGTCGCCGGTGAGCAGGCGCCGGTTCGGCTCGAAGATCGAGTGCTGGTATTCGTGACAGCTCACGGCCGAAAGGGCGGCGCTGGCATGCAGGCTCGCGGCCATGAACAGGCCCATGCCGATCGTCGCATGCGGGATGACGGCAAGGTTGTGCGCCTGCGCGTAGTGCCCGATCCGCATGAACTCGGTGACGCCCTTGTGCCCCATCTCCGGCTGGACGATCGCGCAGGCCCGCCGCGCCACTCGCGGCACCAGATCATAGACCGTGCGCCATTCCTCGCCCGCGGCAACCGGCGTCGAGACGCGGGCAGCGACATGGGCGAGGCCGTCGATATCCTCGGGCTTGACCGGGGCCTCGGCAAACCACAGGCCATGCGGTTCCATCGCGCGGATCGCCGAGACGGCCTCCTCGCCCGTGTGGACCCAGTGCATGTCGCAGGCGATCCGGGCCTGAGGCCCCAGCCGCTCGCGCAGCGTCGCGATCTCGGCGACGTTGCCGTCATCGGCGACGGGCGCGGCGAATTTGAAACTGTCGAAGCCTTTGGCCTGCCACTCGGCGGCAAAATCGGCTCGCTCTGCCCGCGTGCGCTTCGGCAGCCCCGAGATGTAGGCGGGCAGGCGCTCGTGCCGCCGCCCGCCAAGCATGGCGACGAGCGGCCGGTCGGCGAGGCGGGCATTGAGGTCCCACAGCGCAATGTCGATGGCTGCGAGCGCGTCGAGATAGAAGCCGCCGGTATAACCGCGCACCCGCATCAGGTCGTAGAGATCCTCATGGATCACCACCACGTCCTGCGGCGAGCGCCCGACGACATAAGGGCCGAGCAGGTCGTCGATGATGGCGATGGCGGCGCCGGGCGCGACGATGCCGTATGTCTCGCCCCAGCCGACGAGGCCGCCGCTCGTCTCCAGCCGCACCACGACCGTGCGGTCCATGGTCGGGTAGACGGTGCGGTTGCCCTTGCGGACGATGTAGCCCTTCGCGTTGACGCTCTCGCCGGGGCGGGGATCGCCGAGATAGACGGTCTCGCGCGGGATCGTCAGCGTGAAGACCTCGACCTTGGCGACGCGCTCGCTCATCGGCCGGTCACCCTGCCTTGCGTGCCGCGGCCGGGGCCGCGAGCAGATCGGCGACGGAGGCGAGCCAAGCGTCGATTTCGGCGCAGTCGACCTCGTCGAGAGGCGGCACGGGCGCGCGGCAGAGATGATTGTGCAGAATTCCGCGCTGCGTCAGCACATATTTGGTGAAGGCCATGCGGAAATTGGCCTGGATGACCAGCAGCGGCAGCGTACGCCGGTAGAGCTCGCGCGCCGTCGCGAGGTCGCCGGCCCGAAAGGCGCGGTCCAGCGCGACATGAACGTCGGTGATCTCCACAGCCGGCATCGCGCCGCAGGCGCCCCGCACATATTCCTCGACGATATAGCGCGCCCCACCGCCGCCGAGCACACCTTTCAGGTGAGCCGGAGCGCCTTTCAGGATCGTGCTGATCGGGCCACCGGAGGGAAGCGTTTCCTCCTTCACATAGGTGATGGCGGGATTGCCGTTGACGATCTGCAGGATGACATCGGGCTTGAGATCGGAGCCCCGCGGAGCGGGCGCATTCTGCAGCACGATCTCGATGCCCGGAACCGCATCCGATATCGCGCGGTAGAAAGCTGCGACCGCGGCGCCATCGATTCCGACGGATTTTGGCGCCTGAATCATCACATGGGTGATCCCGAGTTCGAGGGCGCGCCGCGCATGGCCAGCAGCCTCGTCCGCGGAGGGCGCGCTCGCCCCGGCGACGACTGGAATGCGGCCGGCGACCACCCGCACGATCTCGCGCAGCAGGGTCTCGCGCTCTTCGGCCGTCAGGTTGTCGACCTCGCTGGCGAAGCCCGGAAACACCACGCCCGCCGCTCCCGCGTCGCAGGCAAAGGCCGTGATTCGCGCCATTGCAGCCGGATCGACCGTCCCTGCGGCCGAAAAAGGTGTCGGCAATACCGGCAATATACCGTTCAGAGCCATATCCATCCCTAAGGTCCAATATATGGATCATTTGTTTTCTTATTTGGATCATACGGACGGCTGCGAGATGGCGTCAAGACAGGCAGACGCGTTTCCGCGCGATCGGATTGCGATCCGCGATCGTCATGGGACGAGCAATTGATAAGCGCCGGGCTTTGTCGACGGCCGAGCGCTGGTGCCCTGGCTCGGCGCCGCCGGGCGCGACAGGCCGGAGGCGCCTAAGGCAACTTGAGTAGCGTCTTGAGCGGCAGCGTGCTCTTCACGATCGGCGACTTCAGCACGACATAGCTGAAATACTTCTCGATCCCGATGTTTCGCCGCAGGAGGCTTTCCATCCGCTCCTGGTAATGCGCGATGCTCGGCGCGAGAAAGCGCAGCAAATAGTCGTAGCCGCCGCTGATCAGGTGGCACTCCATCAGTTCGTCGACGTCGCGAATATTGGCTTCGAACTTGGCGAAATCGTCGATGCGATGATCGACCAGCGTGACCTCGGTGAAGACGGTGACGCTGTCGGCCAGCTTGGCGAGGTTGAGCCTTGCACCATAGCCGGTGATGTAGCCGGCGCTTTCCAGCCGCTTCACCCGCTGCAGGCAGGGGCTCGGCGACAGCCCGACCTTCTCGGAGAGCTTGAGATTGGTCTGCGCCCCGTCCAGCTGCAGCTGCACGAGGATGTTGAGGTCGATCCGATCGAGCTTCAGATGTCCGGCCATGTCACTGTTCCTGGTGTCAGGGATCGATCGGGAGTGCGAAGCTCGCCTTCACCCGGTCCATCACCACCATGGTCTTGAAGCCCTTGATGTCGGGGTTCTCGTAGAAGAAGCGGCGCGTGAAGCGCTCATAGTCTTCCATGTCGCGGGCAGTAACATGGAGCACGAAATCGGCGTCGCCGGTGACGTAGAAGCCGATCATCACCTCTTTCGTCGCCCGGATCGAGGCCTTGAAGCGATCGACGATGTCGGCTCGCTCGCGCTCCAGCGTCACCAGCACGAGCATCGAGATCGGCCGCCCGATGGAACGGGGCGAGACGATGGACACGTCTGCCTCGATCACGCCGGTGTCGCGCAGGCGCTTGAGCCGGCGCTGGCAGGCCGTGGCGGAGAGGCCGACGCGCTCGCCGAGTTCGGCCGTGGTCAACCGGTTGTTCTGCTGCACCGCGTCCAGAAGTCTGCGGTCCAAGCTGTCGAGTTCGATCATGCCGAAATCCTGCGCCCCTGTCTTGATATAAGCCGGAAATCATCGCGAAAGCCCGCGCTTCGGCGGCATAGGCCGCATTCTCTGCACTAGCCTCCTCGCCACTCAATCGTCGAAGCGGAGGATGGGATGCGGGATTTATCCGCGAGAGCGCTGAAAAAGCTCAAGCGTGGCGATTTGCTGGAGAGCCGGGCTTTCGTGGATGGAAGCTGGCGCGATGCCGCCGAGCAGATCGCCGTCGTCGATCCCGCGACTCAGGAAGCCATCGCCAGCGTGGCCTCCCTCCCGCTGGAAACCGTCGACGAGGCGGTGGCGGCAGCGGTCGCCGCGCAGAAGCTTTGGCGCGAGCGCCTGCCCGTCGAGCGCGGCCGCCTGCTGCGGGACTGGGCGGCGGCGATGCGCAGCAACAGCGACGACCTTGCCGTGATCATGACCGCCGAGCAGGGCAAGCCGATCGCCGAATCTCATGGCGAGATCGCCTATGCCGCTGCTTTCCTCGACTGGTTTGCGGGCGAGGGCGAGCGCAGCTATGGCGAGACGATCCCAAGCCATCTGCCCGGCAGCCGGCTTTCGGTGCAGATGCAGCCGATCGGCGTTGCCACCGCGGTGACGCCATGGAATTTCCCGAGCGCGATGATCACCCGCAAGGCCGGGGCCGCGCTTGCCGCCGGCTGCGCCATGGTGGTGAAGCCCGCGCCCGAAACGCCGCTCTCGGCGCTGGCGCTGGCAAAGCTTGCGGAAGAGGTCGGGTTCCCGAAGGGCGTGTTTCAGGTGCTGACCGGGGAGGCTGCGCCGCTGGCGCATCGCCTGCTGGCACATACCGATATCCGCGCCTTCTCCTTCACCGGCTCGACGGAGGTCGGCAG
The DNA here is from genome assembly GCF_056402015.1 of Allobosea sp. P4_C6. Taxonomy (NCBI): domain Bacteria; kingdom Pseudomonadati; phylum Pseudomonadota; class Alphaproteobacteria; order Hyphomicrobiales; family Alloboseaceae; genus Allobosea; species Allobosea sp. P4_C6. Next base: position 37,831 of record NZ_JBFUIF010000023.1, read on the forward strand.
GCTCCTGCTGGGCCAGGCCGCGCGGACGGTGAAGCGCGCCTCGCTTGAACTCGGCGGCCACGCACCCTTCATCGTCTTCGACGACGCGCCGCTCGAGCAGGCGGTCATCGGCGGGGTCGCGGCCAAGTTCGCGACCTCCGGCCAGGACTGCCTCGCCGCCAACCGCATCTATGTTCAGCGCGGCGTCTATGAGCGCTTCGTCGCGGCCTATGCGGAGGCGGCCGCGCGCCTCAAGGTCGGCCACGGGATGGAGGAGGGCGTCGATATCGGCCCGATGACGCGCCCTTCCGTTGCCGAGAAGTGCCGCCAGCAGATCGCGCAGGCGCTTGCCGCCGGGGCGCGCATCGTCGCGGGCGGGCAGGACAGCCCGCTCGGCGGCAGCTTCGTCCAGCCGACGGTTCTGGCCGATGTGACCGAGGAGATGACGATCGCCCGCGAGGAGACCTTCGGCCCCGTCGCCGCGATCCTGCCCTTCGATACGGAGGAAGAGGTCGTGGCGCGCGCCAACGCGACCGAGATGGGGCTTGCGGCTTACCTCTACACCCAGGATCTGCGCCGGGCGATGCGCCTCACCGACCAGCTCGAATACGGCATGGTCGCGGTCAACACGCCGAAATTCACCGGCGCCCCCATCCCCTTCGGCGGCTGGAAGCAGTCCGGCCTCGGCCGCGAGGGCTCCCGCCACGGCATCAGCGAATACCTCGAAGCGAAATATGTCTGCTTCGGCAATCTGGCAGCGTAATCAAGGAGATAAGATAATGACGATCGACGTCGCGGCCATCGGCGCGCTGGATCGCGCCAGCACCCTGCACCCCTTCACCCAGCTCAAGGACTTCGCCACCGGAAAGCTCGGCGAGCCCACCATCGTCGAGACCGGCAAGGGCATCCGCATCCAGGACGCGACCGGCCGCAGCTATATCGACGGCTTCGCCGGGCTCTACTGCGTCAATATCGGCTATGGCCGCACCGAAGTCGCCGAGGCGATCTCGCGGCAGGCCTATCGGCTGGCCTATTACCACTCCTACGCCGCCCACACGACGGATGAGCTCGCCATCCTTTCCGACCGCCTCGTGAAGATGGCGCCGGGCAAGATGAGCAAGGTCTTCTACGGGATGTCCGGCTCGGACGCGAACGAGACGCAGGCCAAGCTCGTCTGGTACTACAACAATCTGCGCGGCCAGCCGAAGAAGAAGAAGATCATCTCGCGGCTGCGCGGCTACCATGGCTGCAGCGTCGTTTCCGGCTCGATGACCGGAATGAGTTTCTACCACGACCATATGGACCTGCCGTTCTCCGGCATTCTCCACACCGGCGCACCGCATCACTATTGGGGCGCCCAGCCCGGCGAGACCGAAGCCGAGTTCTCGCAGCGCCTCGCCTCGGAGCTGGAGGAGCTGATCCTGCGCGAAGGGCCGGAAACGGTCGGTGCCTTCATCGGCGAGCCGGTGCTAGGCACGGGCGGCATTACCCCGCCGCCGGAGGGCTACTGGACTGCGATCCAGGCGGTGCTGCGCAAATACGACGTGCTGCTGATAGCCGACGAGGTCGTCACCGGCTTCGGGCGCATCGGCACGCCCTTCGGCTCGCATCTCTATGGCATCGAGCCCGATCTCATCACCGTCGCGAAGGGGCTGACCTCGGCCTATTTCCCGCTCTCGGCGGCGATCGTCGGCGAGAAGGTCTACAAGGTGATGGAGGAGGGCGCGGACCGCGTCGGTGCCTTCTCCCACGGCTACACCTATTCCGGCCATCCGATCGGCGCTGCGGCGGCCAATGCCGTGCTCGACATCGTCGAGAAGGAGGATCTGGCGGGCAAGGCGCGCGATGTCGGTGGCTATTTCCAGGAGCGGCTGAAGGCGACCTTCGCGCAGCTCCCGATCGTCGGCGAGGTTCGCGGCGTCGGCATGCTGGGCGCGCTCGAATTCGTCGCCAATCGCGAGGCCAAAACGCGTTTCGATCCCGGCCTCAAGGTCGGCGCCCGCATCTCCAAGGCGGCGCGCGATCGCGGGCTGATCGCGCGCGCCATGCCGCATGGCGAGATCCTCGGCTTCGCGCCGCCGCTGGTGACGAGCCGCGACGACATCGACGAGATCGTTGCCATCGCCGAGAAGGCCGTGCGGCAGGTGATGGAAGAGCTTGCCCGCGACAAGGTCGCGCTCGCCTGAGATGATGACGCGGTCCTCACAGGACGGACATGAAAAAGGGGCCCGCCGATCCGGCTGGCCCCGCAAGGCTGGGAGCTTTGCCCGGCCTGATGGCTCAGGCGTCCTCCAGCTCCCGCTTCATCTCCTCCATGTCCTGGAAGCGGTCGGCGAGGCGGGGATGGGCGCGGCTGTTGTCGGCGGCGCCGATGGCGACCAGAACCTCGTCGGCGGCGGGGGCATCCGGGATCTGGAACTGGGCGGTGAGGAAGTGCGAGCGCTTGCCGGTCTCGCTCTTGTGGATCATCGGCAGCGAGAGCAGGGCGCCCGGCGCGTTGCGGGTGTTGGTGAAGCTCAGATAGGCCGTGCCCTTGACGGCATCGCGGAACATGTTGCCGAAACGCAGGGTGTGGATCAGCGCCGAGGCATGCTCGATCTCGCCGTTGGTGCCGACGGCCGCGGCCTTGCCATAGGCCTCGACCTGCTCGGCCGGCATCACCGCGACGAGGCGCTTGGTCAGTTCCGCGCCGAGATGCGGGGCGATGCGGAATATCTCGGGGCGCAGGTTCTCGACGAAGCCCTGGCCGGCCCACGGATTGCGCAGCACGGCGGCGACGATGACGAAGCGCACCGGCTTGTCGGCAGCCTTGCCGCCCTCGATGAAGGTTTCCTCGACGAAGGTCGAGATCTTGCGCAGGCCGTAATCCATGGCGTGTCCACCTGTTGCGATCGTGAAAGGGTGGCGAAGCGTAGCGGCGGCGTTCCCGCCACGTCTTCCATCGGATCGCGGGAAGAAATGCGTGGATGGACCTGCGATGCGGCGTAAGATCGAGCGTGGTGGATAGGAGAAGCCCATGGCGGATCAGGCATCGCAGATGCGCTCGCTGCGCGACGTCGCCAGCCAGATCAACTCGGGCGGCGATCTCGATACGGTGCTCCGCGATCTCATCCGCGCGGCCTGCGAGCATGGCGGCTGGGCGCTTGGCTCGATCATGGCGATCGATGCGCCCCACGGCGAGGCTCATGTCGTCGTCCGGCACGATCCCACCCTGCTGCGCCGGCGTCTCGAGAACCGCTGGGAACTGGCGACCAGCCCGGCCCTGATCGCGCTCCAGCGCAACGAGCCCGTCTACATCCGCGATGCGCGTGCTTCGGACGAGTTCCCCGGCTATCGTCGCGAGGCCTTCGAGCGCGACTACCGCACCGTGCTGGTGCTGCCGATGAGCTGTTCCGACGAGCAGGGCCGTCCGATGGTGCTGAACGTCGTCTCCCGCGACGTGACGGACGTCTCGGCAGACGATCTCGCCTTCATGAGCATGATCGTCCATCTCGGCGGCATCGCCGTCGAGCGCGAGCATCGCCTGCGCGCACAGCGCCAGGCGGCGGAGCAGTTGCAAAATGCCCTGCAGACGCAGACCATGCTGCTGCAGGAGGTGCTGTCCGGCGGATCGGCCTCGGCACTGTCCGAGATGCTCGCGGAGCTCCTGCCGGATGCAATCCTCGTCGTCGATTTTGCCGGCAATGCGCTCGCGGCGAGCCGCTCGCCGGCGCCGCTACATTTCGACGACACGGCCTGGCAACGGGCGCTCGATGGTCCAATCGGCAGCCAGATCACCGCGGCGGCTCGTGACGCCGTGGCGGCGGGGCGGGCCGAGCCACAGAGCCTGCGGCTTGACGATGCGGGCCGGCGGCTTCAGGTCATGGCCCGCATAGACGCGCTCAACGTCGACGGGCAACCGGTCGGCGCTCTCGTGATCTTTCCGGAGGCGGGCGAGGCGACGGGTGACCTCCAGCGATTGCTGCTCGACAGCGTGAAGTTCGCGCTCAGTGTCCAGATGATGCGCAGCGTCATCCGGTTTCGCTTCGAGACGCGCACGCTCACCGAGCTGTTCTTCGAGATCGTCGAACGGCGCTGGCGCGATGCGGATGACATCATCCAGCGCGGCCGCCGGCTCGGGCTCGCGCTGGCCGCACCCGCCCGGATGATCGTGGTCGACTTCCCTGATGGTGCGTCCCTGCCGGCCGATATCGGCGTCGATTCCCACCACGCCGTGACGCGGCTCGCGCGGCAGATGAACCTGGCGGTCAGCGTGGTCGCGGTCGGCGGCGGCCTTGTCTGCCTCGTTCCGGAGGAGAAAAGCGGAGAGGCCGAGCGGGCGGGGCGGCTGGCGCGGCGCATGGTCGAGGCGCTCAGGCACAGCTTCAACCGGGAGCCGATCGTGGTGCTGGGCGGCATCTGCGACGGGCTCGACAGCTACCCGAAGGAATGGGAGCGCTGCTGGCGCATGATCCGCATCGCGCGCTCCTTCGGGCGCAGCGGAATCCTGTCGGCCTTCGATTTCGGGCCGATGCCGATGCTGATCGGTGCTGCCGAGTCGGTGGATGTGCGCAGCTTCGTCGACGGGGCGATCGGCGCGGTGATTGCGCATGACCGCAAGCACGAGACGCCTTACCTGGAGACGCTGTCCGCCTATCTGCGCGAAGGCTGCCGCGCGCAGGCCTGCGCCGATGCGATGGGGCTGCACGTCACGACCCTGCGCTACCGGCTCTCCCGCATCCAGGATCTCTTCGGCATCGATCCCGAGACGGCCGACAAGCGCTTCGCCATCGAGCTCGCCATTCGGCTGCACGGCGTCATCGAAAGCAGCCAGGTGCCGGCGGCCTGAGGTTTTCGCCGGCTCCATCGGTTCAGCGAAACATTTCCTCCATTCCTCCCATCGTTCATAGGAAGAAGCGGGCCTATCCGAAGCCTAGCCTCTCGCCACGATCCCCGCATTGATCGAGGTGAGGCGGATGCTCGCTCCCGCGGAAAAGACAGCCAACCTGATCGACCCGGTCGCTCTGCGCCGCGCGTTCGGAACTTTCGTCACCGGCGTCACCGTCATTACGACGCGCGATGCCGACGGCACGCCGCGCGGCATGACCGCGAATTCCTTCACCTCGGTCTCGCTCGACCCGCCGCTGCTGCTCGTCTGCGTCGGCAAGGGTGCCCACAGCTACGGCGCCTTCAACAGCTCGGACTCCTTCGCCGTCAACCTGCTGCACGAGGCGCAGACGGACGTCTCCAACCTCTTCGCCTCCAAGGCGGCGAACAAGTTCGACACCGTCAGCCATGACCGCGTCCATACCGGCGCGCCGATCCTGACCGATTGTCTGACCTGGTTCGATTGCACGATGCACAGCCGCGTCGATGCCGGCGATCATGTCGTGCTGATCGGCGAGGTGCAGGCTTTCGGCACCAGCCCCGCGGCGCCGCTCGGCTTCTGCCGCGGCCGCTATGCCAATGTGAAGGATCCGCTGCCGCCGGGCTGGCTCGAATCGCAAGGCATGATCGTCGGTTACCTGATCGAATCCGACGGGCATCTGCTGCTGCGTTCGGACGGGAAGGGCGGCTGGGGGCTGCCCAGCGCGAAGCGCCGTATCGCCGACAACGAATTGAAGCTCGACGGTGGCGGCGCGTTGACGCTCGTGCCCGACGATACCTTCCTCTACTCCGTCTTCGACGTCAGCGATGGCGATCCGGGCTATCTGATCTACCGCGCCCGGCTCGCGCAGGATTCCGCCTCGGTCGCGCTGTCGCCAGGGCTCAAGTTCTTCCCGATCGACCAGCTTCCCTACGACGCGATCCCTACCCGCGAGATCAGCTCGATGCTGCGCCGCTATGCCCGGGAGAGCGCCAGCAAGCGCTTCGGAATCTACATGGATTCCAACGATGGCGGCCGCCTCGCCATGGTCGGCGAGGCGCAGCCCTGGGCCACCCTTCCGCAATCCTGAGCCGGCAGAGCGAGCATGAAGACCACTGTCCAATCCCTCGAAGGTTCGCGCCAGGGCCTGTTCATCGACGGCGCCTTCGTCGCGCCGAAGAGCGGCATCTACGTGCCGTCCTTCGATCCGACGACGGCCGAACCCTGGTACGAATTCGCCCAGGGCGATGCCGCCGATGTCGATGCCGCCGTTCGCTCGGCCCGTGCGGCCTTCGTCAACCCGGCCTGGCGACGCATGACGCAGACGGAGCGCGGCAAGCTGGTGCGCCGCCTCGGCGAGCTCGTGCTCGAGAACGCCGACGAACTGGCGATGATCGAATGCCGCGACAACGGCAAGCTGCTCAAGGAGATGCGCGCCCAGATGCGGGCGATCCCGGACTCCTATCTCTACTTCGCCGGGATGGCCGACAAGCTTCAGGGCGACACGATCCCGGTCAACAAGCTCGACTCGCTGAACTTCAACCTGCGCGAGCCGCTCGGCGTGATCGGCATGATCATCCCGTGGAACTCGCCGCTGATGATGCTGACCGGCACGCTCGCGCCCTGCCTCGCCATCGGCAACACCATCGTGGTGAAGCCCTCCGAGCACGCCACCGCATCTAGCCTCGCGCTGGCGGAACTCGCGATCGCGGCCGGCATTCCGCCTGGTGTCGTCAACGTCGTCACCGGCGACGGTGCCGTCACCGGCGAGGCGCTGACGCGCCATCCCGGCGTCGCCAAATACGTCTTCACCGGCTCGACCTTCACCGGCCGCAAGATCGCCGGCAACGCCGCGCAGAACCTCGTGCCCTGCCAGATGGAGCTGGGCGGCAAGTCCCCCCATGTCATCTTCTCCGATGTCGATATCGACCGCGCCGTCAACGGCGTCGTCTCCGGCGTCTTCGCGGCGGCCGGCCAGACCTGCGTCGCCGGCTCGCGCTGCTTCGTCGAGCAGCCGATCTACGATCGCTTCGTCGAGGCGCTGGTCGACCGCACGCGCCGCATCAAGGTCGGCCATCCGCAGACCGAGGACACCGATATCGGCCCGGTCGCGCTGGCTTCCCAGCTCGCGAAGGTCGAGGACTATGTCGGCTCCGGCGTGCGCGAAGGCGCCAAGGTCGCGGTCGGCGGCCGCAAGCCGCAGGACGGCGAGCTGGCGCGCGGCTGGTATTTCGAGCCCACGGTGATGACCGAGGCCAGCAACGACATGCGCTTCATGCGCGAGGAGATCTTCGGACCGGTCGTCGGCGTCGTGCCGTTCAAGACCGAGGAGGAGATGATCCAGCTCGCCAACGACACGGAATACGGGCTGGCTTCCGGCATCTGGACCAGGGACATCGACCGGGCCATGCGCTTCGCCCGCAACATCGATGCCGGCACCGTCTGGATCAACACCTACCGCTCCGCCGCCTACATGTCCGCCAATGGCGGGATGAAGAACAGCGGCTATGGCCGCCGCGGCGGCTTCGAGGTCATGCGCGAATTCTCGCGCCTGAAGAACGTTCTCATCGACTATTCGGGCGCCATGCAGGACCCGTTCGTGATCCGCCTGCGCTGAGCCAGAACGGAGGAAAGCCATGAAATTCGCCGTTTCCATCAGCATGGAGCGCTTCTCGCCGGGCGAGTCCGTGCAGGACGCCCTCAGGAACTTCCGCGCTCTGGCGAAGATCGCCGACGAGGGTGGTTTCGAGACGCTCTGGACCGCCGAGCACCACACCATCGAGTGCACGATCTCGCCGAACCCCTTCCAGACGCTGACCTGGCTTGCCCAGCATACCGACCGCATCCGGTTGGGCACCGCGACGCTGGTCGCGCCCTACTGGTCGCCGATCCGGCTCGCCGGCGAGGCCGCGCTTTGCGACCATCTCACCGGCGGACGCCTCGAATTCGGCATCGCGCGCGGCGCCTATCAGTACGAGTTCGACCGCATGGCCGGCGGCATCCCACAGCAGCAGGGTGTCGCCTACATGCAGGAGCTGGTGCCGGCCGTGCAGAAGCTCTGGGCCGGCGACTACGCACATGACGGCCATTACTGGAAGTTCCCGCTCGCGACCTCGGTGCCCAAGCCCCTGCAGCAGCCGCACCCGGCGATCTGGGTCGCGGCGCGCGATCCCGGCACCTTCGACTGGGCGGTCGGCATGGGCGCCAACATCCTCTCGACCCCGCTTTCGGCGCCGCCTGCCGAGGTCGGCGTGCTCGGCGAGAAATTCCGCAAGGCCGTCGCCGACCATCCCGAGCGCCCGCGTCCGCGCCTGATGATGCAGCGGCGCACCTGCGTCTACGACCGTAAGGAGGATTGGGAGCTCGCGGTGCGGCACTCGGTCGATTACGGCGGCTATTTCGAGAACCTGATGCAGAACAGCGGCACGGTTACGAACGGCTTCCCCGAGGCCATTCCTTTCGAGACCATCGCCAACCGCGACAACTACAATCCGCAGGCGGTGCGCGACAATCTGATGTTCGGCACGCCGGACGAGGTGATCAGGAAGCTGCAGGTCTACGAGGATGCCGGCGTCGACCAGTATACGCTCGGCCTCTCCTTCAACTTGCCCTTCGAGCTGCAGGTGAAGACGCTGCGCCTCTTCATTGACGAGGTGATGCCGCATTTCGCTGCCCGCGAGCGGGACAGCGCCAAGGTGACGGGGCAGTCGCCGCGCCTGGCTGCTGTGGGGCACTGAGCCATGGCCGGAGGCTCGACCGCTCGGCGTTTCGAGGCTGCGGAAGGGGCGCAGAGCCTGACCGTCGGCGGCGTGACGCTCAACTATCGCGTGGTGGGGCAGGGCGAGCCGCTCATCTGCATCCATGGCGTCGGCTCTTATCTGGAGGCCTGGGAAGGCGTTGCCGAGCGCCTCTCCGACCGCTTCCGCATCCTGACTTTCGACCTGCGCGGCCATGGCCGGTCGAGCAAGGTGCGCGGGCGTTACGAGATCGACGATTTCGTCGGTGACGTGCTGGCGCTGGCCGACCATGCCGGCTTCGACAGCTTCAATCTCGCCGGCTTCTCGCTCGGCGGGCTGATCGCGCAGCGCATCGCGCTGACGCATCAGCAGCGCATCCGCCGGCTCGTGCTGCTCGCGACGGTGGCCGGGCGGACGGAGGAGGAGCGCGAGCGCGTCGAGGCGCGGCTCGCGGCACTGCAGGCGGGCGATCGTGGCTCGCATTACGACGCCTCGCTCTCGCGCTGGCTGACCGAAGGCTTCCAGGCAGAGAACCCGGAGCTCATCACGAAGCTGCGCCAGCGCAACGCGGAAAATGACCCGGAGTGCTATGCTGCGGCCTATCGCGTGCTGGCGCAGACGGATTTCGGCGGGCTGCTCGACCAGATCCGCGTCCCGGTCCTGATCGCGACCGGCGAGGAGGATGCCGGCTCCAACCCGCGCATGGCGCTCTACATGCACGAGCGCATCACCGGCTCGAAGCTGCATATCCTGCCGGGCCTGCGTCACTCGATCCTGACCGAGGCGCCCGCGCGGGTCGCCGGGTTGATGCGCGATTTCCTCGGCGACGGCACGGAGGAACAGCAAGCATGATCGTCGAGGAACGCATCTACCGCATCCGCAACGGACGCATGGGCCGCTATCTGCAGCTCGTGCGCGAGGAGGGGCTGGCGATCCAGCAGCCGATCCTCGGCCAGCTGGTCGGCTACTTCACGACCGAGATCGGGGCACTCAGCCATGTGACCCATCTCTGGGCCTATGCCGATTTCGAGGACAGGACACGCCGGCGCCGGCAGCTCGCGGATGATCCGCGCTGGCAGGCCTTCCTGCCCAAGCTTTCGGAGAACATCGAGCAGGCCGAGAACCGGATCCTGCTGCCCACGGATTTTTCGCCGCTGCGCTAGCGGCGGCGGCGCACATCTTCCTCCGGGGGGACGAGGGAGGGTTTCGATCCTCCATCGGATCGGAGGAAGACGCGTCATCTCGGCCGGCACTTAATCGGTGTCGGCAGGCAGGTCGAGCAAGCCCGGTTCAATCGGGCGCCGAGAAGAGGGGTCGGGACATGACCGAGCGACTGCAGATCCAGAATCTGTACAAGATATTTTCCAATACGCCTGCGCCCGCGCTGGAGATGCTGGCGAAGGGCGGCAACAAGAACGAGGTCTTCGAGAAGCTCGGCGCGGTGGTCGGGCTCAACGACGTCTCGCTGAGCGTCCCGCAGGGCGCCATGTACATGGTCATGGGCCTGTCGGGTTCCGGCAAGTCGACGCTGGCCCGCTCCATCAACCGGCTGAACGAGCCGAGCGCCGGCAAGATCCTGCTCGACGGGCGCGACATCGTCCCGCTCGGGGAGGAGGATTTGCGAGAGGTGCGTCGCACACGCATCTCGATGGTCTTCCAGCATTTCGCGCTGCTGCCCAACAAGCGTGTCATCGAGAATGTCGAGTTCGGCCTGAAGCTGCGCGGTATCGCCCCGGCCGAGCGCCGTCGCCGTGCCGAAGAGGTGCTGACCGTCGTCGGCCTYGGCCGCTGGGGATACCATTACCCGCACGAGCTTTCGGGCGGCATGCGCCAGCGCGTCGGCCTCGCCCGCGCGCTCGCCACTGACGCCGACATCCTGATCATGGACGAGGCTTTCAGCGCGCTCGACCCGCTGATCCGCACCGAGATGCAGGACGAGCTGCTGCGCCTGCAGCGCACGCTGAACAAGACGATCCTGTTCATCACCCACGACTTCCAGGAGGCGCTGAAGCTCGGCACCCGCATCGCCATCATGTCCGAGGGCGAGTTGGTCCGCGAAGGCACGCCGCAGTCGATCGTGCTGGAGCCGGGCAGCGACTATGTCGCCGCCTTCACCCGCGAGATCGACCGGGCCCGCCTGTTCGACGCGCGCTCGGTGATGCGGCCGGCCGAGCCGATCCTGCAGTCGGAGCGCGGCACGCTCGTCGGCGAGACGGGTGGTTTCGGATTCGTGCTGGATCGCGACGGCAAGGTGCTCGGGGCGCTCGATGCCGAGGCCTGTGGCCGTGCCCGCGCCAGCGGAGAAATCGCTGTGCCGAGCGGCGACTATGTCAGCGTCCGGCCCGGCGCGAAGCTCCTGGAGGTCGCGCGCAGCTATCGCGACGGCCAACCGATCGCGGTCGTCGACGAGCAGGGCAAGTTCATGGGCTCGCTCGGGGCCGACGACATCCTGGCCCGCATCTCCTCCACCACTCCCAAGACCGTTCCCGCTGGAGAGCGCCATGTTTAAGGCCGACGATCTTGCCGTCTTCCCGATCGACGCCTGGATCCAGCAGGGCGTCAGCTGGGTCGCGCTCAACCTGCGGCCGATCTTCCTGGCCATCAAATGGCCGGTCGAGAGCCTGCTCAGCCTGAACGACTGGGTTCTCCACGCCATTCCGTTCCCGCTCTTCGTGGTCGGCTTCTTCCTGCTGGCCTGGCGGCTCTCGACAGTGGGCATCGCCGTGTTCAGCGCCGTCTCGCTGATCGTCATCGCCATGCTCGGCGTCTGGAACGAGGCGATGACGACGCTGTCGCTGATCTCGACCGCGATCGTCTTCTGCGCGGTGATCGGCATCCCGATGGGCATCTGGTGCGCGCGCAGCGACCGGGTCTGGAACGTGGTGCGCCCGATCCTCGACATCATGCAGACGACGCCGAGCTTCGTTTATCTCGTTCCCGTCGTGATGCTGTTCGGCGTCGGCACGGTGCCGGGCGAAGTCGCTGTCGTCACGGCCGCCGCGCCGCCGCTGATCCGCTTCACCAATCTCGGCATCCGCATGGTCGAGCACGAGATCGTCGAGGCCGGCCTCGCCTTCGGTGCCGACAAGCGCCAGCTCCTCTTCGAGATCCAGCTGCCGCTCGCGATCCCGACCATCCTCGGCGGCCTGAACCAGACGGTCCTCACGGCGATGGTCCTGTCGGTCGTCGTCGCGATGATCGGCGCCGAGGGCCTCGGCCTGGTCGTGCTCCAGGGTCTCGGGCGCCTCGATGTCGGTCGCGCCGCGGTCGGCGGCATCGCCATCGTCCTGCTCGCCATGGTGCTCGACCGGATCACGCAGAAGCTCGCCGCGCCGAAGGCAGGCGGCAGGTCGGCCGCGCGCGCCTCGCTGCTCGGCACGGTGGCGCGCCTGTTCAAGGGCGGGCGGCCCGATGATGCCGGCGCGGTGGCCGCATCGGCCAAGCAGGCTGTCTGACGCATCGCCAGATGCGCCGGCAAACCGGGCCGGAGTGCGGTTGCACCCGGCCTGGAAGGCCCGCCGCGAGGCGGGAAGGGGAATAACAAAAAGCAGCGCAAGGCAGGCCGGCACGAAGTGCCGGACAACGAGGAGAACGAGATGATGACCATCAACAGGCTTAAGGTTCTGACGGCCGCCGCCGCAGTAGGCGTGCTCGCCTTTGCTGCCGCCCCGCCGCAAGCGCAGGAGCTGCCGGGCAAGGGCAAGACGATCCGCTACGCCCAGAGCGACAGCCTCGGCGCGAACTATGTCACCGCCCAGATCGTGATGAAGGCGCTGAAGGAGCTCGGCTACGACATCAAGCTCAGCACCGTGAACACGACGCTGTTCTTCCAGGCCGCGGCGCAGGGCGACCTCGACCTCGCGACCGACGTGAACTTTCCGCAGCGCGAGCCGGGTTTCCGGGCGGTCGAGAAGGATGCGGAGATCGTCGGCGGCGGCCTGATCGTCGGCGGCGGAATCAACGGCTATCTGATCGACAAGAAGACGGCCGACGCCAACAACATCACCTCGCTGGTCCAGATGAAGGACCCGAAGATCGCGGCCCTGTTCGGCAAGGACGGCAAGGCCGATCTCATCAATTGCGACCCCGGCTGGAGCTGCGGCGACGTCGTCGATTTCCAGCTCGACAAGTTCGGCCTGAAGGACAATGTGAAGTCCATCCGCGGCAAGTACGAGGCGCTGATGGTCGAGGCCGTGGCGCGGGTGAAGCGCGGCGAGCCGGCCTTCTTCTACGCCTGGAGCCCGTCCTGGGTGAACAACGCGCTCGTCCCGGGCAAGGACGTCGTCTGGCTGCCGACGCCGGAGGATGCGCTGCCGGCTTCCGTCCCGAACAAGGGCTCGGCGCTGGTCAAAGGCGTCAAGGGCTGCGCCGGCGGCGCCGATCCCTGCCGCATGGCCATGGCTTCCTGGAACTGGGGCTCGGTCGCGAACAAGAAGTTCGTTGCCGCCAACCCGGCCGTCAAGGCGCTCATCGAGAACATGAAGTTCCCTCTCGAGGAGTGGTCGTACTGGGAGTTCAACATCAACAAGAACGGCGGCAACAACGCCCTGATCACCAAGATGGCCGACGAATGGATCGGCGCGCGCAAGACGCAGTTCGACAGCTGGGTCGCGGCCGGGCGCGCGGCGAAGTAAGCCGAAACTCCAGTCTGAGCTTTCACGGGCGAGGCCGGTCTCCGGCCTCGCCCTTTTCTTTGTTTCCGGACGGCAAGCACTGGCCGTGGCCGGCAGCATTCGCTGCGGCGAGCCCGCCCGCATACAGCCAAAGATGCCGGATGGCGCGCAGGCTCGGCAGTCCTGGCCGGCATCGCCTCCTAAGCTCCAGACCATCGAAGGACGTGTTCAGGAGAAGAGACCGATGCCGAGCGCTTCACGCACCAATGCCGAGCTTTTGACGGCGCGCGAACGCAATGTCCCGCGCGGCGTCGTCACCGCCCATCCCGTCGTCGCGGCGCGCGCCGAAGGCGCCTATCTCTGGGACGTCGAGGGGCGCCGCTATCTCGACTTCGTCGGCGGCATCGGCGTGCTGAATGTCGGCCATAACCACCCGCGTGTCGTTGCGGCGGTGACAGAGCAGCTCACGCGGGTGAGCCATGCGGCATTCCAGGTCGCTGCCTACGAGCCCTACATCGCCTTGGCGGAGCGGCTGAACCGCCTCGTCGGCAAGGGCGAGCCCCACAAGACCATCCTGCTGACCTCGGGCGCCGAAGCGGTCGAGAACGCCATCAAGATCGCACGAGGCTACACCAACCGCCCCGGCGTCATCGCCTTTCGCGGCGGCTTCCACGGCCGCACCCTGCTCGGCGTCTCGCTGACGGGAATGAGCCAGCCCTACAAGCAGAATTTCGGCCCCTTTGCCGGCGAAATCCACCATGCGCCCTATCCGGACGCCTATCGCGGCGTAACGACCGCTGCCGCGCTGGCGGCGCTCGATGAACTCTTCGCTACCCAGATCGCGGCGGACCGCGTCGCAGCGATCATCATCGAACCGGTGCAGGGCGACGGCGGCTTCCTGCCTGCTCCGCCGGCCTTTATGCAGGCACTGCGCGCGCTCACCGAACGCCATGGCATCGTCCTGATCGCCGACGAGATCCAGACCGGCTTCGGCCGAACGGGAAAACTCTTCGGCTTCGAGCATTCCGGCATTCAGCCCGACCTTGTGACGGTGGCGAAAAGCCTCGCTGGCGGCCTGCCGCTCTCCGGCGTCGTCGGCAAGGCCGCGATCATGGACGCGCCGCTGCCGGGCGGGCTCGGCGGCACCTATGGCGGGAATGCGCTTGCCTGCGCCGCTGCTCACGGCGTTCTCGACGCCTTCGAGCAGGATGGATTGCTCGCCCGCGCCGAGGCGCTCGGCGATCAGCTCGGCGCCGGGCTCGAGCGGCTCGCCGCGGCACACCCGGCGATCGGCACCGTGCGCGGTGTCGGATTCATGCGGGCCATCGAGTTCGTCACCGACCAGGCCAGCAAGACGCCGGACGCAGACACCGCCCAGAAGGTCATCGACGAAGCACGCGAGGGCGGGCTGCTGGTGATCAAATGCGGCGTTCACCGCAACATCGTGCGCTTCCTTGCTCCGCTGGTGCTCAGCGACGCCGATCTCGCCTCGGCGCTGGACACGTTGGCGGTCGCATTGAAGAAAGTATGCTGATCTCGGTTGGGCAGAGCCTGTTCGAGCCCGCTGTTACCGGCAGCCGAGGGAATGCTGCATCGAGGACCTGAGCCGCATTCCAGACAGGCGCATTCAGATCACGATCCACGGCACTGAAAGGGGCGGGCCGAGCGAGGCCTGCCTCGATCAGCGATGCCGCCGCGGCGCACGCCGCCGCCGGTGACGTTGGCGCGGCTGATGCTGACGCTGACGGTTGTAGTGCACTTGCGGCCGCTGGCTGAAGGCGATGTCGGCCTCGTCCAGCGCGCGTGCCGTCTCCTTGGCTAGCGGGCGGTCATCGCCCGGTGGAACCGTCGCTCCGATGGCGATGCCGCTCGGCGCGAGGCCAATTCCACTCAAAAGTCCGAACAGGAAAGACCGCCTGGTCGTCATGCTGTTGCGCTCCCTCATCGTGCGACGACGCACGGCATCCTGTCGGCTCGGCTAGGAAGCCAGAGAATTCCTGTAGAGCTTGCCGTCCTTCATGATGACGGCAAGGTTCCTGTCGGGCTGCTCGATGAGCCTGAGATCATCGAGCAGGTTTCCGTTCACGACGAGGATGTCCGCCAGCGCTCCAGCCTCGATGACGCCGAGTTTGCCGGAGTAGGGGTTGCGCGGTCCGGACAAGGCCAGGAGCTCGGCATTGCCCGCGGTCGCCATGCGCAGCGCCTCGGCGTTGCTGTACCATTGGCCGAGATGGATGAGCATCACGCTCTGGCGCGGCGTCAAAGCGGGCGAGAACAGCAGGTCCGATCCCCAGGCCGTCTTGATGCCGTGCTTTCGGATGAGCGCGTAGGCCCGCGGCGTGTTGCCGAAGACCTCCAGCATCCTCTCGCGGCTCGGCCCCGTCAGCGGCACCGCATCCGCCTCGCTCAGGAAGGGCTGGATGCTGAGCCAGATGCCCTTCTGGGCCATCAGCCCGGCCGTTTCCTCATCCATCAGATGGGCGTGCTCGATGCAGGTCGCCCCCGCCGCGATGGCGCGCTGGACCGTATGCGGCGCATAGGCATGGACGGTGACATAGGTGTTCCAGTCGCGGGCGATAGCGACGGCGGCCCTGAGATCGCTCTCGCTGAAGGTCGTCATGTCGAGCGGGCTGCGCGGCGAGGAGACGCCGCCGCCGCCGACGATCTTGATCTGTGAGGCGCCCTGCACCAGCTGCTCGCGGATCCGCATGCTGAGATCGCCGAGGCTGTCGGCGATCGCCGCGCCGCCGATGGTCTCGATCAGGCTGAGGCGCCCGGAATCGCGCGGAATGTCGCTCGGCATGCGCAGATCGGCATGCCCCCCGGTCGTCGTGATCATCGCGCCGGAGGGGAAGATGCGCGGCCCCGGGATGATGCCCGTATCGATCGCCTGCTTGAAGGCGAAGACCGGGCCGCCGAGATCGCGCACGGTGGTGAAGCCGCGGAGCAGCGTGCGGTTGGCTTCGGCGGTCGAGGCCGTGAAGATCGAGCCGGGCTCGCCGGACATCAGCATCGGCGCCGGCACCGCCGCGAACAGCGTGTGCCAATGGGCATCGATCAGGCCCGGCATCAGCATGCGGCCGCCGCAATCGATCACCGTCCATTCCGGCTTCGGCAGAGCGTTGCTGGTATCGACCGCGGCGATGCGATTGCCTTCGACCAGGATCTGGACATTCGTCCGCAAGCTGTTCGACTTGCCGTCGAACATGCTGGCCTGCCGGAACAGGATTGCGGCAGGCTGAGCGGTGCCCTGCGCCAAACTGGGCGCTGCCGCCGCACCGGCGAGCAGGGCCGCGCCCGAGAGCAGGCCGCGGCGCGTGAATGCATCCAGACGACGAGACGCCTGGACGAGCATGGGATTGGAGCAGCCGCAGGCCGCGTTATGGATCAGATGCTGATATTTGCTGCCTACGCGGATCATGGCTCCCTCCGATCGGCTGACGCTTTCCGCGGGGTGCTGGTGCAGCGCCTCGCGGGGCGCGCGTCATGAAGGATAGAATGAACCGTCTACCGGCGAGCGCAATTCCCGGTGCCGCCTTCGAGCTGGCCGCACCGGGAATTGAACGCCGTCAGGGGCAGCGCGCCTCGAAGGTGCGGCCTTCGCGGTCGCGATAGATGCAGTTGTTGGGGGTGGTCGCGCGCCCGATCACCGCGCCGGCAACGCCGCCGACGGCTGCGCCGATCGCCGCGCCACGGCCACCGCCCGCGATGCCACCGATCACGGCTCCCGTACCAGCGCCGATGACACCGCCGCCCAGCGTCCGCTGATCGGCCGAGTTGGCATTGCAGCCCGCAAGCGCCAAACCGACGGCGAGCACGGCAAATTTCCAGCGCATTTCGATTTCTCCTCGTGTTCAGGCTGACGCGCCAAATGAGTTCCGTATCGAACGGGACGCGCAAATGGGAGGATCGGATGAATGTCGATCTCCCCGCGCGCCGAGCGATGAACAATTCTGCTCCGGCTCAATATTAGCGCCTGACCTTGGCGCTGCATCGGCCGAGAATCCCAAACCCTAGACCCGTCGTCTCAAACCGACGGCGGGAGATCTTTCCAAGGGCAGGAGATCTTTCAGCTCCAACCCGAGAACAGGCCGATGGCGAAGTCGTCCCTCAGAAGCGCCAGATCAGCGGCACGATGAAGACCGCGACGACGAAGAACCAGATCAGGAGCGGCAGGCCGAGCTTCCAGTAGTCGCTGAAGACGTAACCGCCGGGGCCCATCACCATCAGGTTGGTCGGCGTCGCGATCGGCGTCAGGAAGGCGCCGGCGGCCGCGACGGCCGTGCTCATCAGCACGGGCCGGGGCGAGATGCCCATGGAGGCGGCGGCGGCAACGCCGATCGGAATGACGATCAGCGCCGTCGCGGTGTTACTGATGAGCTGCCCCATGATCGCGGTCAGCACGAACAATCCGGCGAGAAGCGCCGTCGGCCCGGCATCGCCGACGAGTGCGACGAGCCGGTCGGCCAGCATCTTCGCCGCGCCCGTCTCGATCATAGCGGTCGAGAGCGGCATCATCGCGCCGACCAGGATCACGGTCGTCCAGCTGATCGCGCGGTAGGATTGTTCGACGGTCATGATGCCGCACAGGATGATCGCACCGGCCGCGAGCAGCCCCGCCACGGCGGAGGGAACGATGCCAGTCGCGAGCAGCAGCACCATCCCGAACAGGATGATGATCGCCTGCTTGGCTCCCGGCCCCATCGGCACGGCCTGCCGCCGCACCAGTTCCGGCGAGCTGACGACGAGGACGTCGGGGTCGTCGAGATGGGTGTCGAGCGCCTTCCAGGTGCCTTGCAGCAGCATGGTGTCGCCAGCCTGCAGCACGACGCCCGCCGCCTTCGTCGCGCCAGTGCTGGGAGCTTCGCCCGCACCGCGCTGGACCGCGAGGATGATCAGGTCGCCGCTTTCGGTGACCATGCCCGGAAACACGCTCTGGCCGATCAGGCCCGAGCGCGGCGGGATCACCACCTCGGCGAGGCCGGAGCGACGGTTGAACAAGGTCTCTTCGCTGTCGCCTGAGCCTTCCTCGCGGAAGGCGAGATGCATCTGTGCCGCGAAATTGGCGGCAACTTCAGCATCGCCGCGCAGCAGCAGATGGTCGCCCTCGGCGATCGCCGTCCGGCGCAGCGGCCCGGCCGTGTCGCCATCCTGGATCGCGACGAGCTGGAGCCCGGGCCATTCGCCCAGATCGATCGCATTGGACGGCGTCCCGACATAGGGACAGGTCGCGCGGATGCGTAGCTGATGGATGCCGCTCGCCAGGCCGTACTGCTCCACCAGCGTCTTGGCGTGGCGGCTGAAATCGGCCGGCATCGTCGCGCCGTTGCGCTGGGGCAGCAGCTTCTCGCCGAACAGGACGATGATCGCCATGGTGCCGGCGAGCAAAGGAATGCCAGCCAGCGCGAACTCGAAGAAGCCGAAGCCGCCGACGCCGGCATCGAGCCCGGCTTCCGAGACCAGCACGTTCACCGGCGTTCCGGTCAAGGCGAGCATGGAGCCGGCATGGCCTGCGAAGACCAGCGGCATCAGCAATTGCGAAGAGTTGCGCTTGAGGCGGACCGCGATCACGACGACGACGGGGAGCAGCGCCGCGACGGCGCCGTTGAGGCTGATCAGCGCGACCAGAAGTGCGACAAGCCCCATCATCAGCACCAGGAGCCGCGTCCGGCTTTCCTCGCCCGCGCCCTTGATCAGGAGCTGGCCCGCCCACGCCGTGACGCCCGTGACCTCGAGCCCGGAGCTGACGACGAAGAGCGAGGCGATGAAGATGACGGCGGGATCACCCAGGCCGCCGAGTGCCTGCGGCAGGGTGAGCACGCCGGTCGCCCAGAGGCCCAGAGCCGTGCCCATCGCGACGAGCACGACGGGCACCTTGTTCGTGATGAACAGAACGACGGCAATGGCGATGATGATGCCGGTATAGGCGATCGGGCTCACGCATCAGCTCCTTGTAGGTCCTGCTCGATCGCAGACCCGTTTGCAGGGTCTCAGTCTTCGAGCGTGGCCATCAGGATGCCGAGACGGCAGCCCTTCTCGTACTCGGTGAGATTCACGTATTCCTTGATCGTGTGGATCTCGGCCTGGCCGGCACCGATGGTGATGGTCGGCACGCCGTGCTTGTCGAGCCAGTTCGCATCGAGGCCGCCATTGGAGAACAGGTAGTTGGGCTCGATTCCGAGAAGGCCAAGCGCCTTGGCAGCGCGCTTCACCACCGGCGAATCCTTGGCCAGCTCGAAGGGCGGATAGGCCGGCTTGTGGGTGAAGGTCACCTTCGCCGTCTCGCCGCCATCGTCCTTGACCTCGGCTTGCGCCTTGGCGAAAGCGGTCTTGAAGGCCTCGGCGATCTTGGTGGCGAAGGCGGCCTCGGGGCTGCGCGCCTCGCCACGGATATAGGCGTAGTCGGTGACGACATTGGTCGCGTCGCCGGCGGCGGTCGTGCCGCCCTTGCCGCCGAAGATGCCGACATTGCTGGTGCCGCGGCCATCGGGCTTGACGATCTTGCCGAACCAGCCCTCGCGGCGCGCCTCGGCAATGGCGATCGAGCCGACGAGCGTCGCCGAGATGCCCTTTTCGGGAGCGACGCCGGCATGGGACGCCTTGCCGGTGATCTCGACCTCCCAGTTCTCCTGGCCGACCGCGCCGATCAGCAGCTCGGAAGCGAGTTGGCCGTCGACATTGATGCACATGACCGCGCCGCCGAGATCCTTGGGATTCAGCTCGCGGGCGCCATGCAGGCCGCTTTCCTCGCGCACCGTGAACAGCAGCGTGATCGGCGGGTGGGGCAGCTTGTGCTTGATCAGCGTTTCCGCGAGCACGACGAGCAACGCGACGCCGGTGCGGGCATCGCCGCCCAGTGCCGTCGTGCCGTCGGAGACGATGCGGTCACCCTCGCGCTTCGGCTTGGCGCCGGCGCAGAGCGGCACGGTGTCGAGATGGGTCGAGAACAGCAGGCGCGGGCCGGCCTTCGTCCCGGGCAGGTCGACGATGAGATTGCCGGTCTCGGTCGGCAGCGGAATGCGCTTGTTGGCATCGTCGAAGCGGATGGCGGAGGCCGGAACGCCCACGGCCTTCAGCGCCTCGCTGACGGCGGCGCCGATATTGGCTTCCTTGCCGGTCACGCCTTCGACCGAAAGGAAGCGCATGAGATGCGCAATGGCGGCTTCGACGTCGAGAGGGATCGATGGTGTCGTCATGATCTGCATCCGGTCGGTTGAGAGTGGCGTCGGGAGGGATGAGCGCCTGAGCGATCACAGCCCCCAGGGCAGGCCGAGCATCTTCCAGACGGCGAAGAGTGCCGTCCACAGCACGAACATCCACACGACATAGGGCAGCATCAGCGAGACCACGGTGCCGACGCCGGCATTCCTGTCGTATTTCTGGATGAAGCCGACCACGAGGGCGAAATAGGCGTTGAGCGGAGTGATCGCGTTCATCGGGGAATCGCCGATGCGATAGGCCGCGAGCACGGCTTCCGGCTCGACGCCGAGCTTCATCAGCAGCGGCACGAAAACGGGGGCGAAGATCGCCCATTTCGCGATGGCGCCGGTCAGCAGCAGGTCGATGAGCGCGACCACCACGATGAAGCCGATCAGCAATGGCAGCGCGCCGATATTGGCGGCCTGCAGCACGCCCGAAAGGCTCAGTGCCATGACCGTACCGATATTGGTATAGGTGAAGTAGGCGACGAACTGGCTCAGCACGAAGAACAGGAAGATCGTGCCGCCCATGCTTTTGATCGATTTCTCGATCGCCGCGATGACCTCCGCCAGCGTCTTCAGCGTGCCGGCACCGATGCCATAGGTCCAGCCGGTGACGAGGAACATCAGCATGATCAGCGCGATCAGCCCGTTCATGAAGGGCGAATTGCCGATCAGCTCGCCGGTCGTCGGATTGCGCAGGGGTGCGCCCGAGGGCAGCGTCAGAAGGCAGAACACCGCGATCAGCGCCAGCAGGCCGAACCCGGCGAAGCGAAGACCGCGCGTCTCCGCCTCGGACAGCACGGCGCCTTGCTCGGTGACCGTTCCCTCGGCCGCCAGCTTGGGATCGTAGGGGCCCAGGCGCGGCGCGATCATCTTGTCGGTGATGAACGCGACGATGACGGTCAGGAACAACACCGAGGCGATCGAGAACCAGAGATTGGAGGCGAGGCCGATCGTGCGGTTGGGGTCGACGAGGCGCGCCGCGTCGTTGGTGAACTCGACCAGAACGGCATCGAGCGGCTTGATCAGCATGTTGACGGTGAAGGCACCGGCGACCGCCGCGAAGCCCAAGGCCAAGCCTGCAACCGGATGGCGCCCGACGGCGAGATAGGCGATGCCGGCGAGCGGGATCAGGACGAGGTAGCCCGCATCGGCCGCGATGCTGGCGATGATGCCGACGAAGGCGAGGATGTAGGTCAGCGCCCAGTGCGGCGAGACGATCACCAGCTTGCGGATCAGCGCGGTGACGAGCCCGGATTCCTCAGCGACGCCGGCGCCGATCATCGCGACGATCATGAGCCCCACGGCCGTGAAGCTCATGAAGTTGGGGATCAGCGACGAATACATGAAGCGGATGCCGTCGATGGTCAGAAGGCTCCTGATCGCCGTGCTCGCCGTCTCGATCTTGTGCGTGTCTGGGTTGATCCGCTCGAAGGTGACGGCCGCGCCGAAGAGGCCCAGCACCGCGGACAGGGCGATGACGATGCCGATCAGGATGAGGAAGATGACGACGGGGTGGGGAACCATGTTCCCGACCTTCTCGACGGTGTCGAGGAACCTTTGCATGACCGTCTTCGGCGCAGCGGTGGCAGTCGTCATCGCATATCCCCCTTGAGCCAAAGCCTGCGACGCCAGATTCAGCGATATGCGCACGCGAGCCGGCGTTTCCCGGACCGACAAGACTCCGAGTCTCCACGGCGAACCATAAATCCGGATGCGGGGAGGGCATCGGCAGAGAATCCCAAACTCTGGACCACCTGTCCCAAAGTTGAGGCCGTCACCCGCGCGGAAAGCGCTTGGACTTGCCGCCGCCGGTGCTGTTTTCTACGGTCCGCCCGCATGCGAACCCCGCCTACAGGTCATGGACAGAATCGAAGCGATGCCAGGTCGAGGCAAAGTTCAGGACCGCGCGATCCGGGGCAGGTCTTGCTCCGCGGCGTACGGGCTGCTTTCGCCGGGCCGGCATTTGCGTAGCGGTCGCATGATGCTTTTCCGGCTGTCTTCCCTGGCACTGGCCGTCGGCCTGGGCGCCTGCGCGTCGGTTCCCCAGGGCCTGCTGCGCCCTGTCGCCCCCGCTCCCGGGACAGAGAAAGTCAACATGCTGGCGGCGACGACCCGCGCGCCGTCGCCCGATCCCGGCATCCTCTTCAGCGGCGATCGGGGGGAGGGCGTTTCGTTCAGCAACATCGTCGTCTCGATCCCGCGCGACCGCGAGGTCGGCACCATCCAGCTGCCCCGATCGGTTCCCGGCAATGCAGCGACCGATTTCGTCGTCACCTCGTCCACGCCGCTGTCGAAACCGAAGCTCGCCGACTGGTTCCGGTCGACGAGCGGCCGCTCGAAGCGCGTCTTCGTGTTCGTCCACGGGTTCAACACGCCGTTCGACCGTGCGGTCTTCCGCTTCGCGCAGCTTGCGCACGACGCCGATGCCGATGCCGCGCCCGTCCTGTTCTCCTGGCCGTCGCGTGGCTATCTGCTCGACTACAGCCGCGATTTCGACAACGCCTCCTATTCGCGGTCTGATCTGGCGGATCTGCTGCGCGTGGCCGCCGCGAGCCCCTCGGTCCGTGAGATCGTGATCCTCGCTCATTCGATGGGAAGCTGGCCCGCGGTCGAAGCCGTCAGGCAGATCGCGCTGAGGGACGGTGGCGTCCCCGGCAAGATCAGCAACCTCATCCTGGCGTCGCCCGATCTCGATGTCGGCGTGTTCCGGCGCCAGCTCGAGGATATGGGCCCCAGGCGCCCGCGGGTCACGCTGTTCACCGCGCAGCACGACCGCGCCCTGCAATTGTCGCGTTTCATCTCGCGCGGCGCGACGCGGCTGGGCGGCATCGACCCGACGCAGGAGGAATACAGGAGCCAGTTCGCCGGGCTGTCCGGAATCACCGTCCTGGACCTCACGGCCATCAATGCGGGCGATCGCATCAACCACGATCTCTTCGCCGCCAGCCCGGACGCGGTCCGCCTGATCGGCGACAGGTTGCTGCAAGGGCAGGTGGTCACCGACTTCGATGTGCCGGCTCCGCTGGTCGCGGCCGGGGCGATCGGCTCGGCGGCGACCCTCCTGGTTACGGCTCCGATCAGGGTGTTCGATGCCGCGGGCAGCCCTTAGGGTTGACGCGATCTGTGCCAGATGCCAATATTTAAACGATGCTTTTAAGCTTAAAATACTGATCGACGAGTACTGCCATCACCATTCTATATTGACCTCAGTCAATTTCGGTCGAATTTGATCGGTGTTAAATCCATAGCCTATCTCTGTAGAACGCAGAACGATCGGAGTGTCCGATGCCGGCTTTCTCTCATGGCGGGGTGAGGAAGGACGTCAACTTGTTTTCCGTGGCGCATTTCTGCACCACGGGGCTGAAGGCCGAAGAACAGTTCGATGCCTGGCGGACCCTGCACAGGGATACGATCGAGCTTCTGCCGACGCGCGAGACATCGGCCGGCTTTGCGGCCGAGTTCTCCTCCTGGCAGCTCGGCGAACTGGTGCTGACGCATATCGCCTATTCGGGCGCGCCCGACAGGCAATGGCGACACCATCCCAAATCCTATCTCGATCACTGGTGCCTGGTCCTGGCGCGGACGGCGTCTGCCAGTGGCTGGACCAGCGAGGATCTGAGCTTCCGTTCGCTGGCGATGCCCTTTGAGGGACGCGCAGAGGATAGCGAGGTCATCACCCTCTACATCCCGCGCGATCAGCGCCCGACCGACGAGCAACGCTTCGACGGCGTCCATGGCCTCGAGGTGAGCCAGGATTTCGCCCCCTTGCTCATCGGCTACATAGACAGCCTGGTCCGGCAACTGCCGCATGTCTCGCCCGAGCATGCCGCCAATCTCGAGATGCCGACCCGGGCGCTGATCGCGGCCTGCATCATTCCGCAGTCGGTGTATCAGGAAGCGGCGAGGGCCCCGCTCGGCTCGGTTCTCGTCGACAGGGCGCGCAACGTCGTGCGGCAGAACATGGCTTCACCCGATTTCGGCCCGGAGCGATTGGCCCGCCTGCTGGCGATGTCCCGCTCGAAGCTCTACCGCCTTTTCGAGCAGAGCGGCGGCGTCGCCCATTTCATCAACCGCGAGCGCCTGCGCGAGGCGCATCATCGGCTGAGTTCGCATCGCGAAACGCTCTCCATCCATGCGATTGGGAACGAGGTCGGATTCATCGATCATTCCACCTTCAGCCGGGCCTTCAGGCGGGAGTTCGGCTACAGCCCGACCGAGGCGCGCGAGCGCGGCCTCGCCCAGTCCTTCGTCGACGAGCCGGAGACGGCCGGCGGGGCTGAGCCATGCCTCTCCCGCGCGTCCTGAGCCCATCTCGATCGGCCGAAGCCGCGTGAGCCGCCTCTCCGCCGATACCGGCGCGGTGGGCCTTGCCACGGGTGCGGCCGCCGGGCGGCTGTCGTTTCTCTACGCGTTCCTGTTCTTCGAGCTGGGCGTCAACCTTCCGTTCTTTCCGCTCTGGCTGCAGTCGCAGTCCCTCGGCAGCGACGCGATCGGCATAATCCTCGCCGCGCCGCTGCTGACACGGATCGTGGCGAACCCGATCGTCGGGGCGCTGGCCGATCGAAGCGGGCGCATATCCCTGGCGCTGGCGATCTGCGCGATAATGGTTGCGGCGGGAACTGGCCTGCTGGCTCTCGCGGCGAGCTTCTGGGCAATCCTCGCCGTCGTCGTCGCAATCGCCCTGGCGCAGGGACCCTTGATCGCGCTCGCCGATGCCGTGACGCTCGGCCGCCTCGCCGAAACGCCGCGATCCGAGCTGGCATATGGCCGGATCCGCCTCTGGGGATCGATCGGCTTCGCCGTCGCCAACCTGGCGGCAGGCTGGGCGCTCGAATGGTTCTCGGCCTCGTCGGTCATAGCGTTGCTGCTGGTATCGGCGACGCTCACGGCCATTGCGGCCGTGGGCTGCATGGGGTCTGCGCCGGGCAGCCCCGAAAGAATGCCGCGAGAGGACGAGGCACTGATGCGCCCCCTTCTTCTCGCCGGCACGATCGCCGGCGCCGCCCTGGTGCAGGCGAGCCATGCCGCGTTCTATGGTTTCGGCACGCTGCACTGGCAGGCGTTGGGGATTTCCGGCGCCACGATGGGCGGGCTCTGGGCTCTCGGCGTGCTTTCCGAAATCGTCCTGTTCGCTTTTCTGGGCTATCGCATGCGCGGGCCTGCAAGCGCTGCCGGCCTGCTGGTCGTGGCCGCAGCGATAGCGATGCTGCGCTGGAGCTGCATGTCGCAGGACCCCGGCGTCGCCGCGCTCGTTCTTCTGCAGCTGACTCACGGCATGACCTTCGGTGCCGTCCATCTCGGCAGCATCTTCCTGCTGGCGCGGCTCGCACCGGGCGGGATGCAGGCGCGCGCCCAGGCCTGGCTTGCCGGCGGATGGGCCGGCGTCATGGCGGTCCTGACGACGCTCAGCGGCCGGCTCTACGAAAGCTGGGGGGAGCAGATCTACCTCGTCATGGTCGCCGCCGCCGCGGCCGGACTGCTGCTGCTGTCCGCCGTCGCTCTCGGGCTGCGTCGCGTCCCGGTGCGACAGCCGGCAGGCGCGGCGCCGTGAGGAGCGTTCCCAACAATGGGATGACCAGCCCAGAGTTGGGATTCTGAGCTAATCCGAACCCCTTCCGGTGTTGCTAGCGTCGAGGCGTCGTCCCGAAAAGCTTCGCAGGGCGCAAGCGCGCTTGCGGATATGCGGGCGCGGCAGCGGTCAGAGGAACAGTTCGATGCAGAGGCGAGGCTTGCGGGAGTGGATGCGCTGCCGCAGCGCCGGGAGGCGGCCGAGGGGGCAGGCATGAGGCATAATGGAGCTTCGTCACGCCTGGGCTGCTTTGCCGCCGCGGCCGTCATCGCGCTTGCCGTCGCCTCCTGCAACCGGGAGGACAAGGCGGCGCCTGCGCCCGTGCGCGTCGTCCGAACCATCACCGTCGAGCCGCCGCGCCAGGCGCCCGACCTGACCTTCACCGGCCATATCGAGGCACAGGACCAGGCTTCCCTTTCGTTCCGGATCGGCGGCCGGCTGGCGGAGCGCCTCGTCGGTCTCGGCGCGAGCGTCCGGGAGGGAGAAACCGTGGCGCGGCTCGATCCCGAGAACGAACTCAACGATCTGCGCTCGGCTCAGGCGGTGCTGACCGCGGCACAGGGCGACCTGCGCAAGGCGGAAAACCAGTTCCAGCGGCAGAGCCACCTGCTCGAACGGCATATCACCACGCAGGCCGATTTCGAGAGTGCCAAGCAGGCGCTCACCGCCGCCCGCGCTCAGGTCGATGCCGCTCAGGCGCGCGTCCGGTCGGCCGAGGATGTCGTCGGCTTCACGACGCTGAAGGCCGATGCGCCCGGCATCGCCACGCGCGTCGGGGCCGAGCCCGCCGAGGTCGTCGCCGCCGGCCGGATGATCGTCCAGCTCGCCAGGCGCGAGGGCCGCGACGCGGTCTTCGAAATCCCGGCCGATCTGGCGCGCCAGCTCACGCCCGACATGCAGGTGCGGGTCGCTCTGGCCGGGGAGGCGGGTGCCGAAGCGACCGGCCGGGTGCGCGAGATCGCGCCGCAGGCCGACCCCGTCACCCGCACATTCCAGATCAGGGTGGGTCTCACCGATCCGACGCCGGCCTTCCGTCTCGGCGCGGCCGTCTCGGGCTCGATCCGTGGCAGCGGCGGCGGAGCGATCGCCATCCCCGCCACCGCGCTGACACAGCGGGACCAGGGCATCGGCGTCTGGGTGGTCGATCCCAAGGCCCTGACCGTTTCCCTGCGCAAGCTCGACGTGACCAGCTCCGACCCGGCCGCCGCCCGGATCTCCAAGGGTTTGGACATAGGCGACATCGTCGTCACCGCCGGCGCTGGGCTTCTGCGTGAAGGCCAGCGCGTGCGCCTGATCGGAGCGGAGCCGCGATGAGCTTCAACCTCTCGGAATGGGCGCTGAAGAGCCGCTCGGTCGTGATCTACCTCATGATCGTCGCGGTTGCGGCAGGCGTCTTCGCCTTCATCCGGCTCGGCCGCAACGAGGACCCGGCCTTCGTCATCAAGACGATGGTCGTCTCGGCGATCTGGCCCGGCGCTACCATGGAAGAGACGCTGAGCCAGGTGACCGAGCGTCTCGAGCGGCAGCTCGAGGAAACGCCGGGCCTCGACAGCGTGCGCAGCTTCACCAGGCCCGGCGTGACGACGATCTTCGTCAACCTGAAGGGCGAGGTTCCCGGCCGCCAGGTTCAGGACACCTGGTACAGGGTGYGCAACCTCATCGCCGACATGCGGCACGCGCTGCCTTCGGGCACGCTCGGGCCGTTCTTCAACGACCGCTTCGGCGACACCTTCGGCATCATCTACGGCTTCACCTCGGACGGCTTCAGCAGCCGGGACCTACGGGACCATGTCGAGACCATCCGGTCTCGGCTGCTGCTCGTACCTGATGTCTCGAAGATCGAGATCATCGGCGCGCAGGACGAGCGCATCTTCATCGAATTCTCGGTGCGGGAACTCGCCAATCTCGGCCTCAATCGTTCTGCGCTGCTCGCGGCCCTGCAGGCCCAGAACGTGGTCCGGCCGGCGGGCGAGGTGCAGACGCAGGACGAGAAATTCTCGGTGCGGGTCTCCGGCGCCTTCCAGTCCGAGTCCGATCTGCTGAACATCAACTTCCCGGTCGGGGACCGGATGGTACGCCTTGCCGACATCGCGACTATCAGCCGCGGCCAGGCCGACCCGCCGACGCCGATGTTCCGCGTGAACGGACGGGAAGCGATAGGACTCGGCATCGCCATGCGCGATGGCGGCGACATCCTGGCGCTCGGCAACAACGTCAAGAAGGCGATGGCAGAGGTCACCGCCGGCCTGCCGCTCGGCATCGAGCCCTACCTCGTGGCCGACCAGGCCGTGACGGTCTCGCATGCGATCGACGATTTCATGATGTCGCTCTGGCAGGCGGTCGGCATCATCTTGGTCGTCAGCTTCATCAGCCTCGGCGTGCGGCCGGGCCTTGTCGTCGCGCTCGCGATTCCGCTGACGCTCGCCATCGTTTTCGCCTGCATGCTGGTGGCCGGCATCGACATGCAGCGCATCTCGCTCGGCGCCCTGATCATCGCGCTGGCGCTGCTGGTCGACGACGCCATGACCACGACAGACGCCATGGTCACGCGGCTGGCAGCGGGCGAGGAGAAGATGAAGGCGGCGACCTTCGCCTTCGAGAAATATGCCACCGCGATGCTGGCTGGCACGCTGGTGACGATTGCCGGCTTCGTGCCGATCGGCTTCGCCGCGAGCTCCGCCGGCGAATACACCTTCTCGCTCTTCGCGGTGGTGACGATCGCGCTCGTCGTCTCCTGGTTCGTGGCCGTCCTCTTCGCGCCCGTGCTCGGCGTCGCCATGCTGAAGGCGCCCGACGCTTCCGCGCAGAGCAAGGAGCCGGGGCGGGTCGAGCGCGGCTTCCGCTCGTTCCTTTCGGGGGCGATCAAGCTGCGCTGGGTGACCATCGCGGTGACGCTTGCCCTGTTCGCTGCGTCGATCCTTGCGCTGCCGCTCGTGCCGCGGCAATTCTTCCCGGCCTCGGACCGCCCGGAGCTGCTCGTCGATCTCACTTTGCCGCAGAATGCCTCGATCTATGCCAGCGAGGACCTCGTCAACCGCTTCGAGGCGTCGCTCAAGGGCGATCCCGATGTCGAGCGCTGGAGCACCTATGTCGGCCGCGGCGCGATCCGCTTCTACCTGCCGCTGAATGCGCAACTGCCGAACGACTTCTTCAGCCAGGCTGTGATCGTCGCCAAGGACGTGGCGGCGCGCGAGCGGCTCCAGAAGAAGCTCGAAGCGCTTCTCGCCAAGGAATTCCCCAACGTGGTCGGGCGCGTCTCGCCGCTCGAGCTCGGCCCGCCCGTCGGCTGGCCGGTGCAGTATCGCGTCAGCGGGCCCGACATCGCGGAAGTCCGCACCGTCGCGATGAAGCTCGCGCAGGTGGTGGCGGCGAACCCCAAGGCGCAGCAGATCAATTTCGACTGGATCGAGCCGGCGCGGGAGCTGCGCCTGCGCGTCGACCAGGACGAGGCACGTCGTCTCGGCCTCAGCTCGCAGGCCGTCGCCGCGATCGTCAACACCGTGGTCTCCGGCACGGTCGTGACGCAGGTTCGCGATTCCATCTATCTCGTCGATGTCGTCGTGCGGGCCCAGGATTCCGAGCGCGCCTCGCTCGACACGCTGCGCAGCATGCAGGTCGCGCTGCCCAACGGCCGCTCGGTGCCGGTGTCGCAATTCGTCAGCTTCAGCTACGGGCTGGAATCGCCTTTGATCTGGCGGCGGGATCGCGTGCCGAACCTGACGGTGGCGGCCGATGTTCCACCGGGCACCTTACCGGACGTGGTAGTGAGCGCGCTGCAGCCTTCCGTCGACGCGCTCAGGAAAACGCTGCCCGCCGGCTATGACATCGCCGTCGGCGGAACGGTCGAGGAAAGCGCCAAGTCGCAGGCCTCGGTCATCGCGGTCATCCCCGTGATGCTGCTGATCATGTTCACGGTCCTGATGGCTCAACTCAGGAGCTTCAGGCTCTTCGCGATCGTGCTCAGCATCGCGCCGCTCGGCCTCATCGGCGTCGTCGCAGCGCTGCTGCTGTCAGGCAAACCGCTTGGCTTCGTCGCCTTGCTCGGCATTCTCGCCCTGATCGGCATCATCACCAAGAACGCGGTGATCCTGGTCGGCCAGATCGAGGACGAGCGGGCGGCCGGCAAGAGCGTCATCGAAGCCGCCGTCGACGCTGCCGGCACGCGCTTCCGGCCGATCGTGCTGACCGCCATCTCGACCGTGCTCGGCATGATCCCGATTGCACCGACCGTGTTCTGGGGCCCGATGGCCTTCGCGATCATGGGCGGCCTGCTGGTCGCGACGGTCCTGACCCTCGTCCTCCTCCCCGTCCTCTACGTCACCGTTTTCGGCGCCCCCTCGGCGCGCGGCAAGGCACAGCGGACGGCCAGCGCGGGAGCGTCCCGGTCATGAGCGCAATCTCGACGAGGCATATGCCGAGGAGCCGCCTGGGGCGGGTGGCCGCCGTCACGATGCTTGGTGCGGTCCTTGTCTCCTGCGGCAACGAACAGGCGCCGCAATCCGAGGGGCGGCCCGTCGGGGTCGTCACGGTCGAGGCGGGGCAGTTCGCCGACGATATCCAGCTCAGCGGTGAGATCCAGGCGAAGAAGGATGTCGGGCTCGGCTTCCGCATCGGCGGGCGGGTGCTCGAACGGCCCGTCAATGTCGGCGACCGGGTGACGGCGGGACAGGTCGTCGCCAGGCTCGAGCCCGCCCTTGAACAGAATGCGCTGGCCGCGGCCAAGGCAGCGCTGGAGGCCGCGCGCGGCGAGGTCAGCACGGCGCGCAACACCTTCGAGCGTCAGGAGCGGCTGATGAATCAAGGCTTCACCACCCGGCCGCGCTTCGACCAGGCGCTTCGCGCCCAGGAGACGGCGCAGGCGCAGCTGGAGAATGCGGAGGCGCAGCTCGAACTGGCGCGCGACCGGCTCGGCTTCACCGAACTGCGCACCGACGTCGCAGGCGTCGTGACGGCACGGCGGATCGAGCCGGGCGAGGTCGTGCAGTCCGGCCAGATCGTGGTCCAGATCGCCCGCGACGACGATCGCGACGCGGTCTTCAACGTGCCGGCGTCGGTGCTGGACACCCATCTTTCCGACGCGAAAATCCGCGTCGCGCTGGCAGATGCGCCCGCCGTCACCGCCTATGGCACGGTGCGGGAGGTTGCGCCCCAGGCTGACCCCGTGACCCGGACCTTCGAGATCAGGGTCGGGTTGCAGAATCCGCCGGAGACGATGCGGCTCGGTTCCACCGTGGTCGGCACCATCGAACTCACGACCGCGGCGATCGTCTCGATTCCGGCGAGCGCGCTGACGCAGCAGGGCCGGTCGCCCGCCGTGTGGATCGTCGACCCCGCCAAGTCGACCGTCTCGCTGCGCAGCGTCGACGTGCTGCGCTTCGACCCCGGCAAGGTGATCCTCTCCCAAGGGCTGGAGCCCGGCGAAACGATCGTCTCGGCGGGGATACAGACCCTGCACCCGGGCCAGCGCGTCAGGCCCCTGCGCGGGGAAGGAGATCGACCCCGGCAGCAGGCAGCGGCCGCGGCTCGCAGGCCGTGACCACCGGCAATATGAGACCGGCGCGGTCACCGCGCCGGGACATTTCAGAATCCAGCCCGCCGACATGATGTTTCCTTTGCAGAGGGCATCCATGGAAATCATCCCGGCCGTCGGAGAAGCCGAGAAACTCGGGACCGAGCTGCTCGTCCTGGGCGTGTTCTGCGACGGCCCGCTGACGGGCTCGGCGCGGGCGGCGAACGACCGCTCGGCCGGTCGACTGGCAGCCATCGTCGCCCAGGCCGATCTCGGTGAAACCGTGGGTGCGACGCGCCTGATCGGGGCGTTGCCCGGCGTCGCGGCGCGACGCGTTCTGCTGGTCGGCCTCGGGCGGGCCGAGACCTTTTCGGAGCGGGCCTACCGGCAAGGGCTCGCGGCGGTCGCGAAAGCCCTGAACGACGATCCGGCAAGGGAGATCGTGGTCACGCTGGCGGAGAACGAGGTTCCGCGCCGGGCACTGAGCTGGCGGATGCAGCAGGCGGGGCGGATTCTCGCCGATGGCCGCTACGACTTCGGTCTCCCCGACAGGGCGATGCGCGAGGAGCAGCGCAACATCATGTTGCTCGTGCCCCAGGCCCTGACCTCCGAGCTCGTCGCGGCGCTGCGGCAGGGCGTGGCGATCGGGGAGGGCGTTTCCTTCGCCAAGGAGCTGGGAAACCTGCCGCCGGATTCGTGTACTCCGGCCTTCATCGCCCGGACGGCGTCGGCGATGGCAAGCCAGTTCGACTTCAGCGTCGATGTGTTGGGGCGGAGCGATTTCGAGAATCACGGAATGGCGACGTTCCTTGCATGGGAGAAGGCCGCGGCCGGCGCCTGCAAGTTGATCGTCCTGCGAAGCGACCGGCGCATGGCGGCCGGTCGACCGATCGTATTGATCGGCAATGGCGGGGCGGGGCTCGACCTTCAGCACGAGCAGCGCCTGCGTCACGCCTCGATCCGCGACATGCGCGGCATCGCCGGCGTGCTGGGCGCGATGCGGACGGTCGAGCGGCTCGGCCTCGCCCTCAATGTCGTCGGCCTCATCGTCGCCAGCGAGGGCGGGGCGCCGCGCGGCGGATGGCGGCCGGCCAGGCCGAAGGAGATCCGCTCTCCCCATGTACCCGCGCCATCGCTGCTGGCCGACGTGCTGAGCTATGCCGCGCAATTCTCGCCGAATTGCGTCATCGATGTCGCGGCGCTGACCCGCGCCTCTACAGCCGCGCTGGGCAGCCATGCCAGCGGCCTTTTCGCCAATGACGACGCCCTGGCATCGGAGCTGGTGAAATGCGGCGGAAGCTCGGGCGACGCCGTCTGGCAGCTGCCGCTGTGGGATGACCATCCGCGATCTTGGGCAATGCACGGCGTCGAGTCCGACCCTGTCGACGGCCCGCCGGAGGCGATTGCCGCCGCTTCGGATCTCGCCCGCTTCGCCACCGCCTATCCCTGGGCTCATCTCGACATTTCCGGCACGGGCTCGACAGCCGGCCGGATGCGCAGCGCGACAGGGCGTCCTGTCCCGCTGCTTGCAGAATTCCTGATCGGCCGGGCACGGGCGGTGCCGGGCAATGCGATCTTTTCCCCCCGCTCAAGAACGGAGCTTCATTCATGAGTGATCTCGTTTTCATCGCCTTCCCGACCGAGCAGAAGGCCGAGGAAGTCCGCCAGAAGGTCCTTTCGCTCCAGCGCGAATACCTGATCGAGCTCGGCGACGCCGTCGTCGTCGTCAAGGACGACAAGGGCCAGGTGAAGCTCAACCAGATGATCAATCTGACCGCTACGGGCGCCGCCTCGGGCGCGCTCTGGGGCACGCTCATCGGCTTCATCTTCCTGGCGCCGTTGGTCGGCACGGCGCTCGGTGCCGCCTCCGGCGCGCTGAGCGGCAAGTTCACGGACATCGGCATCAACGACCAGTTCATGAAGGATGCCGCCTCGGCATTGCAGCCGAACACGGCGGGCCTCTTCCTGCTGATCCGCAAGATGACGACGGACAAGGTCCTCGCCGACCTCAAGGGTGTCGGCGGCACTTTGATCAGCACCTCCTTCGACGAGACGAAGGAAGGCCAGCTACGCGAGGCCCTGTCGGCCGTGGCGAGCACCGAGGCGTCGCCGGCGTGACCTCCGACTGGAGCCTGGGCGCGGAGGCCGCCATGTGGGCGGCCTCGACGGCGCGCCTCGACGATTTCCGTCCTCTGCTGCCGGCAGAGGAGGAGATCGTCGCCCGGCTCCAGTCCGGCAACTTCGACCGGCTCGGCGACGGCATCCTGCCCGCGGAGCCGGACCCTGCGCGCATCGTGCGGGCCACCTTCCTGCGCTTCCTGATTCTGGGCGGCGAGGCCGGATGCCGCCCGCATGAGAAGGGTGTCCTCGTCCGCGGCGCCTGGATCTCGGAGGTCCTCGACCTCGAAGCGTGCCGCGTCTTTCGCGATATCGGCCTGAACGATTGCCGTTTCGAGGCGACGCCGATCCTGCGCGCCGCCATCATCAACCGGCTCTTCCTGGACGGCTCGCGGCTTCCCGGCCTGCAGGCGGAGCGGCTGGAGGCGCGCGGCGGCGTCTATCTGCGCGGGGCGGAGGTCGAAGGCGGGATCGACGTCGACCAGGCGCGCCTCGGCGGGAATCTCGAATGCGACGGCGCGACGATCCGCGACCGCGGCGGCTACGCCCTGCTGGGTCGCAGCCTGGAGGTGCGCAACGTGCTCCTGCGCGGCGCGACGATCCGCGGCGGCATCAATCTGGCGGGTGCCGTCCTGGCCGCCGATCTCGATGCGGCCGGCGCGAGCATTCCGGCCTTCGCGCGAACCGCGCTCGACGCGACCGAGATCGCCTGCAACGGCAGCATCATCCTGAGAAATGCCCATGTCACGGGCGAGGTGCGGCTGACCGGTTCCGCGATCGCCGGCGATCTCGATTGCTCCGGCACGCTCGTCGACAATGCTGGGGAAGCGGCGGTCGAGGCCAGCCGTGCCGCCATCAAGGGGGCCTTCTTCCTGCGCCGTGACGCCCGGCTGGACGGCACGCTGGCGCTGACCGGCGCCTCGATCGGCACGATCCATGACGAGGCGGCCTCGTGGCCGAAGCCCGGCGATTTGCTGCTCAATCGCTGCCGCTACGGGGCATTCATCGACGGGCCGGTCGATGCCGACAGTCGGCTGGACTGGCTCGCGCGTCAGAAGCCCGAGCGCTGGGGCGAGGATTTCTGGCCCCAGCCCTATGAACAGCTGGCGGCCGTGTTCCGCGAAATGGGGCATGGCGAGGATGCGCGCTCCGTACTGGTCATCAAGGAGCGGCTGCAGCGCCGGGCGCGACGGGCGCGGACGGAGAACGCGGTCTGGCGAGGTATGCTGTCCGTCGCCGACGGCATTCTCGGGATCACGCTGGGCTATGGCCGCAGGCCCTTCCTCGCCTTCATCTGGCTCATCTGCTTCTGGCTCGCGGGCGTCGCGATCTTCGCCTATGCCGAGCGCCATGGCGCCATCATGCCGAACAGCGCCGTCGTGCTCCGCGCGCCGGAATGGACTTTGTGCGGCATCGAGCAGGGCGAGCAGCGACCTCTGGTCGCCAGCGGGCCGTCGCAGGGGCTGGCCGCTCCCGGGCAGAACCAGCTCGCTTGCTTCCGCCAGCGCTGGGAGGCTTCGAGCTATCCGGCCTTCAGCCCGTGGATGTACTCGCTCGACACGCTGCTGCCCGTGCTCGACATGGGCCAGCGCACGTTCTGGCGGCCGAACCCGACGAAGCCCGGGGGCCGCGTCGCGATCAACTATTTCTATTTCCAGTCGATCGTCGGTTGGGCCTTGAGCCTGCTGGCGGTTGCGGGTTTCTCGGGACTGGTGAAGTCGTCATGACCTTGCCGCCCCCTTCAGGTGGAGTGATGTTCCGGTGAGCAAGACGCCTTCTCCCTCCAGCCGCCCCTCCAAGGATCGCAGCACCCAGCCCCGCGAGTCGCTCGACATCGATCTCGCGCTGCAGGGCGGCGGGGCGCACGGCGCCTTCGCCTGGGGCGTGCTGTCCCGGATCCTCGAGGAGGACTGGCTCGAGATCGAGGCGATCTCCGGCACCTCGGCCGGCGCCATGAACGCCGCCGTGCTCGCTTCCGGCTTTGCCAAGGGCGGGCGCGACGGCGCGCGCGAGGCGCTTGACCGGTTCTGGCGGAAGGTGTCCGAAGCAGCGCGATTCAGCCCGTTCCAGCGCACGCCGCTCGATGTCCTGCTCGGGCGCTGGACGCTCGACACCTCGCCGCTCTTCGTGGCGATGGACATGATGTCCCGGGTCGTCTCGCCCTACAGCCTCAACCCAATGGGCACCAATCCGCTGACCGATATCCTCGCAGAGGTCATCGATTTCGAGGCGCTCGCGACATGCCCGATCAAGCTGTTCATCACCGCGACGAATGTCCGGACCGGCCGCAGCCGCGTCTTCCGCAATGCGGAGATCACGCCGGAGGTGCTGCTCGCCTCCGCATGCCTGCCGACCCTGTTCCAGGCGGTCGAGATCGACGGCGAGAGCTATTGGGACGGCGGCTATTCCGGCAACCCGACCATGACGCCGCTTATCGAGGAGAGCAATGCGCGCGACACGATCCTCGTCCAGATCAACCCCGTCGAGCGGCCGGGCACGCCCCGGACGGCGCGCGACATCCTCAACCGCCTCAACGAGGTCTCGTTCAATGCGGTGCTGCTGAAGGAGCTGCGCATGATGGCGCTCTTGCAGCGCGAGGCGGTTTCCGGCGCGGGCGAGGGGGCACGATGGGCCCGCATGCGCATCCACCGCATCGCCAGCGACGCCATGGCCGAGCTCGGCTACTCTTCGAAGCTCAACGCCGAATGGGAATTCCTGACGATGCTCCATGACGAGGGCAGGCGCTCGGCAGAGGCATTCTACCGGGAGCACCGGGACGAGATCGGCAAGCGCTCGACGCTGGATCTCGACGAATTCACCAAGGGCGTCTGACGGGTGTCGATGCTGAAGGATTGCGCCACGCCGACAGGGCGATGGGTGCGGAACGGGGTCTGTCTATGACGAGCGGTAATGTCCACCAGGCGGCTCAGGTCGTGATCGCCACGATCCTGGTGATCGCGGCGCTTTCCGTCGCGAGCTCGGTCTTCGCGCCGGTCGCCTTCGCGCTGTTCATCATCGCGCTGGTCTGGCCTCTCCAGAAGATGCTTCAGGGCTTTCTGCCGCGGCTGCTCGCTCTCGCCGTCAGCGTCATCGTCATGACCGTCGCATTCGTCTATGTCGGCTCGCTGGTTGTGTCCGCGTTCGGACGTGTCGGGCGCTGGATCGTCGCCGACGCCGCCCGCTTCCAGGCGTTCTACGACCAGGTCACGGTCTGGCTCGAAGGGCATGGAATCGCAGTGGCGGGAGCATGGTCGGAGGCGTTCAGCGTCGGCTGGATGCTCCGGACGGCCCAGACCGTCACCGGCCGGCTGAACAGCACGATGAGCTTCTGGCTCGTGGTGCTGGTCTATGTCTTTCTCGGGTTGCTGGAGGTCGATGATTTCGGCCGCAAGCTCAAGGGCATGCGCAACCACGCCGCCGGCGCCCTGCTGCTGCAGGGCAGCATGGAGACTGCCGCCAAGATCAGGCGCTACATGCTGGTCAGAACCCTGATGAGCGTGATCACCGGCGTCCTGGTCTGGCTCTTTGCCAGGGCCGTCGGGCTTCAGCTCGCCGAGGAATGGGGCTTCATCGCCTTCTCGCTGAACTACATTCCGTTCCTCGGCCCGCTCGTCGCCACCGTCTTCCCGACCTTGTTCGCGATGACGCAGTTCGGATCGTGGCAGGCGGTGGTCGCGGTCTTCGCCTGCCTCAACCTGATCCAGTTCGTCGTGGGCAGCTATGTCGAGCCCCGCGTCGCCGGCAGCGCGCTCTCGATCTCGCCGGCGACCGTGCTGTTCTCGGTGTTCTTCTGGAGTTATCTCTGGGGCGTTTTCGGCGCCTTCATCGGCGTGCCCATCACCATCGCCTTCCTCACCTTCTGCGCCCTGCACCCGTCGAGCCTGTGGCTCGCGGAAATCTTCGGCTCGCCGCAGAAGGACGTACCCGTTGTGGATGGCGAGCCGGTCACGCGCTGACGGCGGAAGGGCGCGGCTCGATCACGACGCGCTGCGGCTCCAGCAGCGCGATCCCAGCATCGGCGGCCGCCAGCGTGTGGATGTAGAAGCAGGTCGGGTCGGCCTCCGTCGCCTCCATGACGGGCGAGGGGGCGGATACGATCTTCAAAGCGCCGCACCGGCCGATCCAGTCGATATGGCGGTGCCCATGCATCGCGACCATGCGGTGGGACACCGGACGCAGCAGCCGCAGCAGCCGGCTGCCGTTGATCAGCGCGGTTCCGATACGCTCCGAAAAGGCCTTCGCCGGCCGCGGATACTCGATCGGATGGTGGTGGAGGGCGAGGACCCAACGCGCCTGCGGGAATTCGCGGATGACGGCGAGGACGGCCTGCATGTCCTCCTCGGCGACGAGGCCGAGCGCGTTGGTGAAGGAGAAATGCGCTTCCGCATTGGAGTTCAGCAGGATGACGCCGAGCCCGTCGGGCTCCGCCGGCGGCAGCACCATCGGAAAGGCATCGGCCCAGATCGTGCCGAGCCCCATCGAAAGCCGCATGCCGCCGGCATCGGCGAAGGCGGCGATCCGGTCGCGATGCGGTTCGAGCGCGCTCGCAAGGCTGCCGGCCAGCTTCGTCCGGCTCTGGTCGAAGACCCGCACGCGTTCGCCGTGCAGAGCCGCGATGGCCGAAAGCGTCCGCATCTGGCGCAAGCGCTTGCCGGGGCTGCCCGGCAATTCGAGCCGGGCGGGGTTGGCGCGATCGACGATGTTGACGTCGTGGTTGCCGGGCAGAATCAGGCTGCGCTCGGCAAGCGCGGGATGGCGCTGCATCGCGTCGAGGAATTCGGCCCATTCGGCCGAGCGTCCGGCATCGGTCATGTCGCCGGTGATGAGCAGCAGGTCGAGGGGCTCGGCCGCGTGGATCTCCGCCAGCCTGTCGAGCACTTGCAGGAACCGCTCGTTGCCGCGCGGACCGGCGCGCCCGCTCTCGATCCTGAAACCGTAGCGCTCGCCGACGACATGCACGTCCGAGAGATGCGCGACGCGCCATCGGCGGGCCGACGCCGGCACGACATCGAAGCCGCCGAGATCGCGCGGCTGATCCATGAAGCCGTCGGCCATGCCCCAGAACAACGAGGCGGCAGCCAGATACAGCGACATCACGGCGACGGCATTGGCCAGGGCCGGGACGACGAGCCGCAGCGGGTCGATAAAGTCGCCGAAGCCGCCGGACCAGCGGGTGGCCGGCCAGACGAGAGCGCACACGGCGCCCGAGACGAGGCAGCCGAGCAGACCGGCACCGATCGCGCTTCCGGCGCGCCAGGTCGCGCGCCTGTCCGGGTTTCGCCCGGCGGAGAAGAAGCGTTCGGCGAGGTGCTGCAGGCCTTCCCGGCAGACGGCATAGCCCGGCTGTACCACCAGCGCGTTGAGCGACCAGAAGCTCCTCTCCGCCATGCGAAACAGCGGGCGGAAACCGTACCAGCCGACCGTTCCGACCAAAGCGAGCAGGATCAGGGAGCCGATCCCGGCGAGCGCGGTGACGCGGCCCGATATCGACGCGACCCAGGCGGTGAGGACGAGGGGGGCCGCGCCCAGCAGCAGGCTCGGCAGCAGCGCCCCGATGACCCAGGCGAGCGCGAGCTTGGGCAGGCTGATCTCGCCGAGCAGGCTGCCCGCGATCGCGATCAGCGAATGCGTCTTGGTGCTGCTCGCATCGTCCTCGGCATCGCCGTTTCGCGGCTCGATAATCATCGGCATGGCGGCCCGGCCGGGCAGGGGGCCGATATCGGCGAAAACCTCGACTGGTGCATGCGATCTCCAAGAACCGGCGCCGGCGCGATCCGGCGGCTCCGGCCGGATATCGCGCCGGCGCCATCCTGCGCAGATCGAGCAGGCGCTCGCCAGCCGATGGAGCCGAGAATGGGACGTGGCGCACAGGACTGAGACGTCGGGCTGATGTTGCCCGGAAGGGCCGGCGCTACCTTGCCGAGGTGGATCCCAGGCATCGGCCAAGGGCGGGAGATACGATGGAGGGATCGGCCGCAGCCGACGACGTGCCGCTCTCGACGCTCCTGGCTCGGGGGCTGGGCCTGCTGCTGCTATGGGTGATCCTGATGGGCCCGGCACTGGCGGATCTGCCGGTCGGGCTCGCCGCCAGCGCCGCCGGCGTCTGGGCGAGCACGGCCCTCTGGCCGGCCGGCGGGAAGCTCTCATTGCCCGGTCTCGCGCGGTTCCTGGCTCGCTTCCTGCCGCAGTCCGTCGTAGCGGGGCTCGATGTCGCCCGGCGCGCCTTTGCACGCGAACCCGACCTGAGGCCGGGCTTCACGACCTGTCGTTCCACCATACCTGTCGGCTTGGCGCGTGACTCGGCTTGCGCCGTGATGAGCCTGCAGCCGGGCAAGCTTCCGGTCGCCGTGGAAACCGACGGCACGCTGCATATCCATTGCCTAGACCTGCGCGAGGCCGTGGCCGAGCAGGTCTCTGCCGACGAGGCGGCCTTCAACCGTATTCTCAAACCGGAGAAGCGCGATGGCTGATGTCCTGACGGGCGCAGCGCTGTTCATCCTGGCGGTGACCGCAGTCGCGCTGTTCCGGGTTCTGCGCGCCCGGACGGTCGCCGAGCGCATGATGGCGGTGCAGTTGCTCGGCACCGGCGGGGCGGCGGCGCTCCTGCTGCTGGGCGCGGCGTCAGGATCGGCGGCGACGATCGACGTGGCGCTGCTGCTCGCCCTGTTCGCGGCGTTCTCCTGCGTGGCCTTCGTTATGGGCGGGGCCGGGCAGGGCGGGGATCGCAAGCCATCGGAAGATCGGCCATGAGCGCGCTCGCGGATTTCTTCACCATCGTTCTGGTGACGGCAGGCGCGCTGCTCTTCCTGGCCGGCACGCTCGGCCTGCTGCGTTTCCCCGATACGCTGAGCCGGCTTCATGCCATCAGCAAGGCCGACAATCTCGGGCTCGGGCTGATCGTCATCGGCCTCCTGCCGCAAGCGACGAGCGTCGCGGGCGGGTTTAAGCTCGTCTGCGTCTGGCTGCTGGCGCAGCTTTCGGCCGCTACGGCGAGCCAGTTGCTCGCCAACGCCGTCTATCGCGACAAAGCCGACCCATGACGACCCTGCTCGACCTCGCGCTCGTCGCCTGGTTGCTGGCGCTCGCGGTTCATGTCGTGGCGCAGCCGCATGAGCGCAGCGCAATCGTGGCCTTTCTCGCCTTCGGGCTCCTGCTCGGGCTCGGTTGGGTCCGGCTTGCCGCCCCCGATGTCGCGTTGACCGAGATCGCCATCGGCGGCGGCGGAACCGGCATCCTGCTTCTGCGGGCGGAAGCCGCCCTCCGCGGCCGCGACAAGAATGCCGAGCCGATGAGCGCAGCGGGAAAGGCGGCGGTCGCGCTGGGCTGCGCCGCGGTCTCGGCCGGGCTGGGCCTGGCCGTACTGACATTCTCCTCGCCCCCTCCGACACTGGCTCCCGCCGCTTCGGCCGCGCTCGGCGCCACCGGCCTCGGCAATCCCGTCACGGCCGTGCTCCTCTCCTATCGCGCGCTCGACACGCTTCTGGAGAAGGTCGTGGTGCTGCTCGCCCTGATCGGGGTCTGGTCGCTGGCACCGGATGGTCTGTGGGGCGGCGCTCCGGAGGTGAAGCCGGCCGCGATTCCCGGGCCGCTGGCCTATCTCGCGCGCGTCCTGCCACCCTTCGGCGTGGTGATCGGCGTCTACATGTTCTGGGTCGGGGCCGATGCACCGGGCGGCACCTTCCAGGCCGGCACCGTGCTCGCCGCGATGTGGCTGCTGGTGATGATGGCGGGGTTGTATCCCGCTCCCGATACGGCCCGGCCGCTGCTGCGGCTCGTGCTGGTCGGCGGCCCCGCCTTGTTCCTGGCGATCGCCTTTCTCGGCTTCGTCTTCGCCGACGCCTTTCTCGCCTATCCGGAGGCCATGGCGAAGCCGCTGATCCTGGCGATCGAGGCGGCGCTGACACTGTCGGTCGCGGCGGCGCTGGCGATGCTGGTCGCCGGCCCTGCCCGAAAGGCGCCGGCGCGATGACCGCGGTGCTGCAGCCCGGCGTGCTGTTCGGCCTGTGCGGCGCCGGGCTAGTCGGCATCGGGCTTTTCGCCGTCGTGACGCAGACCGGGCTGCTGCGCCGGATCGTCGGCTGCAACATCCTCGGCGCGGGCATCTTCCTCGTTTTCGGCGCCGTCGCGCGACGCGGCGCCGCTGCCGGATTCGACGCTGACCCCGTGCCACAGGCGCTGGTGATCACCGGCATCGTCGTCGCCTTTTCCGCAAGCGCATTGGCCGTCGCCCTGCTGAAGCGGCTATCCGAGCTGACCGACGGCGATCGGGCGGAAGCCGCCGAACGGGAGAGCGGCTCGTGACGCCGCTCGTCCACGCGACCACGCCGGGCGGCTATCTGCTGGTGCTGGCCGTGATCCTGCCGGTCTGCGCCGTGCTGGCCATCGTCGCCTGCGGACCGCGGAGCGCGGCGCGCATCGCGATGGTGACGCTCGCGGCAGGGCTCGCCATCGCCGTCGCGATCGCGGCCGAGCTGATATCGAGCGGGGCCGCGCTTTCCTATGTCGTCGGCGCCTGGCAGCCGCCGCTCGGGATCGCGCTGCGGGCGGACGGGCTGTCGGGGGCCATGCTCGTCATGACGGCGCTGGTCGTGGTCGCGGTCGGGCTGTTCGCCCGTGTCCAGCACGGGCTCGATGAAGGCGCGCGCGAAGGGCGCGCGCAGACCACCTTCTGGCTGATGCTGCTTTCGCTCTGGAGCGCGCTGAACGCGGTCTTCGTGGGCGAGGACCTGTTCAACCTCTATGTCGCGCTGGAGTTGCTGACCTTCGCCGCGGTGCCGCTCGTCTGCCTCGACGGCCGCTCGAAGACGATCATGGCCGCGCTGCGCTACCTGCTGTTCGCGCTGGTCGGCTCGCTCCTCTATCTGCTCGGAACCGGCTTGCTCTACGGCCAGTACGGCACGCTCGATCTGCTCGCGCTCTCGCGGCTGAGCCGGCAGGACCCGGCGCTTTCGGTCGCACTGGCGCTGATGATCGTCGGCCTGCTCGCCAAGGCCGCGCTGTTTCCGCTGCATCTGTGGCTGCCCCCCGCCCATGCCGGAGCGCCGGCGCCGGCGAGTGCCGTGCTCTCGGCGCTGGTGATCAAGGCACCGGTCTTCCTGATCCTGCGGCTGGTGCTCGACGTCGCCCCTCCGCAGGCGGCCGCGATCGCAGGGCAGTTGCTCGCCGTCCTCGGCGCCGCCTCGATCCTGTTCTGCAGCGTCATGGCGCTCAAGCAGGCCCGGCTCAAGCTGATGATCGCCTATTCGACCGTGGCGCAGATCGGCTATCTCTTCATCGTCTTCCCGCTCGCCGCCGGCAGCGCCGACCTGCCGCCCTGGGGCACGATCGCCTGGACCGGCGGCGCCCTGCAGCTGATCTCCCACGCGCTGGCGAAGGCGGCGATGTTCCTGGCCGCGGGCGTCATCGCCGAGGCCTTCGGCCATGACCGCATCGCCGATCTCGGCGGCTTCGGCCGGGTGCTGCCCTTGAGCGCTGCGGCCTTCTGCCTGGCCGGGCTCTCGCTGATGGGTATTCCGCCGAGCGGCGGCTTCGTCGCCAAATGCCTGCTGCTGACGGCTGCGGTGATCGGCGGCTACCCCTGGCTGGCGGCGACCATCCTCATCGGCGGGCTTCTCGCCGGCGGCTATGTCTTCCGCGTGATCGACAAGGCGCTGGCGGTCCCCACGGTTCCGGTAAAGACCCTCAGGCCGATTCCGCGCCGGCTCGAATTCGCGGCGCTCGCGCTCGCGGTCGCTGCCGTGCTGATCGGCTTCGTGCCGCTGCGCCCCTTCGGCTTCCTGCAGATCGGCCGCGACGGCCTGGCCATGGCGTTGACGCCATGACCGCCGCCGGCCTGCTCCTCGCCTCGGCTCTGCTCGTCCCGCTCCTGTTCGCCGCCTGCTGCCTATCGACCTGGTTCAGGGAAAGGGCAACGGCCGTTCTGCTCATCGCTCCTTTGCCGGCTTTGTTGGCGGCGCTATTCGTGCCCGAAGGACGCTTCGCCTTCTTCCCGACGCCGTTCCGGCTGACGCTGGTGCTCGACCAGCCGGGCGCGATCCTGCTCGGCGGCGCCGCGCTGCTCTGGAGCGCCGCCGGGGCCTATGCAGCCTCGCTCATGGGCCGCGATCCCGGCGCACCGCGCTTCGCGATCTGGTGGCTGCTGACGCTGGCCGGCAGCCTCGGCCTCTTCATCGTCGGCGACGTCGTGAACTTCTACCTGCTGTTCACGCTGGCGAGCCTCGCGGCCTACGGCCTGATCATCCACGAGCAGACCGCCCCCGCGCACCGGGCCGGCGTGATCTATGTCGTGCTCGCGCTGGCAGCCGAGGCGTTCCTTTTGATCGCGCTGGTGATGCTGGCCGCCAACCACCCCGACGCCAACCCGCAGATCCGAAGCGTCGTCGCCGATCTGCCGGCAAATCCGATGCGCAACGGCATCATCGCGCTGTTCATCCTCGGCTTCGCGCTGAAAATGGGGCTGGTGCCGCTGCATGTCTGGCTGCCGCTGGCACATCCGGCCGCGCCGACGCCGGCTTCGGCCGTCCTGAGCGGCGTCGTGGTCAAGGCCGGCGTGATCGGGCTCATCCGCTTCCTGCCTTTCGA
Organism: Allobosea sp. P4_C6; assembly: GCF_056402015.1. Lineage (NCBI taxonomy): Bacteria > Pseudomonadati > Pseudomonadota > Alphaproteobacteria > Hyphomicrobiales > Alloboseaceae > Allobosea > Allobosea sp. P4_C6. The sequence continues at coordinate 81,988 of NZ_JBFUIF010000023.1, forward strand.
GGCGGGCGAGCCCTTCTGGGGCGGCGTGCTGGTCGGCGTCGGCGTTGTCACGGCCTATTACGGCGTCCTCGTCGGCATCACCCAACGGCGGGCCAAGACGGTGCTGGCCTATTCCACCGTGAGCCAGATGGGGCTGCTGGCGGTGCTGCTCGGCGTCGGTCTCGGCACTGCCGACCCGGCCGCGACGCAGCTGACGGCCTATTACGCCGTCCACCACACGCTGGTGAAGGGCGCGCTCTTCCTCGGCGTCGGCATCCTGGCCGCGACGGGTGGCCGCCGGTTGAGGCTGGTGCTGCTGCTGATGGCGGTTCTCGCGCTGAGCCTTGGCGGCATGCCGCTGACCAGCGGGGCGCTGGCCAAGCTCGCGACAAAGCCGATCCTCGGCTATGGCTGGCTTGCCGGCGCGATGTCGCTCGCCGCGGCCGGCAGCACCGCGCTGATGCTGCATTTCCTGATGATCATCCGCCGCGACACGCTCGACAATCCGCCTGCCTTGCCGCCGCCCGGCCAGCTCGTGCCCTGGCTGGTCGTGGTCGCCGCCGCCTTCGTCATTCCCTGGTCGCTCTATCCCGCGATCTCTGGCGAAGCGCTGGCCAGCCTGCTCCAGCCGGAGGCGCTCTGGAAGGTGCTCTGGCCCATGCTACTGGGCGCGGCGGTGATGCTGTTCGTGCAACGTTTGCCGCGGCGTCTGGGCATGATTCCCGAGGGCGACATCGTCGTCCTGGCCCAGGCGGGAGGGCCATTCGTTCGCGGATTCTCGAATGGCATCGCGGAAATCGACGCCTATCTCCGGCGCTGGCCCGTGGCCGGGCTGGGGCTGATCGCTCTTGCCATCCTGCTCGGCGGGGCTTTGATGCTCCGGGCCTGACGCCGGCCAGAGGACTGCGACGTGACACCGATCGAAAGCACTGCCCTGGTTACGGTCGTCACGATCGCGCTGTTCACCTGGAACAGGCTGCCGGTCGTCGTGGTCGCGATCGGAGCGGCGCTGGCGCTATGGGCGACGGGCGTGGTTACGCTCGATCAGGCCTTCGCCGGCTTCGGCGATCGCGCCGCGCTCTTCGTCGCCAGCCTCTTCATCATCAGCGCAGCGCTGGAGAGGACCGGCGTCACTGCCTGGGCGGGGCAATATCTGATCGCCAAGGCCGGTGCCGACGCCCGAAGCCGCCTGCTGATCATCATCATGGTGGCGGCCGGCTGTCTCAGCGCGTTCATCAGCGGCAGCGGCGCGGTCGCGGCGTTGATGCCGGTCGCGGTCATGGCGGCGGTGCGTTTGCGCCAGTCGCCATCCCAGCTCCTGATGCCGCTCGCCTTCGCCTCCCATGCCGGCTCCAACCTGCTGCTGACGGGCGCGCCGAAGAACATCCTCGTCTCCGAAGCGCTGGAGGATGCCGGCCTGCAGGGCTTCGCTTTCGCTGAGTTCGCCCTCGTCGGCCTGCCGCTGCTGGCCGGCACGATCGCGATCATCCTGTTGCTCGGTCGCCGCCTGCTGCCGCAGGAGAGCAGCGCGCGGCTGCCGGCCGATTTCAGCCGGCATGCTCAGACCCTCGTGGAGCATTACGGGCTGAGCGACGGCATCTTCAGGCTACGCGTGCGCGCAACCTCTTCCTATGTCGGCATCGCCCCGGCGGATATCGATGTCGGCGCGGACGGGCGGCTCAGCCTGATGGCCGTGCAGGCTGGGGCCTCCGGCACGCCGCTGCGCGCGCCCGCCGTTTCGGAGGGCGACTATCTGCTGGTGCGCGGCGATGCGGAGGCCATCGCGACGCTGGCCGCCGAAAAGCATCTCGCCTTGCGCGACGAGCAGACGGAAACGGGGCTGTTCAGCCGTCGTTCGGGTCTCGCCGAGGTGGTGATCCCGCCGCGCTCGGCACTGATCGGCCGCGCCCTGTTTCCCGGCATGGTCACCGATAGCGGGGATCTCGTCGTGCTGGCGGTGCAGCGGGCGGGCGTCGATCTCGACCCGGGCGATACGCTTCTGGCCGGCGACACGCTCCTGCTAGAAGGCAGTTGGGAGGCTCTCGATCTGCGTCTCGACGATCCCGATGTGCTCGTCGTCAACTCTCCCGACCTCGTCAGGCGACAGGCCGTGCCGATGGGCGCAGGCGCAGGCGTCGCGCTGGCCGTGCTGGCGTGCCTCGTCACGCTGCTCGCGACCGGCATCGTCCCGCCCGCCGTCGCCGGATTGCTCTGTGCCGGCGCGCTGATCGCCGCGGGCATCATGACCGTCGAGCAGGCCTATCGCGCGATCAACTGGACGACGGTGATCCTGATCGCGGCGATGATGCCGCTCTCCACCGCCATGGTGCAGTCAGGCGCGGCCAAGGTCGTCGCGGACCATCTGGTGACGCTGACCGGCGGGGCAGGGCCGATCGTCTTCCTCGCAGGCCTCTTCGTGCTGACGGCGAGCCTCGGTCAGGTCATGAGCAATACGGCGACGACCATGCTGGTCATCCCGATCGCCATGGCTGCCGCTGCCGGCATGGGCGTCTCGCCGCGCCCGGTGCTGATGAGCCTGTGCATCGCCGGCTCGGCGTCGTTCCTGACGCCGATCGCGACCGCGACCAACATGATGGTCATGGGTCCGGGCGGCTACAGCTTCAACAGCTACTGGAAGCTCGGCACGCCACTGATGCTCTGGTTCTTCGTCATGGCCGTGTTCTACGTGCCGCTGGTCTGGCGGTTTTGAGGTCGCCCGGCCCGCTGGTTCAGGCCGTGTGACCGGCTCCGAAGCGCCTCCAGGCCCACAGCGCGACGAGGACGATGAGCGAGCCGACGAAGGCCGCGATCACGTCCCTCAACGAGATCGCGATGCCGTCGAGGCTGGGCAGAAGCTGGAGCCAACGGAAGAGCAGGCCGCCAATGACGGCGCCGAGCAGGCCGACCGCCAGATTTCGCAGCAGGCCGAAGCCGCGCTTGTCCCATTTGATGACCAGGCCCGCGAGGCTGCCGCCGATCACGCCGATGATGATCCAGACAATGAGATGATCGAGCGTCTGCATGCTTCCCCCTGCCGCATTCGATGAAACGAGTCCGAGCGGCGCACTGTTCGCCCACCCGGCTGATGAAGACTAGACCCAGACCACACGGCACCGACGGATAAACCCGCCGAACCGGTCGCGATAGATACGGCATACCGGCCGGCTACGGTGGTAGCGGCGGCGATGCCAGCGGCGATAACGATGGTGATGCGGCCGGCGGTGATGATGATGTCCCCGACGCGACCAATCGATCGGCGTCCCGTCCGGCAGCCTGATATCCTGATCGGGCAGCAGGGGCGGGCTCGGCTCGGCTGGGGCCGCTTCAGCCTGCTTCGCCGGCAAGGCCGAGGCGGCGCCGGCCGCAATGGCAAACAATCCGAACAGGACTGACCGTCGTTCCATGGAACCGACTCCAAGCTCGCTTCGCGAGGAGCCTAGATGTTTGATCCCAGGTTTTGATGGTGCGATCTTTTCCATCGGATGGAAGGAGGCACTATGGGCCAGGTTCTGCACGGGAGCGCCACAACGACGGAGGCGATCCGTCGAGCGATACAGCATAGTCAAGCGAGCCTGAGGGCTCTGGCAAAGCGCTACGGCATCAACCAGAAGACCGTCGCGAAGTGGAAGAAG
>NZ_JBFUIF010000024.1:0-85323 GCF_056402015.1 Allobosea sp. P4_C6
GGCGTGGGGCGTGGTCCATGTCACGCGCACCGAGCAGGCGGCGCGCGGCTGAGCGGCGGGAAGGCGCTCCGCGCTCTGGTTGTTATATACGGAACCACGCCGTCATTCCGGGGCATCGCGTCAGCGATGAGCCCGGAACCCAGAACCGATACCCTCGATCGTGAAAACTGCGGGGAAGAGACCGCTTCATGACGGACGGCATCGGTTCTGGGTTCCGGGCTCATCGCTGACGCGATGCCCCGGAATGACGGCGTGGTTCCGTATATAACAACCAGAGCGCGGAGCGCCTTCCCGCCGCTCAGCCGCGCGCCGCCTGCTCGGTGCGCGTGACATGGACCACGCCCATGGCCAGCACGGCGAAGCCGAGTGCCTGATGGGCGAGCCCGGCCCAGAGCGGCACGACCAGCAGCAACGTCGCCACACCCAGCGCCGACTGCGCCAAGACCATCCCGGCGATGGCGCTCGCGCGCTTGGCGCTGCCCGAACCCGGCGCGGCACGGCGCAGTCTGACGACGTTCCAGAGCGCGACGGCAAAAAGAACGTAGGCGCCGATGCGGTGGTTGAACTGCACCAGCGCGACATTGTCGACGAAGTTCTCCCAGAACGGCGTCTGGGCAAAGAGCAGCGAGCCGGGCGGGACAAGCGTGCCGTCCATCAACGGCCAGGTGTTGAAGGTGAAGCCGGCCTTGGAGCCGGCGACGAGCCCGCCGAGGGCGACCTGCATGAAGAGCAACACCAGCAGCAGCCAGGCGGTCGAGCGGGCGCGCGCCGGCTCGACCCGGCGCAGCGGCGTCAGCGCGGTGGCAAAGGCGACGACCGAGGCGAAGAACAGCCCGGCGAAGGTGAGATGCAGCGTCAGCTTCACCGGCGCCACGGCGACCATGCCGGGCTGGAGACCGGAGGCCACCATGATCCAGCCGATCGCGCCCTGGAGGCCTAGCAGCAGCCCCATGCCGAACAGCGTGACGACCTGCCGCACCGGCAACAGGCGGCGCAACGCCACGACGAGGAAACCAGCGAGATAGATCAGCCCGATGAAGCGGCCGAGCTGGCGATGACCCCATTCCCACCAATAGATGAACTGGAACTCGCCCAGGCTCATGCCGTCGTTGAGGATCTGGTATTGCGGGCTCGCCCGGTACTTGCCGAACTCCTCGGCCCAGGCTTCGGCCGATAGCGGCGGCAGCGCGCCGGTGATCGGCTTCCACTCGGTGATCGAGAGGCCCGAGCCCGTCAGCCGCGTCGCGCCGCCGACCACCACCATCAGGAAGACGAGCCCCGCCACCGCCCAGAGCCAGCGGCGGATGCCGGCATGATCGGCCTTGGCGAGAGCACCGGCGGTCTGGTTCAGGGCGAGGGTCAAGGATGCGTGCTTTCGGTCGCGGAAGCTGGCTGGCGCTTCACAAGCGCCGATGGCGGTGACATAGACCCGTCGCGACAGCGCGACAACGCCTGCAATGCCGCAGGAGCGATGCAAGGCCCGAGCGGGCGGCGGAGAATTCGATGAGACAACGCAACCGCAAGCTGCTCGGGACGGTGCTGATCCTCGTCTTCGTCTGCGTCTATGCGCTGGTTGCGATGGCGCTCGCACAGGGCCGGATCACGGAAGCGCCGAAGCTGGTCCAGACCATCGCCTATGTCGTGCTCGGCTTGGCCTGGGTGCTGCCCCTGCTGCCGCTGATCAAATGGATGGAGCGCAAGGACGAAGCCTAACCCGCGCTAGGCAAAATCCAGTCTCCGGCCCCGGTTTCGCAGCCAGAACGGCAGCCCGGACAAAAGCGCCCGCAGCGCCGCCTCGTTCTGGTGCAGGCCGTTGAGCGAGACGCGCGGCAGGGCCTGAAGATGCTCGGCGTGCTCCGCGAAGAGATGGCCCGGGCGCGTCGTCACGGCACTGACGAAACCGGCCTCTTGCGCCAACGCGAATTCGCGCGGCCCGGCCGAACCGGGATCGCCGACCGGATAGGCGAAATGGTGGATGGGCATCCCCAACTCGGCCTCAAGCCGCGCCTTGCTTCCTACGATCTCGCGGCGCGCGGTCTCCGCATCGTGCTTGGCCAGCATCGGATGCGTCAGGGTGTGGGCGCCGATGGTGACGCCCGGTGCCCCGGAGAGCGCGCGCAGCGTTTCCCACTGCAAACACTCGCGCTCGACCAATGCGGCGGGATCGATACCGGCCTCGGTCGTCAATTCGGAAATCGCCGACAGCAGGATTTCTTCGGGGCCTCTGCGCAGACGCCAATAGAGCTTGTCGAAGGCGCGGCTCTTCTCCGAATCCGTCTCGGTCCGGGCGCTGAAGCGGCCATCCGGCAAGACGACGTCGAGCCGCGGCAAGACGCGGATCGCCTCCTCCAGCTCCAGCCACCAGAGCCTCGCGGTGCGATCGGCGAAGCCGGGCGTGACGAAGAGCGTCCACGGCGCGCCGTGCTTCGCCAGGATCGGCCAGGCATGCTCGACATTGTCGCGATAGCCGTCGTCGAAGGTCAGCGCGACGAAGAAGCGCCCGCGCTTCGGCTGCTGCAGGCGCAGCAGAGCTTCGTCGAGCGAGACGATGTCGTAGCCCTCGGCCCGGATCAGCCCAAGCGTGGTGTCGAGGAACTCGGGCGTGATCTCCAGCAGGGCGTTGGGCGAGAAACCTTGCGGTGCCTGCGGCCGGACATGGTGCAACGTCAGGATCACGCCCGCGCCTTGCGCGAAGCCGCGACTCCAGCGATCCGCGCCTGTCGCCGCCATCAGCTTGAATGCGGCCGCGATGGCCTTGTGACGTCCGTTCATCGCCAGTCCGTGCAACCGCCCGCTAACGCTGTTGCGCAATGGCGCTGCCGGGCGGGAGGATCATGACCGATCCGTTCACAATGACGGGTTAAGGACGATGCGCCCTCAGCTACGGAGGCGCCGAGGAACCATGTCCGCCATCGCCGCCGAGACACCGCATCCGCAAGGCGCAGCTGTTGCCGGCCACCCGGACGAATGTCCATGGGCTTCGATCGGGATCGAGAGCGACATTCGCTTGCTGGAAGGCGAGTGGCGTGCGTTCGAAGCGATTGCGCTGGTGACGCCCTATCAGGCCTATGGCTGGGTCCGCCCTTTCGCGGAGACGATCGGCGCCGCTCATGGGATGTCGTTCCGCTATGCCCTGCTGCGCGATGCGCAGGGAGCGCTCTGCGCGCTGCTGCCGCTGGTCATCACCCGGCGCAGCGGCATTCGCTTTGCCGAATTCATCGGCGGCAAGCACGCCAATTACCATATGGGGCTCTATGCTCCGGCTTTCGCCGCCGCGCTCGATACGGCCCGCGCGAAGCAGATGCTGGCCGAGATCGGCGTGGCGATCGGCGGGCTCGATGCGTTCGTCTTCGTCAATCAGCCGGCGCAATGGCAGGGCCATGCCAATCCGCCTGCCCGCCTTGCAGCCGGGCCGAGCCCGAGCCGCTCCTATAAGCTCGCGCTGATCGCCGGCGATGGCGAGGCGACGCTGAGACGCTCGATGAGCAGCCACGCACGCAAGAAGCTCAAGAACAAGCACAGCCGCTTCAAGGATTTCGGCCCTTCGGCGATGACCCGAGCGACAACGCCGGCAGAGATCGAACGCGTCGCCTCGGCTTTCCTCGCACAGAAGGCGGAACGCTTCCGCGCGATGGGCGTGCCAGACCCCTTCGCCGAGCCGGCGGTCCGTAGCTTCCTGACAAGCGCGGCCATCGACGACCGGAACGGCTCCCCGGTGATCGAGCTCTACTCTCTCGATCTGGCAGGAGAATGCGTCGCCACCTATGTCGGCGCCACGCAGGGCGAGCGATTTTCCGGAATGGCAACCTCGTTCGACATGAGCAGCGCGACCGTACGGACCAGCCCCGGCGAATTGCTGCTCGCCGAGCTGATCCGCCAGAAATGCGACGACGGACTAGCCGTCTTCGATCTCGGCGTGGGCGAAGCGCGCTACAAGACCACCTTCTGCGACGACCACGACGATCTGGTCGACACCTTCCTGCCACTCACCTTCAAGGGCCGGCTCTTCGCCGCGATGGCTCGGGCGAAGCGTGAGCTGAAACGGCGGATCAAGTCTTCGCCCGTAGCGCTGAAGCTGGCGCAACGCGCCGCCGGCTGGCTGCACCGCAAGGAACCGGAGCCGGAGTAGAGAGCAGCCGTAGCGCTCAGGCCTCGGCCGGCGCCTCGACGCGCGGCGAAGATGCCATGGAAACACCGCTCTCCGCATCGAGCACTATCGTGACCGGCGCTTCGGTCAGTTCGCTCAAGCGGTAGGCGGCTTCGAGGGCGTGGCCGTTCCCGACCTGCCCGCTCATCACCAGCCCGCCCTGTGCGCGCCGGGCGATCGGACCGAGCACGGCACCGTCGTCGCTGGACGCGGCCGCGACCAGCACCCAGTCATAGGTTTCGCAAAGCGCATCGAGCGCGACATCGACGAGATCGGGCGCCGCCAGCACCGCGGCGCGACCTGCCCTGCCGGGGCCGATGCTGTGCAGACGCGATCCCGGCGCCCGCATGATGACGTCCGAGAACAGCGCTTCGCCCGCGAGGAGTTCGGAGAAGCCGGGCTCGCCATGTTCGTCATCCGCCGTCAGGTCGACGAGGATGCAACGGCAGCGCTGCGCCAGCAGCTTGGCGAGGTCACGCGCGTTGGCGGCACCCTCCCCGCCGCCATCGAGCACGAGCGCCATCGGCGCCATGCCGCGCGGCGGCTCCTGCGTCCGCTCCGCGATCTCGGCAAGCGTCCGCTCGGGACGGTCGAGATCGAGCCGCACCTGGCCTAGGCGCCCGGCATGGGTCAGCAGGCCGGCGACGCGCTCGCGGCGAGGCTCCTGCGGTGCGGGCCCTGCTTGTTCGGTTTCGTCCTCGTTCGCGCCCGCGGCAACCCAGCGCGGCCCGCGCGGGGCACCCGGCAAGGGCCGCCCCTGACCGTCGAGCAGCTCACGCGTGACGATCGTCGCCAGCGCGATCAGGAAGGTCGCGAGCGTGACGACGAGCATGACCGGGACCTTCTTGGGGAAGGACGGCTCGGTCGGCTCGACGGCCCGCGAGATGATACGGGCGTCCGCCGGGGTGGCATTCATCGTGTCCCGCGCCACCGCCTCGCGATAACGCTGCATGTACTGCTCGAGCTGGTCGCGCAGGGTGCGCGCCTCGCGCTCGAGCGCTCGCAGCTGCACCTCGCTGTCATTGGCGGACGAGGCACTCTTCTTCTGTCCTTCGAGCGCCGCCTGGAAGCTCTCGACGCGCTGACCGGCGATCTTGGCTTCGTTCTCCAACGTGCGAACGGCGCGCTCGGACGCGGCGCGCAACTGTCCTTCGAGATCGAGGAGCTGGGCGTTGAGTTCCTTGATCCGGGGATGCTCGGGCAGGAGGCTGCGCGACTCCGCCGCAATCTGCGTGCGCAGGTTGACGCGCTGCTCGATCAGCCTGCGGACGAGGTCGTTGTTGGCGACATCCGGGATCTCGAAGGTCCGGCCCTGCTTGATCGCGTCGCGGATCAGGCCGGCCTTGGCCTGCGCCTCGGTCTGCTGGCTGCGGGCCGCCGACAGCTGGCTCGACAGATCGGTGAGCTGCTGGGAGGTTATGGTGGTGTTGTTGGAACCGACCAGCAGACCGTTCTTGGAGCGGAAATCCTCGACCTTGGCCTCGGCCTCGGCGACGCGCTTGCGAAGCGGCTCGATGGTGGTCGACAGCCAGTTGGAGGCGCTGCGGGCATTGTCCTGCTTCGCCGCCTCCTGGAATTCCAGGTAAGTCTCGGCGATGGTGTTCGCCGCTTTCGCCGCGAGCGCGGGATCGCGCGAGGTGAACTCGATCGCGACGATGCGCGAACGGCCGACCGGGAAGACCAGCAGCCGCTCGAAGTATTTCTCGATGACACGCTCTTCCGGCGAACGGTCGGCGGGATGTCCGCCAAGCCCGATCATCACGGCGAGCTTGCGCGCGGCGCTGAGAGCGCCGACGCCGGAGTCGAACTCCGGGTTGCCGACTAGGCCGATGCGCTTGATCGCCTCGCGCGCCAGATCACGCGACATGATGACCTGGACCTGGCTTTGCACGGCTTCGGAATCGAATTGCCCGGAGCTGTCCGGCAAGGACTGGCCCGGCAGCGCATAGAAGCCGCCGCGGTTTTCGAGAAGCAGCCGCGCCTCGCCCGTATAGCGCGGCGTCACGACATTGACCGCAAGGAAGGACAGACCCAGCGCGACAACCGTCGGCCCGATGATCCAGAGCTTGCGGCGCTTGATCGCGACCCACAGAGCGGAGAGGTCGAGCATGTCGCCCCGGCTTTCGCCGACGCCGCGCGCCTCAATCCCAGCTTGAGCGGTCATGACACACCTCTGGACGCAGAACTCCCGCGCCCTTCGCAGGACGCAGCGTCACTGAAGCCTCAGTAAGGTTATTGCCCAGTTAAGATGGCGCGCTTCCGGCTGCCGCCGACCGCGGGAAGCCTTTGTTAACCATATCACGCCTAAAGCTCGGGCATATCGTGCATGGGTAGCCTGTGATGAGTCGACGCCTCGCCTCTCTCGCCTTGGCCGCCGCCATGCTGACGGGCGCCTGCGCGCCCCAGTACACGGCGTCGGACTATACGCTTGCCGAGCCGGCAGGCCCCTACAGGCTCGCCAGCGGCGACAGGCTGCGCATCATCGTCTTCGGCCAGGACAATCTGTCGAACATCTATGCCGTCGACGGCTCAGGCCGGATTTCCATGCCCTTGATCAACACTGTCGAGGCACAAGGGCGCACGACCCAGCAGCTCGCCCAGGCGATCGAGGCCAAGCTGCGCGGCGGCTATCTGCGCGAGCCCAAGGTCTCGGTCGAGGTCGACACCTATCGCCCCTTCTTCGTGCTGGGCGAGGTCACCAATTCCGGCCAGTTCCCCTTCGTGAACGGCATGACCGTGCAGACCGCGGTTGCCATCGCGGGCGGCTTTACCCCGCGGGGCCAACGCTCCTCGGCGGAAATCACGCGCCAGATCGAAGGCCAGACCGTCACGGCGATCGTGCCGATCACCTATCCGGTCCAACCCGGGGACACTATCGTCATCAAGGAACGCTGGTTCTGAGGTCGCGCGGAATCCTGCCATGACGGATGCCGCCGAACCGCGCCCTCTCCGAATCCTGCATGTCTTCCGGGCCCCTCTCGGCGGCCTCTTTCGTCACGTGCTCGACGTGGCGCGGGGCCAATGCGAACGCGGGCATGCCGTCGGCATCTTCTGCGACGCGAACACCGGGGGGCAGCGGGCCCCCGACGTTTTCCGGGAGCTGTCGGATCAATTGGCGCTCGGCGTGACCCGCGTGCCGATGTCGCGCTATCCAAGCCTGGCCGACGCCAAGGCGCAGTTGTCGGCGATATCGCTGCAGCGCCGGCTGGCTCCCGATGTGGTGCACTGCCACGGCTCGAAAGGCGGCGTCTATGGCCGGCTTCCGGCCCTGCTCTCGCCCCGGCGGCGCTACATCACCGCCTATACGCCTCATGGCGGCAGCTTCAACTACAAGCCCGGCAGCACGGAGCATAAGGTCTATATGTCGGTCGAGCGCTTGCTCGAACGCGCGACCGACCTCTTCCTGTTCGAGAGCCGTTTCATCGCCGGCCGGTTCGAAGCCTATATCGGCCACCCGCCGCGGACCGACCACCGCATCGTCCTGAATGGCGTCTCCGATGCCGAGTTCGAGCCGATCGACCATGGGGATTCTCGGTTCGACCTGCTCTATCTCGGCGAGTTGCGCTCGGCCAAAGGGGTGGACACGCTGATCGACGCCCTTGCGCTGCTGCGCCGGCGCAACGGGTTGACACCGCGGATCCTGATCGTCGGCTCCGGGCCGGACGAGGCCGAACTGCGGCAGATGACGCTTGAGCGCGGCATCGCCGATCAATGCGTCTTCGAACCGCCGGGCCCCATCCGCAAGGCGCTCGCGCGGGCGCATGTGATGGTGCTCCCGTCGCGCGCGGAGTCGCTGCCCTACGTCATTCTGGAAGCTGCAGCCGCCGCGCAGCCGCTGATCTCCACCGATGTCGGCGGAATCGGCGAGATCTACGGATCGCGGCACAGCAGCCGGCTGATCAAGGCCAATGACCCGGCAATCCTCGCCGAGGCGATCCGCAGCATGCTCGCGACACCCGAGGCGGAGCGACTGGCCCAGGCCATCGACCTGGCCGCGCATGTCCGGCAGAATTTCCGCCTCGACTCGATGGTCGACGGCGTCATCCATGCCTATCGCGACGCGATGGCCGCGCGCGGCACGATCTGAGGCGACGTCAGACCAGCTTCAACGCGGCCACTCCGGCAACGACCAGGACAATGCCGAGCCAGCCGATCGGCCGTATGCGCTGGCCGAAGACCAGCGCGCCGATAATCGCGGTGATCACGAGCCCCGCACCACCCCAGACCGCGTAGGCGACGGCGAGGTCCATGCCCTTGATCGCCTGCGCCAGGGCCGCGAAGGCGCCCATGACGAAGACGATACCGCCCGTGCCGATCAGGCGGCGGCTCATGCCGTCCGACAGCTTCAGCAGGTAGGTGCCGGCGATCTCGAAGGCGACTGCCAGCAGCAGCCAGAGGAAGGGAGCGGCTTGAATGAACGAGGCATTCACACAAGCCTCCCGTCAGCGAGCCGTTCGTCCTGCTTGCGGCCATGGCCGACACCGGCCTCGATGAGAAGGATGCCGGCCAGGATCGCGGCAAGGCCGAGGGCGCGGCCAACCGTCAGATGCTCCCCGAACAGGAGATGGCCGATGACGGCAATGCCGACGATGCCGAGCCCCTCCCAGACGGCATAAGCCACCGCCATCGGAATGACGCGCAGCGCGATGCTGAGCAGAACGAAGGAAAAGCCGATGAGGATCAGCGGCAGCGTGCCGACGAGCCATGGTGCCGAGACGACCGACTTCAGCGCAGCCGTCGCGACGATCTCGACGGCGATGGCCGCGAGCAGAACCAACCAATGAAAAGACATGTTGCACACAGGCGAAGCGGGCGCTGGACGTTGCGGATGCAACGCAGGGACAGCCAAGCAATCGTTAGAGTTTTAAATCGATAGGTCCGAAAAGAAGCGGTTGCTGAGGGCCAGCCTCGACAATCGGYGCCATGAGCGAAATAACGCTCCCGACGCAAGGCCCTGAACGGGCGATATATGCTTCTCAGACACTCATCGAAAGCGAATATGGCTTTGACGAAGCCGAATGTCAACACGCGATAACTTGCAATAACAATAACTTACGGGAATCCGCCTGATTTATACGTGACTTTGCCTGCTGCCAAGCCATTGGCACGCCGAGACAAAATCAGGATTTTGCGTTAATGGTTTTCAACGTCGGCCACGATCGCTTTTTCGGGTCCGGAACGCCTCGATTTCGGCGGATCTCCTACCGATCCCGCAAAACAACGAGCTGTCGGATTAAGCGTTCCGTGAGCAATTTCGGATAGACCGCGACCGGGATCGCCCGCGCCCCGGCGCTGCGATCCGGGTTGAGGATGGACGCCATGGGGACTTTCGATGTCCGCGACATGATGAAGGCGGACGCGGCCGCCTCGGCCACGCCGACGATGCTCGGCGGGCCGGATGCAGGCCAGACGCGGCGTTTTCATCCCCTCGCCGAGCGCATCGCCGCCATCCCGGTCAAGCCGACGCTCTCGCCGGTAATGATCGAAGGGGTCGCCCGGCTCGTCGATGCGCTTGCCGTGGCGGGTACGGGCGCCCTGATCTATTGGCTCTATGTCGCCGGCAGGGTCGACTATGCCCTGCCCTACCAGATCGCCATCCCGGCGCTGGCGATCGGCGCGCTCGCTGTCTTCCAGGCCCTGCAGCTCTATCCGATCGGCGCGCTGCGCAGCATCCTTCCCAGCGCGGTCCGGCTGCTGACCGGCTGGACGATGCTGTTCCTCATCACATTAGCCGTCTTCTTTTTCCTCAAGGTCAGCGACCAGGTTTCGCGCGGCTGGCTGATCGGCTTCTATTTCGCCGGCGCCGCAGCACTGCTCAGCGGCCGGATCGCCCTGATGCTCGGCGTGCGTCATCTGACCCGCAACGGCCGCCTGGAGCGGCGCACCGCCATCGTCGGCGGCGGCGAGGCCGGCGAGGCGCTGATCCGGGCCCTGGAGAGCCAGAGGGATACGGGTCTGCGCATCTGCGGCGTCTTCGACGATCGCAACGACGAGCGCTCGCCCGATCTCGTCGCCGGCTATCCCAAGCTCGGCACGATCGACGATCTCGTCGAGTTCGCCCGCCGGACCAAGCTCGACCTCGTCATCTTCACCTTGCCGATCTCGGCCGAGGCGCGGCTGCTGACCATGCTGCGCAAGCTCTGGGTGCTGCCGATCGACATCCGCCTGTCGGCACATCTGTCCAAACTCAGGCTGCGGCCGCGCTCCTATTCCTATTTCGGCACCGTCCCCGTGCTGGACGTCTTCGACCGGCCGATCGCGGACTGGGACATTGTCGTCAAATGGATGTTCGACAAGGTGGTCGGCGTGCTGGCGCTGATCGCGCTTTCGCCGGTGATGCTGGCGACCGCCATTGCGATTAAGCTCGACTCCAAGGGGCCGGTGTTCTTCCGCCAGAAGCGCTACGGCTTCAACAACGAGACGGTCGACGTCCTCAAGTTCCGCTCGCTCTATCATGACAAGAGCGACTATGCGGCAGCCACGCAGGTGACGAAGAACGACCCGCGCGTCACGCGTGTCGGCCGCTTCATCCGCAAGACCTCGATCGACGAGCTGCCGCAGTTGCTGAACGTGGTCTTCAAGGGCGACCTGTCGCTGGTCGGCCCGCGCCCGCACGCCATTCACGCCTCGACGGCAAACCGCGCCTACGAGCAGGTCGTCGACGGCTACTTCGCCCGCCACAAGGTCAAGCCCGGCATCACCGGCTGGGCCCAGATTCACGGCTGGCGCGGCGAGACCGATACGGACGAGAAGATCCAGCGGCGCGTCGAGCACGATCTCTACTACATCGAGAACTGGTCGGTGCTGCTCGACCTCTACATCCTGTTCAAGACGCCGTTCTCGCTGCTGACCAAGAACGAGAACGCATATTGAGCGCGTTCGCCGAGCATCCGTCGCAGCAGGCGCCGGCCCGCCGGCTCGCAATCTCACATGCCGCGATCAAGCGCGCGACGCTGTGGCTCCTCGGTGCATCGAGCGGCTTCGCGCTGATCGAGCCCTCGCCCTACGAGTTCGTGTTCCTGCTGACGCTCTTCGTCTTCGCGGTCACCGGCATCCGCTTCTCGCAGAAGCTGCTGCCCTTGGCGGTATTGCTGCTGCTCTACAACATCGGCGGCATCTTCTCGCTGATTCCATGGTTGGAGGAGGCCGATTCCGTCCGGTTCACGGCCGTCTCGGTCTATCTGATGATCACCTGCATCTTCTTTGCCGCGATCATGGCGGATGATGCGCTGGGCCGGCTGGAAACCTTGTGGAAGGGGTATCTCTTCGCTGCCTGGTGCGCGGGTTTAGCCGCAGTGCTCGGCTATTTCGACATTGCCGGTCTCGGCAGCGTCTTCACGCTCTACGGGCGAGCTTCCGGCACCTTCAAGGACGCGAACGTCCTGGGGCCCTTCCTCGTTCTGCCGATCCTCTATGTGCTTCACCGCGTCCTGACCGGGCAGTCCGGGCTTTTTCGCGGGCTTGTCCTGGTCAGCCTCCCGCTCCTCGCGCTTTTCCTGAGCTTTTCCCGCGGGGCCTGGGGCAATCTGGTGGCGTCGGCCATCCTCATGGTCGGGTTGACGTTCCTGACGGCTCCCAGCTCCGCCAAACGCGGCCGTGTCGTCCTGCTGACGCTCGTCGCATTCATGGCGGCCGCGGCCGCGCTTGCCGTCGCCCTCTCCTTCGAGAACATCCGCGACGTCTTCGAGACCCGGGCAAGCCTCGACCAAAGCTACGACCAGGGTGTGACCGGGCGTTTCGGCAACCAGCTTCGCTCGATCCCGCTTCTCCTCGATACGCCGAACGGCCTCGGGCCGCTGCGCTTTCGCTGGTACTTCACCGACGATCCCCACAACGTCTACATCAACGCCTTCGCTTCCTATGGATGGCTGGGCGGAATGGCGTGGCTGGGGCTGATGGCCGCGACCTGCTATGTCGGCTGGCGCCTCGTCCTGCAGCGCCGGCCCTGGCAGCAGCATGCCGTCGTGCTATGGCCGGTCCTGTTCGTCACGATCCTGCAAGGCCTGCAGATCGATACCGACCACTGGCGCCATTTCTACCTGATGCTCGGCCTGATCTGGGGTCTGGCGGCCTTGCCCAACCCGGCTGCCCAGGCAGCACGCCCTGCCCTGTCCGAACCTGTGGCAATCAAAGATAGCTACTAAGGGCCTTTCAGCGGCCTGCGCTGTGCGGCGGCTCGGTTGCTTCCATCCCGGCTACGCGACGCCGATCGGATCCGCCACGACGAGCGGGCTTGCCCTGCGCGCCTGCTCCGCACGCAGAGCCTGATCGATATGGCGGCGATACTCCGCCCAGGAACCGATCGTGCGGCCGCAATTGGCGCAAGAGACGATGCTGCAAGCGGTCAGCAACCGAGGAATCGATACCCCGGGAGAGCCGCAATCTTCGCAATGGAACCAGTCCTGCCTCAACACGACCCCGCCTGCATACGCCCTTCGCGCAACGACCATAGCGTCCGCCGCGGCCGCATGAAAGAAAACTGCGGATGACTGATTGCTGAACGGCCGCATCGCCGGGATGCGAGCCGCTGGCGGCTCTATTCGAGGGGCCGCGATCGGGCTTCGTCCCCCGGCTTCGCCTTGAGATATTCGAGACTGCTGTTCGAAAAGACCAGCCGGAGCCTGGGGTGCGCGGCTTCCTGCGGCGGAAATGCATCTTTCCTGCCGGCTGCGGCACGGCGAATCTGGGCGCGTCGCACGATGAGCGACATCTGATGCCTGCGTTTCATAACTGCTATTTCCCACACCGCGCCGGCATGATTGCGGCAAAGAAGCGCGATCCGCACCCCCCATTTGGGGAGACACCCGATTTTGCTGCAGTGCAAAATAACGTTACCGCGATCTCCCGCGGACATTCGGAGGCAGGAGCGCTCAAGATCGTTGCGAAGCATTGCATCTGCGGCGACCCGCCACTATAAGCCGACCCGTCGGAGCGTAGCGCAGCCCGGTTAGCGCACTTGTCTGGGGGACAAGGGGTCGGAGGTTCGAATCCTCTCGCTCCGACCATAAAGCCCAAGAAAATCAGCCCTTAGGAGCCCTTCGAAACGAAGGGCCGGCGCTGTTTTTTTGTCTCTTGGGTTCACCCGGGGTTCCTGTTGTGACCTCGGATTTTCTCCCGCAGCAATCCGCGATTCTTGTCAGAGCACCCGTGCACGCGGATATTTCAGCGCTTGGGACAAAGCGCGATCCGGCTCCTCCGCCTTCTATCCCTGTGCGCCAAATGCGCTAACGAAGACCTGATCGTTCGCGCAACGGCGGCCGACGATGTCGTGCCGCACCGTGATCAGCGGCCGTTCTGAGACGGCCAACTGGGCCTGCGCCAGTCGTCATGCGAGCTGGGAGCGGCGGGACGAGAAGCGGGACTATTCCGCTCGTGTCAGCGCGGACCTGCCTCACTGGATTCTGGCGCGGTCCGAACCATCAATATCGAAGCAGACGGACTGCCGATGCTCATGGAATCGCCCCCCTCCCTGGCCAGGAATCAGCGTTCGCACCCAGTCACCAAGAGCAGCCGCATCTGTATAAGTCGGCGCGATTACCCTCATTCCGCCACAGCGAATATTTTATCATAGGTCAACTTTGCTGCCCTTCTCCGTTCCAGAACGCTCGGCGCCTGGCGCGATTCGCGGCATTGGCAAGTTGTCGAAATATCACTTAACAGAAATTTCTTGGGCTGCTCTGGAAGATGGCCAGTCGTTCAGGTTTACCACTCTAGCTTCATATGCAACGATTTAGGCGGTGAATGACCACCGTGGGAGGATATCATGCGTTTAAGCCTTGTATCCGCTACCTTTCTCGCGACATGCCTGGCCTCCTCGGCTTTCGCGGCCGATCTTCCGCCTCGCGCGGCCCCGGCCCCGGTTATATATGCGCCCATTTTCACATGGACCGGCTTCTACGTCGGCCTCAATGCCGGCGTGGGCTGGGCCGATTCCGGCGACGTCATCGTCACCGGACCAACGCCCGGTTCGTCCGGCATCTTGGGCGGGGGCGGTGGCGACGGTGCCTTCGTAGGCGGTGGCCAGATCGGCTATAACTGGCAATCCGGTTCGATCGTTTACGGCCTCGAGACCGACATCCAATACGTTGGGACGAACAGCAACGTCTCCTGGGGAGGCTATTCGTGGTGGGCTGGCAGAGGCGGCGGTGACGGTAGCTACTTCGGGACCGTCCGAGCCCGTCTAGGCTACGCTGTCGACCGAACGCTGTTTTATGTCACGGGTGGCTTGGCCTATGGCGGCCTGAACACCAACCCTTTGACCGGTGACGCAACAAGCAACGCCGGTTGGACCGTCGGCGGCGGTGTCGAATACGCCTTCACCAACAACTGGACCGTCAAAATCGAAGGTCTCTATGTCGATACGGGCGAAGGCCGAAAGAGCCGCGCCTTTGTCAATGCGCCGGGCGGCGTGCTTCCGGCCGGAACCTATACCGCAACCAGCGATGGGAGCGGTGGCGGTGGCCTTCTTCGCGTCGGCGTGAATTACAAATTCTGATACCAGGGATTTGTATCTGAAACAGCCCAGCGCGTCGCGCTGGGCTGTTTGAGTTCTGGTACCCGGCCTAACCCAACAACCGCGATCGACCGCCTTTTCCAGGGCGACATCGGCCCACTCTCATCGCTGGCGAACCCTTTCCGGCAACCCTCCCGGCGTCGCAGCGTCTGCAATCTGGTTTCGGATGCTTAACCCGGCGAGCTCCAGACGCCGCCCATGGCTCTCGCGCCGGTCAGGCAGCGAAACGCAGTCGGGGCCTGGCGAGGTTCTCGCGAAGCTGAAGAAGCGGATCGGTGGGTTCGTTCCCTTATCCGGCCAGTGCCCGATCTCGCGCGCAATTGTCGCCGGAGAAACGCACGGCCGTCCCGAACGAACTTCGGCAGCGCCACCCCCGCCAGATGTTCTCCTGACGCTCTCGCGCATGCCGATGCAGGATTTTCACTCCGAAAACCGCGCGTCTTCGAAATCAGCTGTCCCGCCCGCAACAAAAAACCCCGCGGCCTGGGCCGCGGGGTTTTTGCATCGCGAAGCGAAAGCCGCCTAGCTGCCGAGCGGGTTGAACTTGGTGACGCCGCGGAAGAGGTTGCGCAGGAAGCTCTGCTCCTCGCCGCCGGTCGGCGTGGTGCGGCTGATGAAGTCGAAGACGATGCCGTCCTGCAGACCGTAATGGGCGATACGCTCAACCTTGAAGCTCTTGTTGAAGTAGATGACCAGCACCTGCTGGTCGATGACCTGCGGATCCTGGAACTGAAAACGGCGGCGCACGGTCTGGCTGATATAGTAGAAGGTGCGGTTGCCGACGGTCGAGGTGGTCGAGGGCGTGCCGAGGATCTGCAGCACCGACTGGACATCCATGCCGGGCTTGATCTGCGCGACCAACCCCTCATCCATGACGAA
This sequence comes from Allobosea sp. P4_C6, assembly GCF_056402015.1. Taxonomy (NCBI): domain Bacteria; kingdom Pseudomonadati; phylum Pseudomonadota; class Alphaproteobacteria; order Hyphomicrobiales; family Alloboseaceae; genus Allobosea; species Allobosea sp. P4_C6. The sequence goes on from NZ_JBFUIF010000024.1 coordinate 15,540, forward strand.
GCCGCGCGTGAAGGTATCGTTCATCCCGGTCGAGGTTGGCAACACGAAGCCGCCGGCATCAGGTCCACAACCGGCCAGCAACAGGGAAGAGGTCGCGAGGGCTCCGAGCAGAGCCGTGCGGCGGGTAGTGTGGGTCATGCGGGCACGATCCGGGGCAGCACGGCTCGGGAGGACCCCAAGCCGCTTGTCAAAAGGGTAAGGGTTGGCGTAACGCCCGAGGATGGCTTTGGCAAGGCAAGGACGCCCGCGAGAGCGGTGGGCGGAGGCGGACTGTTGATTTTCGGGTTGTTCGGCAAGCGCGCGTCACGGCGCGCCCCTGTGGATGCGCTCTTCGGACGCGTCGCCGAGGCGTCGCGCCAGCCCGGCCTCTATATCGAGGGCGGCATTCCCGACAGCTTCGAGGGCCGTTTCGAATCGCTGGCGCTGCATGTCCTGCTGGTGCTGCGGCGCCTGCGCGAGCTGCCGGCGCCGGCCTCGGAGCTGGCGCAGGAGCTGATCGACGCCTGCTTCGCCTATCTCGAGCTGGGCTTCCGCAATGGTGGCATCAGCGATGTCGCGGTGCCCAAGCGCATGAAGAAGATCGGACAGATGTTCTATGGCCGCGTCCAGGCCTATGAGGCGGCGCTGGCCTCCCCCGGGATCGATGCACTCTCCGAAGCCCTGCGGCGCAATGCCTGCTCGCCGGAGAGCGCCCCTCGCCTCGCGGCTTATATCCGCCAAGCACAGGCGGCGCTCGCCGACCGTGATCTTGCCGCCATTCTCAGCCAGGAGAATGTGTTTCCGGCTTTTTCTCGCGAGGAGGCCTCGCAATGACAGTTGAGCACATGCCGGTTCTGCCACTGAGTCACCCGATCCGCGTCGAGACGATCCGCCAGCGCGGTACCGAGGTCACGGTCAGCGCCGAGCCGCAGCAATTCGCGGCCATCGCGGCGATGCTCGGCCTCACTTCGCTCGAATTCCTCGAGGCGCGCTATCAGCTGTCCCGCAACGGCGACCGGGTGAAGCTGGAGGGGCGAATCGCAGCACGGCTGCATCAGACATGCATCGTCACGCTCGATCCTTTTCCGGTCCAGCTCGACGTGCCGGTCAAGCTCGACTTCGCGCCCGAGACGGAGGACGAAGCCGCCTCGCGTCGCGCGGAGCGCGACAAGGCCGAGATCGACATCGAAGTCCTGCTCAACGAGGACGACCCGCCCGAGCCGATCGTCGACGGCGTCATCGATCTCGGCAGGGTCACGCTTGAATTCGCGGCGCTGGCGCTCGACCCCTACCCGCGCAAGCCGGGCGCGAGCTTTGAAGTGCCTGCCGAGGAGGCCGGCGCGCAATCGCCTTTCGCCGCTCTTGCCAAGCTGAAACGCAGTGATTGAAGCTTTCGCCGCCTCTTGCGCGGCTTGCGGCAGCCGCCCAAGTCGCTATTGTCCGGCCGGCCATGAGCCGTCCCGGATCGAAGGTCGGCCATATCCGGGACACGCCAGAACTCCATGACAAGACCGGTTACAATCGCGCTCGATGCGATGGGCGGGGATCACGGCCCCTCCATCGTCATCCCAGGCGCCGCCTTGATGCTGGAGCGCCGCCCGGATGCACGCTTCGTGATATTCGGTGACGAGAAGCAGGTTCTGCCGCTGCTCGACCAGCATCCGAAGCTCAAGGCGGTGACGATCTTCCACCACACCGAGGTCTCGGTGAAGATGGACGACAAGCCGAGCCAGGCGCTGCGCTACGGCCGTTACAAATCATCGATGTGGCGGGCGATCGACGCAACCAAGACCGGCGAAGCCGATGTCACCGTCTCAGCCGGTAACACCGGCGCGCTGATGGCGATGTCGAAATTCTGCCTGAAGTCGATGGCGCAGGTCGACCGGCCGGCGATCGCGGCGCTGTGGCCGACAATGCGCGGCGAGAGCGTCGTGCTCGATGTCGGCGCGACCATAGGCGCCGATGCCCGCCACCTCGTCGATCTCGCTGTGATGGGCGCGGCGATGGCGCGCGTCGTCTTCGATCTCGACCGGCCTACGGTCGGCCTGCTCAATGTCGGTGTCGAGGAGATCAAGGGCGTCGAGGCGGTCAAGGAGGCCGGACGCATCCTGCGCGAGAGCAACCTGCCGCATCTCAGCTATCACGGCTTCGTCGAGGGCGACGATCTCGGCAAGGGTACTGTCGACGTCGTGGTGACCGAGGGCTTCACCGGCAATATCGCGCTGAAGACGGCCGAGGGCACGGCCCGCCAGATCGCGTCCTATCTGCGCGCGGCGATGAATCGCTCGCTGATGGCCAAAATCGGCTATGTCTTTGCGCGCGGGGCTTTCGCCGCCTTGCGGGAAAAGCTTGATCCGCGCAAATCCAACGGCGGCGTCTTCCTGGGGCTGGAAGGCATCGTCATCAAGAGCCATGGCGGCACGGATGCCATTGGCTTCGCCAGCGCAGCCGAGCTCGGCTACGAGATGGCGCGCGAGGACCTGATGGCGAAGGTCCGCGAGATGGTCGCCGCAAGCACGCGCCCCGAGCTGCCCGCCGCGCAGCCGGCCGTCGCCGAATAGGGAACGGTGTCCTTGTCCATTCTGCGCTCACAAGTCGTCGGCTGCGGCTCCTATCTGCCCGCCCGCGTCGTCACGAATGCCGAACTCGCCGAGCACGTCGAGACCACCGACGAGTGGATCGTCCAGCGCACCGGCATTCGCCAGCGTCACATCGCCGCCGATGACGAGCCGACTTCGATCGTCGGCCTCAAGGCCGCGCAGGCGGCGATCGAGGACGCCGGCATCGATCCCTCCGAGATCGACCTGATCATCGTGGCGACGGCGACGCCGGACCACACCTTTCCGGCCACGGCGACCCAGATCCAGGCTGCGCTGGGGATCAATGGCGGCGCCGCCTTCGACCTGCAGGCGGTCTGCTCCGGGTTCGTCTTCGCGCTGGCGACGGCCGACAAGTTCCTGACGACGGGCAGCGCCAGGATCGCCCTGGTGATCGGCGCCGAGACCTTCTCGCGCATCCTCGACTGGGAGGACCGTGCCACCTGCGTGCTGTTCGGCGACGGCGCCGGCGCCGTCGTGCTCAAGGCCGCACCAGGCGAAGGAACGCTCGCCGATCGCGGCATCCTCACCACCCATATCCGCTCGGACGGGCGCTACAAGGACAAGCTTTACGTCGATGGCGGCGCGGGCTCGACCAAGACCGTCGGCTTCCTGCGCATGGAGGGCAAGGAGGTCTTCCGCCACGCAGTGAACAATCTCGCCGAGACGGTGCGCCACACTTTCGAGCAGACCGGCCTCTCCGGCGCAGATATCGACTGGTTCGTGCCGCACCAGGCCAACCGGCGCATCATCGACGCGACGGCCACCAAGCTCGGCATCAGCCACGACAATGTCGTCGTCACCGTCGACCGCCACGGCAACACTTCGGCGGCCTCGATCCCGCTCGCTTTGGCGGAGGCCCATGCCGATGGCCGGATCAAGCCGGGCCAGCTCGTCCTGGTCGAGGCGATGGGCGGCGGCTTCACCTGGGGCTCGGCCCTGATCCGCTGGTGACGCTGCGGCAGCGAAATCGCGCAAATTGTTACGATTCTCAGCCATTTCAGGTTGATTCACCCCAAAGCCGGCGCAAGATCCACGCTTGAGGATTGACCCGCGCGACGGGGGCGCCTAGCGTCCGCCGTCCGTAATGGCGAAAGGCCGGCGGTCACCGCCGATGCCTGCAATACGCCTTGGAGGATATGAATGGCGGGGCAAACGGTCACTCGCGCGGATCTGTGCGAGGCTGTGTATCAAAAGATCGGCTTGTCGCGGACGGAGTCGTCGAAGCTCGTCGAGGTGGTACTCGACGAGATCTGCGATGCGGTCGCGCGCGGCGAGAACGTGAAGTTATCCTCATTCGGTTCCTTCGTCGTGCGAGACAAAGGCGAGCGAATCGGGCGTAATCCAAAAACGGGCGTTGAAGTACCGATCGAGCCGCGTCGGGTGATGGTGTTCAAGCCTTCGAACGTGATGAAGGCCCGCATCAACGGGCAGAGTGGTGAGGGTGAGACTGAGTGAATCTGGAGTTCCACGCCGGCGACACCGAGGCCGAATTGGACACCAAGAGCCCAGATGCCTTTCGAACCATCAGCGAGGTCGCAGAAGACCTCGACATTCCCCAACATGTGCTCCGCTTCTGGGAAACCCGCTTCAGCCAGATCAAGCCGCTGAAGCGCGGCGGCGGACGCCGCTACTATCGACCTGACGACGTCGCCCTCCTCAAGGGCATCCGGCGCCTGCTCTACGGCGAAGGCTATACGATCAAGGGCCTTCAGCGCATCCTCAAGGAGCAAGGGCCGCGCCATGTCCAGGCGATTGGCCGTGGCGGGCCGATCGGCGCGAGCCAGGCGGCACCCGGCTCGGCGCCCGCCGAAAACCCGGCGGCCATGCAGGTCGACGAGGCCGCGCCCGGTTTTGCGCCACCTCGCCAGCCTGTCCCGGAAGGGCTCGACGACATCACCGTGCTGACCGCCGTGATGAACGAGCTCGGGGAATGCAGGCGCATCCTCGAGCGCGCTCTGGAGCCGGCAGACGACGCAGCCTGAGCCGTCGCTCAGCTCTGCGGCGGCGCTTCTTCCTCGATCCTGGAACGATCCACGGGCTCGCGGCGTGCAGCTGGCCTTTGCCGGCGATGCGCCGCGGCACCGGCCTTCCTGTGCTGCACCAGGCTCGCGAGCACCGGATTCGGATAATGTTCGAGCGTCGAGCCGGTCGCGGCGTCGACGCCCATGCCGATCAGGCCGCCGACGATGACATTGCCGGCGAAGCCGGCTGCGCCCGCCCCGGCGATGCGCGTGGAAACCGGCACCTGCAGATCGGCATAACCCTCCTTCGAGAAGTTGACGACGAACTCGGATTTGCGGCTCACCTCCCAGGTGCAGGGGGTCGCCGTGCAGGCGTGCCCGAGCGATGATCGCGCCTCCGCTCCCGCCGGTTCGCTGGTGATCGTCACCTGGCTCGTCGTCCCGCGCGTGACAGTCGCGCAGCCGCCCAGTGCGGCCGCAACGGCGGCCGCGATAAGAACTCGAATTTTCAGCATGTTAGCCCCACCCCTTACCCAACGACATAGCTAGTTTGGGGCTCGGTGAGGGGGCAAGATGTGTATGCGAGCCAACTGTGCACAACTTGCACGCGCGCCAGATTCAGCCGGTTGATGTTATCGGCGCGCAACATAGCTTCCAACCGAGGGCGACCTCGGAACTTCCCATATCGCGCGTGGACGACTGCGCTGCATCATCAAGGAGCGCCGCGATGGCCTGGCTCTATCTCTTTGTCGCGGGCCTGTTCGAGGTCGGCTGGGCCATCGGCCTGAAATACACCCAAGGCTTCACCCGGCTCGTGCCGACGCTGTTCACCGCTGTCAGCATGGTGGTGAGCCTCGGACTCCTGGGTCTCGCGCTGAAATCGCTGCCCGTCGGCACCGCCTATGCGGTCTGGACCGGAATCGGAACGATCGGAACGGCGATCCTCGGCATCGCCCTGCTAGGCGAGCCGGCAAACGCCTTGCGGCTGGCCTGCATCGGCCTGATCGTCGCCGGTATCGTCGGGCTCAAGCTGGTCTCGCCCTGACGGGTGAATGCGAGCTGTAGCGAAGCGGGTCAGCTTCGCCGCCACGCTTCAGGCCAGTACCCCCCGCGCTCCAGCAGAACGATCAGCACGATGATGACGAGCGTGACAGCGATCGTCATCACTTTCGCGTTCCAGGGCACGCCACGGCCGATCAACCAGATCAGGCTCAAGCCGATGATGAGAGGGACCACGATCTCCATGGCGCGATCGTAGCCCGCGCGTCAGCGCCCCGGCAATCACCATCGGACTGAAAGCAACCTGCCGACGCCAGGCTAATAACGAGCCTCGGGGGACGTCGAGAGGCGCTCTTCAGGCGCCCTCCTCCGCCAAGGCGATAGCGGGCTGTAAGCTGCGTCCGATCGGACGTTCGCCCTCGATCAGCGGCCGCAGCTTCGCGACCTCGACGGCGAGAAAATCGAGGAACAGCCGAACCCGCGGAGTATGCCGCAGGTCGGGATGGGTCAGCAGCCAGAGATCGGCGGAAAGGTCCGGATCGGGCGGTGCCAACCGCGTCAACCCTGGGCGGGTATCGCCGATGAAGCAGGGCAGGAAGCCGATGCCGATGCCGGCCTCGACCGCTTCGGCAAGACCCAGCACAGTGTTGAGCTTGTAGACGACGCGCTCGGGCGCGACGTGGCGGGCGAGGTAGCGGACGGCGCTCAGCATGGTGAACTGCTCGCCCAGCGAGATCCAGCTTCGCTCCCACAGGCTTTCCGTCGTCGGCGACTCGGCATCGGGAAAATCGGCGGCGCGGCCATAGAGCGCCCAGGCGATGCGGGCCGGCTTGCGGCCGATCAGCGTTTCCGGCGGGTTGTCGGTGGCGCGGATCGCGACATCGGCATCGCGCTTGGAAAGGTTCGCTGCCTGGTTACCGATCAGCATGTCCAGCCGAATGTCGGGGCATTGCCCGAGAAACCGGGCGAAGAGCGGCGTCAGCAGGTCGACCAGCAGCGAGTCGTTGGTCGCAACGCGCAATTCGCCGGCAGGCTTGATCTCCTGGCCGGCGAGCTTGCGGGCGAAAGCAGTGATGTCGTCGTCGACGCGGGCGGCGAGCTGGATCATCTCCTCGCCGGCCGGCGTCGCGACATAGCCGCTGCGGTGGCGCTCGAAGAGCCTGACGCCGAGCGCCTCCTCGATCTGGCCGAGGCGGCGGAAGACGGTGGAGTGGTTGACGCCGAGCGTTGCCGCGGCTGCCGGCAGCGCTCGCTTGTCGGCGATGGCCTTGATCAGGCGGAAATCGTCCCAGGCCAAGGGCTTCGCGGATTGAATCATCCGGTCACTCTTGGCCAAGGCTTCCGTTCCAGCAAGTGCCGCTCGCTCAGGCAATGGCTGGCTTGCCCTGCCATTCGCTGCGGCCGGACTTCAGCGCCAGCGCGCCATCGCCGATCAGGGCGTGAGCGAAGGCGGTGAGCGCCAGGAATGCGGGATATTCCCAGCCGCCGTTCGGGGCGTTGAAGACCCAGCCATTGGGAGCATGGACCGCCAGGGCGCCCAGCAGGATCGGCACCAGCGCCAGCGAGACATAGCGGCCGTAGAAGCCGAGGAGGATGGCGAGGCCGCCGAGAAGCTCGGCCAGCATGATCGGCCAGGCCAGGAACGCCGGCAGGCCGACCTGCCCGAGGAAGCCGGCAAAGCCGGCGGGGGTGAAGATCACGAGCTTCAGATAGGCATGTGCGATGAACATCAGGCCGAGCGCGACGCGCAGGCCGAGGGCGCCATAAGGGGCAAGGCGATTGTCGATCATGGTGGTGTCTCCTGAAAAGGGACCGGTTGGTCTCGGGTCAGGATTTTGGTCTGATCCACTCGCAAATCAAATTGTAAATCGAGGCATCATACATTGCATGATTGCAATAAACTCCCTCTGGCGCTTTTGCGGTTCCGGGCCAATCTTTCGGCCAACAGGGCAGACGCCCACATGTTTGGAGGACAAGCATCATGCAGATCAACGGCCTTCACCACGTCACCGCCATTTCCGGCCCCGCGCGCCGCAACCTCGACTTCTACAGCCGCGTGCTCGGCCTGCGCCTCGTCAAGAAGACGGTGAACTTCGACGATCCCGGCACCTATCACCTCTATTTCGGCGATGCCGATGCGGCTCCGGGCTCGATCCTGACCTTCTTCCCGTGGGAGCATGCCGCTCCCGGCCGGCTCGGCGTCGGCGAGACGCAGGAGACGGTCTTCCGGGTTCCCGAAGGCTCCATCGGCTACTGGGCCCATCGCTTCGTCGGACAGGGCGTGCCGCATGAGGCGCCGATCAAGCGCTTCGGCGAGAGCGTGCTGAGCTTCCGCGATCCGGACGGCATGAGGCTCGCCCTCGTCGGCCTGCCCGGCGTCGAGAACGAGCCGGCCTGGGCCGAAGGCGGCATCCCGGCGGAGCATGCCCTGCGCGGCTTCCATAGCGTCAGCCTGCTGCTGGCCGATGCGGCACCGACGGCTGCGATCCTGAGCGACGTCTTCGGCTTCGCCGAGGTCGGCCGCGAGGAGACGCTGATCCGTTATGCCGCACAGGGCACGACGGTCGGCGGGGTGATCGATCTGCGCGTCGCCGGCGGCTTCCTGCCGGCCCGGCAGGGCGCGGGCTCCGTGCACCACATCGCCTTCCGGGCGGCCGACGACGCCGCGCAGCAGGAGATGGTCCGCCGCCTCGCCGAGAACCATGGCATCCACACCACGGAGCAGCGCGACCGGAACTACTTCCGCTCCGTCTACTTCCGCGAGCCGGGCCATGTCCTGTTCGAGATTGCGACCGATATCCCAGGCTTCGCGGTCGATGAGCCGGCGGCCGAACTCGGGCGGGCGCTGAAGCTGCCGCCCGGCCTGGAGGCGCACCGCAAGCAGATCGAGGCGGTGCTGCCGGAACTCGGCTGAACACATCCTGCCGCCCGGCCATGAGCCGACGGGCGGCAGGACTCTGATGCGGACCGGTGAAGACCGGCCGGCAAACCGACCTGCCTGCCATCTTGGGGACAGGTCGGCTCCGCTTTCGTCAAGGGAGATGACCATGATCGACACGAAGACCGACACGGACTTCATCCACGTCTTCGAACAGGGCAGCGATGCGGCCCGCAAGCCGCTCCTGCTGCTGCACGGCACCGGAGGCGACGAGCGCGACCTGCTGTCGCTCGGCCGCACCGTCGCCCCAGGCGCGAGCCTGCTCTCGCCGCGGGGCAAGGTTCTGGAAGGCGCTGCGCCGCGCTTCTTCCGCCGATTGGCCGAAGGCGTCTTCGACGAGGCCGATTTGCGCCGCCGCACGGATGAACTGGCCGATTTCGTCCTTCAGGCAAGCGAGCGCTACGGCCTTCCCGCCCCGATCGCGCTCGGCTTCTCGAATGGCGCCAACATCGCCGCGGCAATGCTGCTTCAGCGCCCGGAGGTTCTGGCCGGAGCCGCCCTGCTGCGCGCGATGATGCCCTTTTCGGACGCGCCACGCAGTCAGCTCAACGGCAAGCCCGTGCTGGTTCTCTCGGGTGCGCTCGATCCGATCGTGCCGGCTGCCAATGCCGAAGGGCTCGCCTGCCAGCTCGAGGATAGCGGCGCGCTGGTGGAGCATCGCGTGCTGCCGGCCGGGCATGGCCTCGGCCAGGCCGATCTCGGCTTGCTGAGCGACTGGCTGGCGCGGGCCTGAGGAAAGCGGCGGGCTCTCCCGCCGCTTTCCCATACGCAGGCGGCCTCAGCCAGCCAGCGGAATCACGATCGCCATGGCGACGACAACCACGACGAGGGCGCGCAACAGCACGCCGCCATGGTTGGAAAGCGGAACGTCCGAACTACGCGACAGAGCACGCATCACGACTCCCATCAACGCGGCAATGCCTGATGGTGGCGTGACGTAGGGTCAGCTGGCAAGTATCGACCGAGCGGAGGCGGTGGACAACTGCGCCGGCTCAGCGGCCCATAAGGTCGCGCGTGGCAGCGCCTCAGGCACGGTCCTTGCGGACGACGACATAGGCGTAGGTCGTCACCAGGTTCCAGCCGATCCGCGCGGCGAGCGCATTGAAGGCATGGTCGAGCTGCTTCAGGCCCGGCATGCGATCGAAATAGCCATGACCCCAGAAGCGCTGAACATGGACGTCGCTGAAGCCCGCTCGGTTCAGCATCGGCGTCAGCAGTGCCGGGCTGCCACGGCACCAGTCATACAGCGCCGGAAACTTCGGATCGCCGCCGCCGTCGCGCCGCGCCGGAAAGAGCGCATGGACGATCGCCCGCGAGGCGTTCTCGGGCAGGATATGGTTCAGCGCGAAGACGGGCGCCCACAACGTCGGAAAGAAGGCCAGCGCCACGCCGCCGGGCGCCAGCAGGGCATGGATGTTGCGCCAGGCCTGCTCGACACCGTCGATATGCTCGAAGACCATGCGGGACACCATCATGTCGTAGCTCCCGCGCACCGCATCCGGCTCCGTGAGGTCGCCGGCGATGTCGAAGTGCGCGGTCTTCAGGCCGGGCGGCGTCAATGCGAGTTCGCCGGCATCGATATCGTTCACGATGAACTCGATCCCGGCATCGGCCGCCTGCGCCTGCGTGAACAGGGGATCGCGCCCCCCACCGATCTCGCAGATGCGGCGCAGGCCGAACTGGCTGGCCATGCCGAGGATGGTGGGCTCGTAATTGTCCCAGGCCCATTCCGAGTGCCAGTTCGGCGAGACGCTGCGAAAGTACCCGGCGGTGGAGGCGGGTGCAGGCCCAACGGCCTGCGAGGTCGCCTCAACGCGAACCGGGGCCATGGTTGCCAGGGACATGATCGCTTCCGCTCCAGATGCTCGCGCTGCAGCATTCAGAATGATCTCGCCCCCGGCCTCCCGCAATCGCAGTTTTAGTCCACGGTTAATCAAAACGTTCACCAAAGGCAGGCGGCACAGTCGTCTACGTGGGTCTCCAATACCGGTCGGAGCCGCGAAATTCGGTCCAGGTGCCGGCCCAGGCGGACCCGTACCACGACTCCCCCGGCCCGCCCCGACCATCCCGCCTCGGCTTCAACGCGCCGCGGCCGGGCGCCGCTCCGGCAGCGTCATCGCCATGACGCCGACAACCACGAAGCCGAGGCCGACCCATGCGGTGGAGCTCAGCGTCTCGCCCAGGAAGACGAGGCCGATGACGACGCCGATAGGCACGCGCACATAGGACACGGCCGTCGTCCCGACAGAGCCAAGCGTGCGGATCAGGCGGAAATAAATGGCGAAGGCGAGCGCCGTCGAGAAGACGGACAGGGCGATGAGCGCCATGACCGATTCCTGCGACGGAGCGAGGGTCCAGGGCTGGTCCACGATCAGCGCCGCCGGAATGAGCAAGGCCGTGCCGGCCAGCATCGAGCCTGCGGCGGGCAGCAAGGGATCCATGCCGGAGAAGTTGCGTCCGAACAGGGCGGCGCAGGCATAGGCGACCGTCGCGGCGATGATGGCGAGTTGCGGCAGCACGGCATGGCCGAGGCCGGAAAAGGCGTCGACGCCGACGATCAGGCTGACGCCGGCGATGCCGGCACCGACTCCGAGCCCCTTGCGCCAGTCCGGGCGCTGCCCCGGCATCAGCATCAGCGAGATCAGGAAGACGAAGACCGGCGTGGTGCCGTTGAGGATCGAGGCCAAGCCCGCATCGACGCTGCGCTCGGCCCAGGCGATCAGCGTGAAGGGCACGACGCTGTTGAGGCAGGCCTGCGTCAGGAAGCGCCGCCAGATGACGGGATCGCGCGGCAAACGCAGGCCGCGCCAGCGCATGACGGCGAGCAGGATCAAACCGGCGATCAGGGTGCGGGCCGCGATCAGGGTCAGCGGCGGAATGGTCTCCACGCCGATCTTGATGAAGGTGTAGGAGCCGCCCCAGAGCGTGGCGAGCGCCAGCAGCAGGGCGAGTTCGGTGGCGCGGTTCGGCGTTGCGGCCGGGGCATCGAGCGCTTGCATCGACATATGTTTCTCCTTGAGTTGGCGAAACATGACAGCAGCGACGCGTCGATGCATGCGGGAACGCTATGGTTTCGGCCGTAGCTTCGAAGCCTGATTCAACAGCCTGCGAAGCTGAGTCAACTGCTCCATCTAAACCGTTGGCCCAAAAGAAAAACCCGCGGCTTTCGCCGCGGGTTCGATTGTTGCGACGACGCTTTCGCTCAGGAATGTGCGAGGATCGCCAGCAGCAGAAGCGCGATGATGTTGGTGATCTTGATCACCGGGTTCACGGCGGGTCCCGCCGTGTCCTTGTAGGGGTCGCCGACGGTGTCGCCGGTGACCGAGGCCTTATGCGCCTCCGAGCCCTTCATGTGGCGCACGCCGTCCTTGTCGACGAAGCCGTCCTCGAAGCTCTTCTTGGCATTGTCCCAGGCGCCGCCGCCCGAGGTCATCGAGATCGCGACGAAGATGCCGGTGACGATGACGCCCATCAGCATGGCGCCGACCGAGGCGAAGGCGTTGTTCTTGCCGGCGATCGCGTAGATCACGAAATAGGTCACGATCGGCGCCAGCACCGGTAGCAGCGATGGCACGATCATTTCCTTGATCGCGGCGCGGGTCAGCATGTCGACGGCACGGCCGTAATCGGGCCGGTCCGTGCCCGCCATGATGCCGGGCTTCTCCTTGAACTGGCGCCGGACCTCCTCCACCACCGAACCGGCGGCGCGGCCGACCGCGGTCATGCCCATGCCGGCGAAGAGGAAGGGGATGAGGCCGCCGAGCAGCAGGCCGACGACGACATAGGGGTTGGACAGCGAGAAATCGACGACCACGCCCTTGAAGTACTGGAACGTCGTCGAGCCCGCCTTGTTGGCCTCGGCAATGAAGAAGTTGAGGTCCGAGGTATAGGCCGCGAAGAGCACCAGCGCTCCGAGGCCGGCGGAGCCGATCGCGTAGCCCTTGGTGATCGCCTTGGTGGTGTTGCCGACCGCGTCGAGCGCATCGGTGGAGTGGCGGACTTCCTTGGGAAGGCCCGCCATCTCGGCGATGCCGCCGGCATTGTCGGTGACGGGACCGAAGGCGTCGAGCGCCACGACCACGCCCGCCAGCGCCAGCATCGCGGTCGTCGCGATGGCGATGCCAAACAGGCCGGCGAGACCATAGGACACGATGATGCCGGCGATGATCACGATGGTCGGCAGCGCAGTCGATTCCAGCGAGACCGCGAGACCCTGGATGACGTTGGTGCCGTGGCCGGTGACCGAGGCCTGGGCGATCGAGACCACCGGGCGCTTGCCGGTGCCCGTGTAGTATTCGGTGATGACGACGATCAGCAGCGTCACCGCGAGGCCGACCAGCGCGCAGCCGAAGAGGCCGCCCGAGGTGAAGGTGATGCCCTGCCCCGTGGTGAAGGAGGCCGAGAAGCCGCCGAACATGGCGTAGTTCACCGCGGCGATCGCCCCGACCGAAAGTACGCCGGCGGCGATGAAGCCCTTGTAGAGCGCGCCCATGATCGACTGGTTGGCGCCGAGCTTCACGAAGAAGGTGCCGATGATCGAGGTGACGATGCAGGCCGCGCCGATCGCCATCGGATAAAGCATCATCGTGCCCAGCACCGGCTGGCCGGCGAAGAAGATCGCGGCGAGCACCATGGTCGCGACCAGCGTCACCGCATAGGTCTCGAACAAATCGGCAGCCATGCCGGCGCAGTCGCCGACATTGTCGCCGACATTGTCGGCGATGGTCGCCGGGTTGCGCGGATCGTCCTCGGGAATGCCGGCCTCGACCTTGCCGACGAGGTCGGCGCCAACGTCGGCGCCCTTGGTGAAGATGCCGCCGCCGAGACGGGCGAAGATCGAGATCAGCGAGGCGCCGAAACCGAGAGCCACCAGCGAATCGATCACCGTGCGGCTGGAGGCCTCGAAGCCGAGATAGGAGGTCAGGATGCCGTAGTAGACGGCGACGCCGAGCAGCGCGAGACCGGCAACGAGCATGCCGGTGACGGCGCCGGCCTTGAAGGCGACGTCGAGGCCCTCACCCAGCGACTGCATCGCCGCCTGGGCGGTACGAACGTTGGCGCGCACCGAGACGTTCATGCCGATGAAGCCCGCCATGCCCGAAAGCACCGCGCCGATCAGGAAGCCGATCGCCACCCATTTGCCGAGCAGCCAGGCGAGTACGACGAAGAGCACGACGCCGACCATCGAAATGGTCATGTACTGGCGCTTGAGATAGGCCTGCGCGCCTTCGGCGACCGCGCCGGAAATCTCCTGCATGCGCTGGTTGCCGGCATCGCGCTTCATCACATCGCCATAGGCCCAGACGCCGTAGGCTATGGAAAGCGCACTCAATATGATGATGAGAAGCAGAGCTGACATTCGTTTTCCTGACCTTGAGCTTCCGAGCCGTCGGGAGCGCTGTCGCTCCTCTTTGCAGCGTTGGACGTCAGGCAGCGAAAAAACGGGCCCTAAAGACTCAAGGCCCGCTCCGCGTCGCCAGTGTCAGGCGAATTTGTGGCAAGTTTCGGCGAGGAGCGCAAACGCCTCGGCTTACAAATTTGGTCGAATGTCAGGCAGACCCGCGAAAGCTCAGAGCGCGAAGTCGCGATTGACGTTCTTGTAGAGCAGATAACAGGCGTCGACTTGGCCGGTCGGATAGAATTGTTGCGGGCAATACCCACCCATCCAGATGAAATCCTGCGCCCAGATCTCGTGCCAGTCCTCGCCGAGCAAATAGAGCCCCTGCCCTTCCAGCATATAAAGACCGTGCTCCATCACATGGGTCTCGACGGCAGGAAAGCAGACGCCGGGCTTGAACCACATCAGGTTCATCTCAAAGTCGAACCGCATATCGCCATAGGGCAGCAGGAACTGGAAGGCGCGCCCTTCCATGCCGGTGTGATTCGTCATCGGCACCGCGTCCTGATGCGACAGGATCGGCTCGGGGATCGCGAGACCTGGCGCCGCCTCGTAGCGCTTGCGCAGGGCGAGGACGCGAGCGGGCCCGGCCGATTCGTTGCGCAGCGTGAAGGGCGTCGCCGGCGGGAGATAGGCGAAGCCACCCGCGGCCATCCCTTGGGGCGCGGCACCCTCGATTGCGAAGCTCACTTCACCGGACAGAACGTAGAAGAAATGCTGGACGCCTTCCTCGCTGAAGGCGGCCGGCGTGCCGCCACCCGGCGCGATCTCGAGCACATACTGGGCAAAGAAGGCGCCGAGGACAGGCGCGGCGAGAACGCGCACGATCGTGTCCCGGTATTGCGGCAGGCGGCTGATCAGCACGCCTTCAGGGGGCATGAAGGCGTAGTTGGAGCGCACGACGCCGCGATTATGGCCGATCGCGCCGGGCGGCACGCGGCCGGTCGCGGGCGGGAATGCGCGGTTGGTCATTCGGATGTCTCCAAGGATGGACGAAGCGCCGCAGCGCTCAGGCGGCCGCCGGGCGCTGGAGGCGCTGCCAGGCAACCATCGCGAGAGCGATGGCGACAGGCGGGAAGACGAGCCAGTTGACGCTGTCCCAGCCACCATGGCTGAGCAGCCCCCCGGCCGAGAAGGAGGCGATGGCAACCGAGCCGAAGACGAGGAAGTCGTTCGCCGCCTGCACTTTCACCCGCTCTTCCGGCCGATAGCAATCCGTCACCAGCGCGGTCGCGCCGATGAACCCGAAATTCCAGCCGAGGCCAAGCAGGATCAGTGCCAGCCAGAAGTGCCCCACGCTGAGGCCGGTGAGGCCGACGACGGCAGCAAGCGCCGTGAGCACCAGGCCGATCGAGGTGATCGTGCCCTTGCCGAAGCGGGCGATCAGGCGGCCGGTGAAGAAGCTCGGCCCGAACATCGCGAGCACGTGCCACTGGATGCCGAGGGCGGCATCCCCGACCGAATGGCCGCAGGCCACCATCGCCATCGGCGCCGCCGTCATGACGAAGCTCATCAGGCCATAGGCGACCAGGGAAGCAATCACCGAGGCGATGAACTTCGGCTGGCGCATGATCTCGCCGAGCGGGCGGCCGCCACCGGAACGCGCGGTCGCGACCGGCGGAGCGCGTAGCTGGGAAACGATCCCGATCGCCAGCAGCGCCAGCAGCCCTTGCGCGAGGAAGCTCGCGGCGAAGGGAGCCGAGGGCGTGAGATCGCGTGTCCAGTACACAGATTGGGGGCCGATGATGCCCGCGGCGAGGCCGCCGATCATCACCCAGGAAATGGCGCGGGGCTTGAAACCGTCGCTCGCCGTGTCCGCCGCGGCGAAACGGTAGCTCTGGACGAAGGAGCCGTAGAGGCCGCAGACGAAGGTGCCCAAGCAGAACAGCCAGAACAGCTGGAGCGCAACGCCGCCGGCCGCAAGACTCGCCCCGGTGGCGCCGATGAGCGCGCCGATCAGATAGCCGCTGCGACGGCCGAGTCGTCGCATGACCATCGCGGCCGGAATGACCCCGGTCGCGATGCCGAGCTGCAGCAGGCTGACCGGCACCGTGGCGAAGGCCTTGTCCGCCACGAGCTGCGCGCCGACGATGCCGCCGAGCGAGACGATGATCGCTGGATTGGCGCCGCCGAGCGCCTGCGCGCCGGCCAGCACCAGCGCGTTGCGCTTCGCGAGCCTGTCGCCATCGAGGACCGGAACATGCTGGTTCATCACAACGCCGCCTCGCGGCCCGCGATGCGCCGCCGTCAGAAGTGAGAGAAGGAGCCCTGCGCGAAGCTGCGCGGTTGACCTTTCTCCCGATATGTCACCACGCCGGCCTCTGCCGTGATCCGGCCAATCGGCACCAGCGGAACCATCGTCTCCGCCGCGGCTGCGATCAGGGCAGAATATTCCCCTTGCGAAGCCGTGCAGAGAATTTCGTAGTCGTCTCCACCGGTCCAGGCCAGTTCCGCCAGCGCGGGATCGGCCATGAGCGCGGCGCGGGCCGGACCCGACAGCGGGACGGCGTCGAGATCGATTTCGGCGCCTGTTCCCGAAGCGGCAAGCAGCTTGGCAAGGTCTCCGACGAGGCCGTCCGAGACGTCCATCGCCGCCGAGGCATGGCGTTGCAGGGCGTCGGCGAGAATGAACCGCGGCTGCGGATGCAGGTAACGATCGGCCAGGAACACCCGTTCATCGGCACTGAGGCTCGCGACCCAGCCCGGCTTGTCGGGGCCGTGCACCTTCAGCCCGAGCGCACCGTCGCCGATGCTGCCCGAGACGAACACGACATCGCCGGGCTTCGCACCAGCACGCCGAACCATGCGCCCGGCCGGCACTGTGCCGAAGGCAGTGATCGACAGGGTGAGCGGCCCGGAGGTCGAGACGGTGTCGCCGCCGATCAGCGGGCAGCCGCCGCTTTCGGCCATACGGGCGAGGCCCGCCGCGAAGCTGGCGAGCCAGGATTCGGTCCAGCCACGCGGCAAGGCGAGCGTCAGGACGAAGCCTTCGGGCTTCGCGCCCTTGGCGGCCAGATCGGAGAGATTGACCGCCAGCGCCTTCCAGCCGATCGCATCGGGCGGATCGTCCGGGAAGAAATGCACGCCTGCGACGAGCGCGTCGGCGGTGACGACGACCTCGTAGCCCCGGCCCGGCCGCAGCAGGCCGGCGTCGTCGAGAAGACCCAACCCGCCTGGCCCGGCGATCGGCGCGAAATAACGGCCGATCAGCTCGAATTCGCCGGGGCGCTGGTTGTCGGCCATGGGTCAGCTAAGCTCCGCAACTGTTCCAAGGTCATCCCGGACAAGCGGCGTAGCCGCGTCGATCCGGGATCCATGCCTGAACCCGATCCGGAAGCGCTCCGGCATGGATCCCGGGACTCCCTTCGGTCGCCCGGGATGACGGTTGAGGTATTAAACTACGCCGCCGGCGCGTCGAACTCGTCGGCACGGAAGTCCCGCGCCATCTTGTCGAGCACCGCGTTGACCATGCCGATCTCCTCGCCCTCATAGAAGGCGCGCGCAACCGCGACATATTCGGAGATCACGGCGCGGCCGGGCACGTCCTTGCGGAAGGCGAGCTCATAGGCCCCGGCACGCAGGATCGCGCGGACCACGGCCTCGACCCGCTTCAGCGGCCAGTTGTTGGCCAAGAGATCGTCGACGGTGCGGTCGACCAGGCGCTGCTCGCGCACGACGCCGCCGAGAATATCCCGGAAGAAGGCGAGCTCGGCCTTCGGCAATTCGATCTCCTCGACCTCCTTGCCGATCCAGAAGGCCTCGAACTCGGCCATCGCCTCGACGACGCCACGGCCGCCGACTTCCATCTCGTAAAGCGCCTGCACGACCGAGAGCCGCGCCCCGCGCCGCATCTCGGCCCGGCTCATCGAGCGCCCTCCGGCGACGGCTCCGCCAGGGAGCGCTTGTAGCGCAGCACGGCGAGCGCCGCTTCCGCCGCGCCGCCGCCCTTGTCCATCTCGGAGCGGTTGGCGCGGGCCCAGGCCTGCGCCTCGTTCTCGACGGTGAGGATGCCGTTGCCGAGCGGCAGCGCGAAGGCCACCGAGAGATCCATCAGCGCGCGCGAGCTCTCGCCGGCGACGATGTCGTAATGGCCGGTCTCGCCGCGGATGACGGTGCCGAGCGCGACGACGGCCTCATAGGGATCGACGGCCTCGTCGGCGGCGCGCAGGCCGATGACGATCGCCGAGGGGATTTCCAGCGCGCCGGGCACGGTGACGACGTCGACGCGGCAGCCGGCCTCTTCCAGCACCGCCGTCGTGCCGGCAAGGAGCTCGTCCGCGAGCTTGTCGTAGAAGCGCGCCTCGACCACGAGGACGCGCGCGCCGTCGATCTCGACGGCAGGAGTTGCGGCCTTGTCGGCCGATGTCTGCCGGGGTCCGGCCATTTCTTCTATCCTTCTTGGAATGTGATCGGGCTGGTTACCCTTGCGGGCGCGCCTCCGCAAGCCGCGCGGCATACCGTGCCATCAGATCGACCTCGACATGAACGGAGTCACCCTCCTTGCGCTGCCCCCAGGTGGTGACCGCGAAGGAGTGCGGAATCAGCAGAACGGTGAAGACATCGTCCTCGACCGTGTTGATGGTCAGCGAGGTGCCGTCGAGGCAGATCGAGCCCTTCGTCGCGATGAAACGCTCCAGCCCCTGCGGCGCGCGGATATGGAAGCGGGCGGTCGCGCCCCAGGGCTCGTCCGGATCGGGCTCGATCGCGTCGATCTTCAGGATGCGGCCGGGACCGTCGACATGGCCGACGACCATGTGGCCGCCGAGCTCGTCACCCACCTTGAGCGAGCGCTCGAGATTGACCAGCGTGCCGGGCTCCCACTCGCCGACCAGCGTCTTCGCCAACGTCTCGGCCGCAGCCTCCACCTGAAAGATGCAGCCGGGCTGGCCATCCGTGCGGGGCCGCAGCGCAGTGACGGTGAGGCAAACGCCGGCGCAGGCGATCGAGGCGCCGATGGCGATGCCTTCCGCCTCATAGGGGCAGGATATGGCGAGGCGCTTGAGGCTCGGCCCCTTGCGCTCGGCCTCCACGACCTCGCCGATGGCGGTGACGATGCCGGTGAACATCAGCCTCTCCTCATGAAATGCTTGAAACGGTCCTGACCGATCATGCCGGTCTCGACAAGGCCGTATAGATCGGGGTCGGCAAGCTGAGCGGCAAGCCCCGGACGCACGGCAACGATGCCAGGCTGCCCCAGCGTTTTCGGGGACGTCGAGACGATGACCTCATCCGCCAGCCCTGCGAGCGCGAGCTTCTCGCCGATACGCGGCCCGCCTTCGGAGAAGACGCGGTTGATGCCGCGCGTGCCGAGCAGCGTCAGGGCCTCGCCCAGGTCGAGATGGCCGTCGGGGGCCATCGAAACCCGCATGACCTCGACGCCGGCCGCGACAAGCGCCTGCTCCGGCTCGACCGGCGCAGTCTCGGCCGCGATCACCCAGACGGGGACCTCATGGGCCGTGCGGACGAGCTTCGAGGTCAACGGCAGGCGCAGATGCGTGTCGAGGATGACGCGGATCGGCGATCGCTCCGCCATGCCGGGCAGGCGGACGGTGAGCTGCGGGTCGTCCGCGAGAACCGAGCCGATGCCGAGCATGATGACATCGTGATGCGCGCGCTGGAGATGAACCCAGCCGCCTGCGACCGGGCTCGATACGGCGAGCGGAACGCCCCCTGCCCCGCCGGCATAGCCGTCGGCCGTCCGGGCGACCTTGAAGGTCACCATCGGCCGCCCTTGCGTGATGCGCGTGAGATAGCCGCGATGCGCCTGCCGCGCCTCCTCCACCAGCACGCCGACCGTGACCTCGATGCCGGCCGTGCGCAGGAGGGCATGGCCGAGCCCGGCGATGAAGGGGTTCGGGTCGGCCATCGCCGAGACCACGCGCTTCACACCGGAGAGGATGGTGTGCTCGACACAAGGGATGCCGCCGCGCACCGAGCGATGCGAGCAGGGTTCGAGCGTTACGTAGAGCGTGCCGCCCATCGAGGCCGCGCGCGCCCGCGAGAAGGCATGCGCCTCGCCATGGGGGCGACCTCCGGGCTGGGTATGCCCCCGCGCGACGACCACAGGGCCATCCGGCGTGTCGCGCGTGATGATGGCGCCGACCGAGGGGTTCGTCGCGGTCGTGCCGAGGCCGCGGGCGCCATAGGAGAGTGCCTGGCGCATGAAAGCGCGGTCGACGGCTTGTTTTTGTTCTGGCGCATTTTCCCGATGCGAAGCGGGCACCGCTTCGCTCGAAAACGCCTTGGGATCAGTCATCGGCGCGGGGCGGCGGGGCCGAGACGCCCTCCTCCTCGATCGTGCCGAGCTGGCCGAGCAGTTCCTCGAAGTCCTTGGCCTCGCGGAAATTCTTGTAGACCGAGGCGAAGCGCACATAGGCGACGTCGTCGAGGCCTTTCAGCCCCTCCATTACCAGCTCGCCGATGGCCGAGCTCTGGATCTCGGCCTCACCGGAGCTTTCGAGCTGGCGCACGATGCCGTTGACCATGCGCTCGATGCGTTCCGGCGCGACCGGGCGCTTGCGCAGCGCGTGCGCAATCGAGGTCTCCAGCTTGTCGCGGTCGAAGGGCGCGCGCCGGCCCGAGCGCTTCACGACAGTGAGCTCGCGCAGCTGCACGCGCTCGAAGGTGGTGAAGCGGCCGCCGCAATCGGGGCAGACCCGGCGGCGGCGGATCGAGGCGTGGTCGTCGGTGGGACGGGAGTCCTTCACCTGCGTGTCGAGGGAGCCGCAATAGGGACAGCGCATCCAGCCGCTAACCTTTCTCAGAGCCCCTTCGAAACGACGTCAATAGATCGGGAAGCGCGCGGTCAGCGCCTTGACCTTGGCGGTGACGGCCTGCTCGACGGCGGCATTGCCCTCCTCGCCGTTCTGGCTGAGCCCGTCCAGCACCTCGGCGATCAGCTCGCCAACCTGCTTGAACTCGGCGATGCCGAAACCGCGCGAGGTCGCAGCCGGGGTGCCAAGCCGAATGCCCGAGGTCGTCATCGGCTTCTCCGGATCGAAGGGGATGCCGTTCTTGTTGCAGGTGATATGCGCGCGGCCGAGCGCCGCTTCCGCCGCCTTGCCGGTCAGCTTCTTGGAGCGCAGGTCGACCAGCATCAGGTGGTTGTCGGTGCCGCCGGTGACGAGGTCGAATCCCTTCGACTTCAGCGTCTCGGCCAGGGCCTTGGCGTTGGCGACGACGGCATGGGCGTAGGTCTTGAACTCGGGCTGCAGCGCCTCGAGGAACGAGACCGCCTTGGCGGCGATGACATGCATCAGCGGGCCGCCCTGGATGCCGGGGAAGATCGCCGAGTTGATCTTCTTGGCCAGCGCCTCGTCATTGGTCAGGATCATGCCGCCGCGCGGGCCGCGCAGGGTCTTGTGCGTCGTGGTGGTGACGACATGGGCGTGCGGGAACGGCGAGGGATGCGCGCCGCCCGCGACGAGCCCGGCGAAATGCGCGATATCGACCATGAAGTAGGCGCCGACCTTGTCGGCGATCTCGCGGAAGCGGGCGAAGTCCCAGTGCCGGGCATAGGYGGAGCCGCCAGCGACGATCACCTTCGGCTTATGCTCGACCGCGAGCCGCTCCATCGCGTCATAGTCGATGATCTGGTCGACGACGCAGACGCCGTAGGAGACGACGTTGAACCACTTGCCGGACTGGTTGACCGGTGCGCCATGGGTCAGGTGCCCGCCGGCGGCGAGATCGAGGCCCATGAAGGTGTCGCCCGGCTGCATCAGCGCCATGAAGACGCCCTGGTTGGCCTGGGAGCCCGAATTCGGCTGGACGTTGGCGAAGCTGCAGCCGAACAGCCGGCAGGCGCGCTCGATGGCGAGCTTCTCGGCGATGTCGACGAACTGRCAGCCGCCATAATAGCGCCGGCCCGGATAGCCCTCGGCGTATTTATTGGTCATCACCGAGCCCTGCGCCTCGAGCACGGCGCGGGAGACGATGTTCTCCGAGGCGATCAGCTCGATCTCGTCGCGCTGACGACCGAGCTCCAGCTCGATGGAACGAGCGATCTCGGGATCGGCATCGGCCAGCGAGGCCCCGAAAAACGAGTTCGAGAGGTGCTTGTCCAGCGCGGCTTCGGTCATGTCCGGCTCCTGAAGTTCAACGGCCGGTGGGCGCCCGGCTCCGTCGCGGGCTCCCTATCATGTGCCGTGAGGCTGTCCAAGCGATAGATGGACACGACCAGGCAACGCCACCGTCGCCATCATCGACCTACCGGCTTTCGCCGCTTCGGCAGCAGTTTCTTCTCCGTATCCGGTCGGGACGGGTGATAGACGAGCGGTCTGCGCGAGGCCGTCTTCAACAGCGCCCGGAAAGTCGGGCATTCCAGGTGAGTCGGCGCGCGGCAGTCGGCAACATGGCGCAGAGCGTCGCGCAACGTCCTAAGGCCGACCATCTGCCGTTGCAATTCGTCGGCCCGGGCCCGCAGCTGCTCGCGCGGGATGTTCGGCTGCCCGTCCGCCCCGAACATCGCGGCGATCTCCTCGAGCGAGAAGGCCGCGGTCTTGCCGAGGCCGATCAACGACTGCCTGAGCAGCACATCGGGATCGTACTGCCGCCGCAACCCGCGCCGCCCCTCCGAGCGGATCAGGCCGATCTCCTCGTAATAGCGCAAGGCCGAGGCCGGCACGCCGGAGCGTTCCGCGACCTCACCGATATCCAGCAACAGCATGCTTGACCTCAAGTCGACTTGAATTCGTAGGCTCTGCCGGACAGTTGATTTCGGCAAGAGGAAAAATCATGGAAAGCGTTGTCACAGCGAAAGAAAATCCGATCTGGCAAGACCCGCGCGCCATCGCCTTGCTGATGGCGGCCTCGCTCACCACCACGGCCAATGCGACGATCAGCCCGGCGCTGCCTGGACTGGAGCGCCTGTTCGCCGGCGACCCGAACGCGGCGATGCTGACGCGTCTGCTGGTGCCGGCGCCCTCGCTCAGCGTCGCGCTCTGCGCGCCCTTCGCCGGGATCGTGGCGGACCGATTCGGACGGCGCGCGATGCTTCTGGCCGGCGTCATCCTGTTCGTCATCGCCGGATGCGCCGGCCTCGTCCTGCCGGACCTGCCGTCGATCTTCGCAAGCCGCCTCGTCCTCGGCGTCACGGTCGCCTTCATCATGACCGCACAGACCGCGCTCATCGGCGACTATTTCAGCGGGGATGATCGCAACGCGCTGACGGGTTTGCAGATCTCCGCCCGGAACTTCGGCGGGCTCATCTTCATCTCGCTGGCGGGCTGGGTGGCGTCGATATCCCCTCGCCTGCCCTTCGCCATCTACGGACTCGCCGCGATCTTCCTGCCTTTGATGTGGCTGGTCATCACCGATCCGCCCCGCAGCGCGCCGGTGATTGGCGGCAGACCGATGAATGGCCACGATGGACATCCGTCCTGGCGCGCCCTGCTGGTGCTGCTCCAGGCTGCGACGAACATGATCTTCTTCCTGATGCCCACCCAGATCTCGTTCTTCCTGGAGATGCAGGGTTATGAGAGTGCGGTCATGACCGGCATGGTTCTGGGCATGCTCATGATCTCCGGCGGCTGCTTCGCGCTGCTCTATCGGCGAATCCAGCGGGCGATCGATTATCCCGGCATCTTCACGCTGGGTTATGCCGCGATGGCGATCGGCTTCGCGCTGTTGCCCTTCGCAGCGGCGGCTCCGGCGTTGTTTACGGCGGCATTGCTGATCGGCGCCGGCTACGCGCTGGTGTCGCCGAGCTTTATCGCCATCGCGCTGAACCTCGCACCGCCCTCCTCGCGAGGGCTGGCCGGCGGCATCCTGACCGCCTCGATCTTCATCGGCCAGTTCTGCTCTCCGCTGATCAGCACGCCGCTGATCGCCGCACATGGCTATCGGGGGTTGTTCTGGAACACCGCTCTGCTTCTGGCTGCGATGGCGATCGCGGCGGGGCTGGCAGCGGGCGTGAAATCAATGGGCAAGAAGGGCTAGCGCCCTAGTGATTGGTGAGATCACCATAGAAATCCAAGCTGCGATCTCGTTTCCTGCCGCGATATTCTCGACGTCAGGATCGGATATCCCGCGCCAACAAAAAACCCGCCGGAGACCGGCGGGTTTTTCCAGAAGCAGCGAAAGCCGAAGCCTCAGATATCCTGATCGCCCTGCAGGGCTGCGACCGGCGCGGGGCCGAGGCCGTCCTTGTTGTAGATGTCGTCGCGGAACTGCACGCCGCCATCGGCGGTCGCCCAGGCGGTGACATAGACCCAGTAGCAGGACACGGGGTCGGAAATACGCGCATTGACGCGCTGGCCGGACTGGATGGTCTCGTCGATCCTGGCGCGATCCCAGCCGGCCGTGTTCTTCAGCAGCCAGGCGACGTAGTCACGCACGTTCTGCACGCGCATGCAGCCCGAGGAGACGAAGCGGTAATCGTCGCCGAAGATGCCCTTCGACGGCGTGTCATGCATGTAGACGCCGTGCGGGCTCGGGATGTTGATGCGTACGAAGCCGAGCGAGTTGAAGTCGCCGCCCGGGTCCTGCCGGAAGGTGTAGCGCGTCGCTTCGTCCGAATTCCAGTTCACGCTGGCGGGCGAAATCTCGCCGCCATTGGGCGAGATGATGCGGATCTTGTTCTCGGTGAGGTAGCTCGGCTCCTTGCGCATCTTCGGGATCAGATCCTTGCGGATGATCGAGGCGGGAACCGTCCAGGTCGGGTTGAAATTGATTTCCGGAATCTTGGTCTGCAGCAGCGGCGACTGGCGGTCGATCTTGCCGACGCCGGCGGCGTGGCGTGTCGCGACATGGCCGTTCTCGACCGTCTCCACCATCGCGGCGGGGATGTTGGCGACGACATAGCGGCCGCCGAGATTGCCGGACCAGCTGCGCAGCCGGACGACATTGGTCTCGAGCTGGCGGATGCGGCGGTCGATCGGCACGTTGAGCGCAACCACCGTCGCGCGGTTGATCGTACCGGTGGTCGAAAGCCCGACGCGGGACTGGAAGCGGCGGACACCGGCCTCGACGTAGGAATCATAGATCGGGCTGTCGCCGGCAGCGGCATCGAGGTCGCCGGTGACGATCAGGCGGCGGCGCAGGGCGACCACGCCCGGCCCCTTGGCACCGACGCTCATGCGATCGGGAAGCTGAACCTGCGGCCAGCCGCCGCGCGCGGCGAGATCGCGGTAGGCCGTGATCGCCTCCTCGGTCGCCTGCAGCGACTCGGACGACAGCATCGGCGTCGAGGAGCGCAACACGGCATTGCGCATGCCCGCGTCGTAGCTCTGGCGCCACTCGGCCTGCTGGGCGAGCGCCGGGGCTGCAGCGGCCGTTGCGGCGCCCGAGAGAAGGGCCAGCACGGTTTCGCGGCGGGTCAGGCTCAGTTGCGACATCTCTTCCCTCTTCAAGACTAGGCGCCTCTTCAAGACTACACGCATGCAGGCAGGCCGCATAAAAACGTCGCCAAAAAGGCGACGTTCGCGGCGGACTGCCGCAACAACCTCATGACCGACGACGGTGTCCTAGCACGGTTAACGAGGCGTGATGACAGAGGCGAATTTAGGGCATGGCATGGTTTTGCCCGATGCATGGCAACAAAACCACAGTTGGGGCGAACGCCTCGCCGGAATCGTGCCGGCGCGGCCGAGGCTGTGCCCCGACCGCGCAACAGGCAGGTGATCTTCAGAACCGCGGAAAGCCGCGGTTTTCTCAGAGCTTGTAGCGGATCTGGTCGGTCCAGAAGCGCTCGAGGCGCAGCAGGGCGTTGTTCATCCGCTCGAAATCATCGGCCGCGATGCCGCCGATCTGCTCGACCGTGCGGACGTGCTTGTCGTAGACGCCCTTCACGATATCGTGCACTTCCGTGCCCTTGTCTGTGAGGCTGATGCGGACCGAGCGGCGGTCGATGCGCGAGCGGGCATGGTGGAGATAGCCCAGCTCGACCAGCTTCTTGACGTTGTAGGAGACGTTCGAGCCGAGATAGTAGCCGCGCGTCCTGAGTTCGCTGGCGGAGAGCTCGGCGTCGCCGATGTTGTAGAGCAGCAGAGCCTGCACGCTGTTGACGTCGTCACGACCGCGGCGCTCGAACTCATCCTTGATGACATCGAGAAGGCGGCGATGCAGCCGCTCCACCAGCGTGAGAGACTCAAGATAAAGAGGCTTCACGTTGAGTTCGGCGTCGCTAGTCTTGGCAACGTCTGAAGTCTTGACGCTCGCTTTCATGGTATATCCCGCCTGTTGTGTGTCGGCCAGGATTTGTCTCCTGGTCCGCTTCTGAAAAAGACCATAAGCTGGCGCGGATGAAAACGAGTTTAAATATCAGGATGAATCAGGGATTTACCGCTTTGGGTGAATCGTAGGTGAAGCCAGAAACGCTTAAGCTAAAGCGATTCTTACCATGACTCGGCGCAATCGAGGGGCCTCCGAACGTCATTGCGAGGCATCGCGCAGCGATGTGCCCGGAATGACGGAGCGGTTCACGCGCTCATGCCGACTTACTCGGCCTCGTTCTCCGCCGCCCAGGTCGCCAGGAAGTAGACCGCCATCAGCCCGATATAGAGGGCGATCAGCCAGACGGTCATCGGCACGAAGCGTGGGAAGAAGAAGCTCAGCAGCATCTGGCTGATCGCGGCCAGCAACCAGAGCACGCCGCCCCAGGTCGAGGTCAGCCAGAGCCCGACGGCCGCGACGAGATCGATCACCGCGAAATACACGATGATGGCCTGATAGCTCAGCAGGCGGCTTTCGAAGGGTGGCTGCGGATTGCCCGGCAGGCCGAAGATCACCGCCCAGGCGGTCAGGCCTTTCGCCAGCCAGAACGCCGAAAGCAGGCGCAGGAACCAGACGAGCAGGAGCCGCCAGCGGCCCTGCCGCTTTGCGCCATCCTCGCCAGCCCGCGCCCCGCGCAGGGCCTCGCCATCACCGCCTAGCCCCAAGCTCAGCCCTCCAGCTTGAGTTCGTCGGCGCCGAGCGGCGCGAAATAGGCGTCGATATCCGCCTGCCTGACCGCGTCGAGCGTCGCCGGCTGCCAGCGCGGCGCCTGGTCCTTGTCGATCACCACGGCGCGCACGCCCTCGTAGAAATCATGGCCGCGCGCGATCCGCGAGACGATTCGAAACTCCGTGCGCATCGCCTCGGCGAAATCGAGCCCAGCGCCGCGCCGCATCTGCTCGAAGGCGATGGCGACGCTCGTCGGAGACTTCGCGGCGATCGTCTGCGACAGCTTGCCGGCGAAGGCGCTGCCATCCGTGGCCGACTTGCCGAGGCGCTCCATCACCGCCGGCAAGGCCTTGGCCCCGAAGGCATCGGCGATCACGGCCCGCTCCGCTTGCAGGGGGCCCGGTCCGCGCTGCATGGCGAAGGCCGCGAGAATCTCGTCGAGCGCGCCACGGCCCGTCAGCGCATCGGCCAGTTCCGCCATCCGCTCGCTCGGCACCCCATGGGTCGCGAGCCCGACCGAGAGCGCGTCGGCTGCGCCGATCCGCTCACCCGTCAGCGCGAGGAAACTGCCGAAGCCGTCAGCCAGGCGCGGCAGCGCATAGCTGGCGCCGACATCGGGGAAGAAGCCGATGCCGACCTCCGGCATCGCGAAGAGGTAGCGGTCACCGGCGATACGGTGGCTGCCATGCAGGGAAATGCCGACGCCGCCACCCATGACGATGCCGTCGATCAACGCGACATAGGACTTCGGGTAAGTCTTGATGCGGTGGTTGAGGATGTATTCCTCGCCCCAGAAGGCGAGCATCTCGTCGTAGCGGCCGGCCTTGCCGCAATCATGCAGCCAGCGGATGTCGCCCCCGGCGGAGAAGGCCTTCTCGCTGGTGCTGATGACGACGACGCGAGTGACCTTCGGATCATCTTCCCAGGCATCGAGCGCGCGGGCGAGCTCGCGGACCATGCCAAGGCTCAGCGCGTTCAGCGCCTTCGGCCGGTTGAGCACCACCACGCCGGCGGCGCCGCGGATCTCGCAAATGATCTCCTGGTCCTGCGTCATGGCCCGATCCCGCTTCCGATGGCTGCGGTTCTGGAAGGCGGGGGCAGGCTTGTCAACGCGACGGAACGGCAGCCCGCCTTGGCCTCGCTGCACCGGCAGATGCCGCAAGAGTTGCGTCGCGCTGGACCCAGCCTTGCGACCATGCGCCCTGTTTTGGAATTATTCCGATGTGGTATGGAGGACATCGCCGACTTCGCCCGCATGACGAAAGCCGGGTCACCTACCTTTCATCGCTCGAGGCAGATTTCATGGAATCCCGGGTCGTGCGGCCTTTCCCCCTTCCCCGTTCCCGCCAGGACGAGGCGTCCGCGGCGCCGTCGCTCGGGCTCACCCGCCGCATGCGCCGCAACCGCAAGGCGGAATGGTCGCGCCGGCTGGTGCGGGAGTCGGTGCTGACGACGGACGACCTGATCTGGCCGATCTTCCTGATGGATTCCTCCGACGCCCGCACGCCGGTGGAATGGATGCCCGGCGTCGACCGGCTCAACATCCAGGAGGCCGTGCGGCAGGCCGCCGAGGCCGCCGCGCTCGGCATCCCGGCCATCGCGCCCTTCCCCTTCGTCGACAAGGCGCTGCGCGACCCGACGGGCTCGGAAGCGCTCAACATCAACAACCTGATGTGCCGCGCGGTGCGCGCCATCAAGGCCGAGGTGCCGCAGATCGGCATCATCTGCGACGCCGCGCTCGACCCCTACACCTCGCACGGCCATGACGGCGTCATGGATGGCGAGCGTGTCCTCAACGACGCCAGCGTCCATATTCTCGTCCAGCAGTCACAGGCGCTCGCCGATGCCGGCGCCGACGTCATCGCGCCCTCCGACATGATGGACGGGCGTGTCGCGGCGATCCGCGCCGCGCTCGATGGCGACGGCCATGAGGACGTGCAGATCATGGCCTATGCGGCGAAATATGCCTCGGCCTTCTACGGCCCGTTCCGCGATGCGATCGGCACCAATGCCACGCTCATCGGCGACAAGCGCACCTACCAGATGGACCCGGCCAATTCCGACGAGGCGATCGCCGAGGTCATGCTCGACCTCGAAGAAGGCGCCGACATGGTGATGATCAAGCCAGGCCTGCCCTACCTCGACGTGGTGGCGCGGGTGAAGGACCACTTCCGGGTGCCGACCTTCGCCTATCAGGTCTCCGGCGAGTACGCGATGATCATGGCGGCCGCGAATAATGGCTGGCTCGACGGCGAAAAGGCGATGCTGGAGAGCCTGATGGCCTTCAAGCGTGCCGGTGCCGACGGTGTGCTGACCTATTTCGCGCCGCGCGTGGCGAAGAAGCTGAAAGCGGCGGTCTGAGCGGGACACGTCTCGTTTTCCTGCACGTCTCGTTCCGGCTATGCCTCGTCAAGGCACGTGGCACCGCCATAATCGTCGAGGCTTTTTCGAGTCGCTCCGGCGATGTTCGGCATCACGATAAGCGCGACGTCCGACGCGCTGCCATTTTGGGAGCTGGTCGACGAGGCCTCCCGGCTTGAGCCGACTTCCTCGATCCGGGCGCTGGCATACCCACCGCATATCACGCTCGCCCGATATCAGCAGATTTCGCCGGACCTGCTTTTCGCGGCCGCCACAGCTATCGAGGGTCAGCGGCTCGCCCTGACATTCGATCGCATTGGCATTTTCGATACCGATCCAATTGTTCTCTGGCTGTCGCCGCGACCGGATCGGCATCTACTCGACATGCATGACAGGCTGCACAAAGCAGCCGGTTCGACATTGTGCGATCCATATTATCGACCAAAGCAATGGACGCCCCATCTCACGCTTGCGATGTCGATCCCCTCGGAGCGCCGCGCTCTGGCGCTTGAATTCGCCGAACGAGCGTTCGAGCCGTTCAGCATGACATTCGAGACGGTCGAGTGCGTTTCCTGGCCACCCGTGCGCGTGTTGCGGAGATTGCCGCTCCGACGCTGACAGGCGGAGCCCGACGCTCTTCGGCATCGTCCGTCCTATGCACAGCACCGGCAGCCTGAGCCTCGTGTTCCAATGCGCACGGGCAAGCGCTACCGTCTCGGCACATGCGCCCGCTCCTCCTGCCGATTCTGGCTGTTGTCCTGCTCGCCCTCGCGGGGTGCGGCGAGGATTTCGACACCGACCAGATGCGGCTCTGCCGGCAGGCGATCCCGCCGCTCAATCCGCCGAATGCCCGCATCGAGATCGAACGTGCGACCAAGGGGCCGGTCAGCCGCGCGCTGAGGCTGCTCTACCGGGTCCAGCTCGGCGACGGCATATCGCGCCATCGCAGCATCGATTGCCTTTTCGCCGGGGAAGGCAGCGGGCCCGGCCGCGGCGCCATGATCGGCATCGCCTCCGACGGACGCCCGATGGCCGATGCCAGCTTCTATCTGCTGCGGCGCTTCTATCTCGAGGATCGGGCCGAACCGCCTCCGGACCCAGCCGCGCCCTCGGCCGAAGACTTGCCGGCGATTCCGGGCGGTCTCGCCTACGGCCTGCAGCAAGGCTTGAGCGCCCTGCCCTCGGCGGCGATCTACAGCCTGCTCGCCGCGGCCTATGCTCTCGTCTATGGGCTGACCGGGCGGATCATCCTCAGCTTCGGCGAATTCGCGGCACTGGGCGCGCTGTCCTCCGTCGTCGGCGTGGCGCTCCTGCTTTCGCTCGCGATCTCGACACCGCTCTCGGGACTCGCCGTCGCCTTCACCGTTGCGATCGTCGTCTGCGCCCTGCACGGCTTCGCCATGGGCCGCTTCGTGCTGCGCCATCTCGAACGCGCCAGCGGCCAGCAGATGCTGATCGCCACGATCGGGCTCGCCATCGCGATGTCGGAGTATCTCAGGCTGGTGCAGGGGCCGGAAATGCGCTGGCTGCCGCCCGTCTTCAACACGCCGATTCCCCTGGCGCATGCCGGCGATTTCATCCTCACCTTGAACCCGCTGTCGCTGGCGCTCGCCGTCATCGGGCTCGGCACGGCGGTTGGCCTCGTCGCGCTGATCCGGCGCACGGCCTATGGCCGGGCCTGGCGGGCTGTGTCGGACGATGCGCACACTGCGGCGCTGTTTGGCGTCGATGCCCGCGCGGTTCACGACGTCGCCATCATCATCGCCTGCGCGGTCTGCGGCATGGCCGGGGTTATCGTCACCGTGATCTATGGCGGCATGGGCTTTGCGGGCGGCTTCTCGCTCGGACTCAAGGCCCTCGTCGCCGCGATTCTCGGCGGGATCGGCTCGGTCAGCGGCGCAGCGCTGGGCGGCCTCTTCATCGCCGTCTTCGAAACCGCCTGGTCGTCGACCTTGCCGATCGAACAGCGCGACCTCGCCGTCTATTCGCTGCTCGCCATCGTCCTGATCTTGCGCCCAGGCGGGTTTTTCGGCGATGGCGATCTGACACCGCGGCAGGTCTAGCGACACCGCATCCGGATGGAGCGTATCATGAGCGAAGCTTTCGCGATCACCCCCGAGGATATCGACGCGGCCGCGAACCGCATCGCCGGGCATGTGCTGCGCACGCCGCTGGTGCCGGCACCGCGCCTTTCGGAGCTGACGGGCGCGACCGTGCTGGTGAAGCATGAGAACATGCAGGCGACCGCCTCCTTCAAGGAACGCGGCGCGGTCAACAAGCTGCTGACGCTGAGCGAGAGCGAGCGGGCGCGCGGCGTCATCGCCATGTCGGCCGGCAACCATGCACAAGCCGTGGCCTATCACGCCAAGCGCTTCGGCATCCCGGCGACGATCGTGATGCCCGAGACGACACCGCTGGTGAAGGTCGAGAATACCCGCGCCCATGGCGCCCGCGTCGTGCTCCACGGCGAGACGCTCTACGAATCCGGCCACAAGGCACGCGAGCTCGCCGGCGCGGAGCAACTCGTCTTCGTCCACCCCTATGACGATCCGGCGGTCATGGCCGGACAAGGCACGGTGGCGCAGGAGATGCTGGCCGACGCGCACGATCTCGAAGTGCTGATCATCCCGCTCGGCGGCGGCGGGCTGATGGCCGGCAATGCCATCGCGGCAAAGGCGATCAAGCCCGGCATCGAGCTGATCGGCGTCGAGGCCGATCTCTATCCCTCCTTCTTCAACGCCGTGCATGCGCAGGACCGCCCGATCGGCGGCCCGACGCTGGCCGAGGGCATCGCGGTCAAGACCGTCGGCCAGCTCACCCTGCCGGTGATATCGAGCCTCGTCAGCGATATCGTCCTCGTCGGGGAGGATCTGATCGAGCGCGCGGTCAACGCCTATGCGAGCCTTCAACACAGCCTGGCGGAAGGCGCCGGCGCGGCCGGGCTCGCCGCGATGCTGAAGGAGCCGCAGCGCTATGCCGGGCGCAAGGTCGGGCTCGTGCTCTGCGGCGGCAACATCGACACCCGCCTGCTTGCCGCGATCATGGTGCGCGAGTTGGAGCGCGAGGACCGCATCGTCGCCTTCCGCCTGACCAGCAACGACCGGCCGGGCCTGCTCGGCAAGATCGCGAGCCTGCTGGGCAGCGAAGGTGCCAACATCCTCGAGGTCAGCCATGGCCGACTCTTCCTCGACGTTCCCGCCAAGGGCGTCTCGCTCGACGTCACCGTCGAGACGCGCGGCGAGGCGCATTCGCGCGCGATCGAGGACGTTCTTGCAAAAAACGGCTTCGCGCCACGGCGCATCCTGCCGCGCGGCCTTGCGGAACCGGCACGCTGAACAAACATTATTCGCCGGGCGACGCATTTCGCGCGCCGATGGAGGATCGAAGTCTCGATGAGCGACACCCGCTACGGCCAGCCGCCGGTCACGGCACTCGAACAACGCCCCTACCAGAACGTCAGCGGCGTTCTCGGCTCACGGCTGTTCGCCTGGTTCATCGACATCGTCGTGCTGTTCTTCCTCGGCTGGCTGGTCTTCCTTCTGCTGGTCCTCCTTGGCGTGGTCACCTTCGGCGCGACCTGGCTCCTCATCCCGATCGCGACGGTCGCGACCGCGCTCGGCTATGCCGCGCTGACGATCGGCGGGCGGCGCCAGTCGACCTGGGGTATGCGCGTCGCGGGCTTGAGGGTCGAGACTGCCGATGGCGGCCGGCCGGATGGCCTTGCGGCAGCCGTGCATGCGCTGCTGTTCTACGTCGCGGCCGGCACCTTCGTGCTCTGGCTTCTCGACGTCGCCTGCGGCTTCGCCCGCGCCGACCGGCGCATGGGCCACGATCTGCTGACTGGGTTCGTCGTCGTCAGGGCGTGACGAACCCTAGAAGCGAAAGCGCAGCAGACGGCCGGCCCGCGCCAGCGCGGGAATCCATCCGAACAACTGGACGGTGACCCGCGCCGGCAGCGACATGCGCGCCACCTGGCGCGGGTCATGTCCGTCCGGACCGTAGCCCGTCAGTTCCTCGATGAGTTCGAGCTTGGGCAACTGCCGAACCAGCTCCTGCGGGTCGTCGAGTGCCCAGTGCAGTGTCGCGCCGGTCGAGCGCACGGAGGGCTGCCACGCGATCATGGAGAGCCCGAGGCGGCTATAGGCGTCGAAAGCCAACTCGCCGCCCGGAAAATGGCCTATCACGCGCTCCAGCAGATCCAGCACGTCCTGCGCCTGCAGATAGGGCAGCAGCCCCTCGGCGATGACCAGGGCCGGCCGATCCCGGGGGACGGCCTCGATCCAGCTGGGCTCGGTCACCGAGGATCCCACCAATTCGTAGTTCTCGCAGGTCGGGTAAAGGCGCTGCCGCAAGGCGACGACATCGGGAAAATCGACGTCGAACCATCGGATGCCGGCGGGCGGCGCGATCCTGAAGATGCGGCTGTCGAGCCCGCAACCGAGATGCAGCACGGTCGCCTCGGGATGACGAGCGATGAAGTCCCGCGTCCAGCCATCGATCACATGGGCACGCAGCGCGACGCCGATCATCAGGTCGCGGTCGACCTTCAGGCGGGAGAAATCATAGTCGATCCGATCCATCGCCTGAGCGGCGAAGTGGTCCCCCAGCAGCGAATCAGGCAACCGGCTTTCGCCCGCCTTCGCACAGAGCGTGATCAGGAGCGTTTCCTTCGAGCCACTGAGCGCCACCTTCTCGCCGGGCATCTCGCACTCCTGGGTCGCCGGTTCGCCGCACAGTCGCCGCCGCGAAGATGTCGACTGCAAGATCACTCCAGAGCGTAGCATACCCCATCGTCATAGCTTGTTGCCGCCGCAGCCGATGTTACATTGAACGGCGCAGCTATTCCGGAGCCAGCCGACGTGACGCGCCCATTGCGGGATGCTCCGCAATTCTATCTGACCTCCCCGACCACGTGCCCTTATCTGCCCGGGCGCGAGGAGCGGAAGGTTTTCACGCATCTGGTCGGCTCGCGGGCGCGCGAGCTCAACGACGTGCTGTCCCAGGGCGGCTTCCGCCGTTCGCAGAGCATTGCCTATCGACCGGCCTGCGAGATCTGCCGGTCCTGCATCTCCGTCCGGATCTGCGTCGACGATTTCCGCTATTCGCGCGGCTTCCGCCGGGCGCTGGCGCATAACAGCGATCTGATCGGCGAGGCCCGGGCGCCGCAGCCGCGCTCCGAGCACTACTCGCTGTTCCGCTCCTATCTCGACGAGCGCCACCCGGATGGCGGAATGGCGACGATGTCGGCGCTCGACTTCGCGATGATGGTCGAGGACACTCATGTCGAGACCCAGCTGATCGAGTATCGCCGCCGCGGTCCTGATTCCGGTTTCACCGGGCGGGGCGAAGGTGACCTCTTCGCCATGGCATTGACCGATACGCTCGGCGACGGGCTCTCCATGGTCTATTCGGTCTACGATCCCGGGTTGGAGGCCCGCTCGCTCGGCACCTTCATGGTGCTCGACCATATCGCCCGCGCCCGGCGGCTCGGCCTGCCCTATGTCTATCTCGGCTACTGGGTCGAAGGCTCGCCCAAGATGGCCTACAAGGCTCGCTTCCTGCCGCAGGAGCGTTTGATGCCGCAGGGCTGGGAGCGCGTCGACCGCGCCGATTCAACCGATTGAAACGCATCAGCGACGCGCGGAAAACGCGCTTGCGACGCCCCCTCCCTCCCGGCACTGTGCCGCCAACGGCCAGCGCGGCAAACCCGCCGCGATAAGGCCCGCCGGAGGAAACATGAGCGAAGACCTGACGCAGCGGCTGGAGCGTTGCTACACCGGCATCATCCACGACACGATGCGGGCGATGGGGCTGAAGGATTTCGTGCTGCCGCCGGAATTGCGCCCGCTCCTGCCGGGCCAGAAGCTTGCCGGCCCCGCCTTCACGGTGGAGGGCAAGACCGGGGAATTCGACGCGCATGAGACGCTGCTGGGCTGGACCGGCCTGCTGTCGGCCGCCAAGGCCGGCCATGTCTGGGTCTGCCAGCCGAACACCAACGAGATCGCGCTGATGGGCGAACTTTCGGCGGAAACGCTGAAGAACAAGGGCGTGCGCGGCTGCGTCATCGACGGCCTGTCGCGCGATACCGAGTTCATGGTCGAGATGGGCTTCCAGGCCTATTTCAAGGCCTATACCCCGCGCGACATCGTCGGTGCCTGGCTGCCGAAGGCGGTCGAGGAGCCGATCAAGATCGGCGATGTCTGGATCCGCCCCGGCGACTACATCCTGGCCGACCGCGACGGTGTCGTCCGCATTCCCGCCGAGATCATCGAAGAGGTTCTGGAGAAGTCGGAGACCGCGATCTCGGCCGAGAACAAGGTCCGCACCGCGATCCTGGCCGGCACCGATCCGCAAAAGGCCTATCTGCAGTACGGCAAGTTCTGAAAGACAATCCAACCGCGCCGTCATCCCGGGCGACCGAAGGGAGGCCCGGGATCCATGCCGGAGCGCGGCTGGCAGAGGTTCAGGCTTGGATCCCGGATCAGCGCCGCCAAGGCGGCTTGTCCGGGATGACGACCAGAGGGAAAGGACGCCATGTCCCACGATCCGCGCCTCATCCTGCTCGATCCGCGCGACAATGTCCTCGTCGCGCGGGTGCGATTCAAGGCCGGCGAGACGGTCGAGACCGGCTCGGGCCCGGCAGCGCTCGACCGTGATATCGCGCTCGCTCACAAGATCGCCCGCCGCGCCATCGCGGCCGGCGAGAAGATCCTGAAATACGGCGCGCCGATCGGCGTGGCGACCGAGGCGATCGCCGCCGGCGCGCATGTCCATGTCCACAACATGCGAAGCGACTACACGCCGACCTATCATTTGGAAGACGAGCGCAAGGGAGCTTCGGCATGAGCGAGATGCGCGGCTATCTCCGGTCCGACGGGCGCAAGGGCATCCGCAATACCGTCGCGGTCGCCTATCTCGTCGAGTGCGCCCATCATGTCGCGCGCGAGATCGCACTGCCCTGGCGCGAGGAAGGCGTCCACGCCATCGGCTTCCCCGGGTGCTATCCGAACCCCTATGCGGAGCGGATGATGGAGCAACTCTGCACCCATCCGAATGTCGGCGCCGTGCTGCTGGTCTCGCTGGGGTGCGAGAGCTTCAACAAATACGCGCTGGAGCGGGCAGTGCGCGCCACCGGCCGGCCGGTCAAGACCATCATCATCCAGGGCACAGGCGGCACGCGCGCCTCGATCCGCGAAGGCCGCGCCTGGGTCGAGGAGCAGCGCATCGCGCTCGACACGCAGGAGACGGTGCCGATGGCGGTGTCGGAGCTCGTCGTGGGCACGGTCTGCGGCGGCTCGGACGGCACCTCCGGCATCACCGGCAACCCTGCTGCCGGGCGCGCCTTCGACCAGCTCATCTCGGAGGGCGCCGCCTGCATCTTCGAGGAAACCGGCGAGTTGATCGGCTGCGAGCACATCATGGCGGCGCGCGCGGTCACGCCCGAGCTCGGCATCGAGCTTGAGAAGTCGGTCGCCAAGGCGGCGCGCTACTATGCGACGCTGGGCTACGGCTCCTTCGCGGCCGGCAATGCCGAGGGCGGGCTCTCGACCATCGAAGAGAAATCGATGGGCGCCTACGCCAAATCGGGGGCATCGCCGATCTCCGGCCTGATCAAGCCCGGCGACGTGCCGCCGCATGGCGGGCTCTACCTGCTCGACGTCGTGCCGGATGGCGAGGTCCGCTTCGGCTTCCCCAACATCAACGACAATGCCGAGATCGCGGAGCTGATCGCCTGCGGGGCGCATTGCGTGCTGTTCGTCACCGGCCGTGGCTCGGTCGTGGGATCGGCGATCTCGCCGGTGGTGAAGATCTGCGCCAATCCCGAGACCTATCGCCGGATGTCGGAGGATATGGACATCGATGCCGGGCGCATCCTCGAAGGCCGTGCCGGCCTCGACGAAGTCGGCACCGAGATTCGCGACCTCGTCGTCTCGCTCGGCCAGGGCGGCAAGACCAAGTCCGAAGAACTCGGACATCAGGAATTCATCCTGACCTATAAGAGCTTCGAGCCGCTCGGTCCGGCCTGCCTGCCGGCCGCCTGAACAGAAGGCAGCGTCACGCTGCGCGCTTCCGCCGGCCCGACGGATCGGCTAAGCGCTTCTGCATGAAGGGGACGACAGGACGGACGAACTGGCACAGGAGTGCCATCGCGCTGCTGGCCGTCTATGTCCTCGTTCTGCAGACGACGCTCGCGGCGCTCGCCGCCGGGATATCGGCGCAGCCTTCGCCCACTCTGCTGCATCCGCTTTGCGCGCCCGGCCAAACCGCCCCGGCGGAGCCTGCTCCGGATAGCAGCGGCGGCAGGCTGCCCGATTGCTGCGCGAGTCTCTGTCTGTCGGCTGCGACTGCGCTGCCACCGCCCGCGGTGCCCTTCGCGATCCCCCGGCGAGAGCCAGCGCCGCATATCGTTTCCGTTCCGCGGGCAGCCGCCGACCCGGCTCCCGCAGCGCATGGCTATCCGCTCGGCGCCCGCGCTCCCCCTTCCCTGGCCTGAAGCCCTTCCTCTTCAGCTCAGACCAGGAATTTTCCATGACAACCGTTTCCACGGCTACGGCCGCGCCCGAGCGCGCGGGCCGGCAAGCCGCATCTCTCTATCGCGCCGTCTGGCGCTGGCATTTCTATGCCGGGCTGATCACCCTGCCCTTCCTCATCCTGCTGGCCGTGACGGGCGGGCTTTACCTGTTCCGGGCCGAGATCGACGGCCTGATCCATCGCGACGTCAAGCAGGTCGAGGCCCGCATGACGGGTGAGCTCCCGCCCAGCGAGATCGTGGCGCAGGCCGTGAAGGCCTTCCCCGGCAAGCCCGTGAAATACGTGCCGCCGGAGACCGCGACCGCTTCGGCCGAGGTCACCCTGCGCGATGCTGCCGGGACGCGGATGGTGGTCTATGTCGACCCCTATGACGGCCGCGTCCTCGGCCAGATCCCCGATCGCGGCACGGTGATGTGGGTGATCCGTCAATTGCACAGCCTCGCCTATTTCGGGCCGATCGCGAACGGCATCATCGAGATCGTCGGCGGCTGGGCGATATTGCTCGTGCTCACCGGCCTGTACCTGTGGTGGCCTCGCAAGCAGCGCGGCGGTGTCGTCACCGTGCGCGGCAAGCCGCGCCAGCGTGTGTTCTGGCGCGATCTCCATGCCGTGACAGGGCTCGTCGCCGGCGGCTTCATCCTGTTCCTCGCTATCACCGGCATGCCCTGGTCGGTGCTCTGGGGAGCCAAGGTCAACCAATGGGCCAATGGCCACAATTTCGGCTATCCGGCCGGTGTCCGCGTCGCCGTGCCGATGTCCGACGAGCACCTCGACCATGCCGGGCCGACCTCTTGGTCGCTGGAACAGGCCAGGATGCCTGAATCGGCAGGCGCCGGAGGCAAGCCTATCGATCTCGATGCTGCCATCGCGACCTTCGATCGCCTCGGCCTGAAGCGGGGTTATGCGGTCAATCTCCCGAGCGGTCCGGCCGGCATCTATACGGGCTCGGTCTATCCGAAGGACATGGCGTTCCAGCGGGTGATCCATCTGGATCAGTACAGCGGCAAGCCGCTGATCGACATGAGCTTTTCCGACTACGGACCGCTTGGCAAGGCGCTGGAATGGGGCGTCAACGTCCATATGGGCCAGGAATTCGGTCTGGCGAACCAGCTTCTGATGCTCGCGGTCTGCTTCGCGATCATCCTGCTGGCTGTCTCGGCTCTGGTGATGTGGTGGAAGCGGCGGCCCCAGGGCTCGCTAGGCGTCCCGCCGTTGCCGGCCGAGAGGGGGACGCTGCGCATTGTCGTCGGCCTGCTCGCGGTCGGGGGGCTCGTCTTCCCGCTGGTCGGAGCGTCGCTGATCGCGATGGCCCTGATCGATCACCTCCTGACACGAAATACGCAACCTATAGGTGCGTAACCTGGAAGACCGGCTGGCAGGAGCCGGCGCGTACACCACGGGCTGGACGGCGGGGCATCACCATCCCGCTGTCCAGAAAACGAGCCTGTTGCCTTAAGAGTAAATCAAGCTGGTTCGGGCATGGTGCCGTCGCTGCTTTGCCGTGGGGGCCTTCATGTTGCGTAACCTGACCCGGATGCCGGCCGACATGTCGTCGGATTCGCGCCGGCAGTTGCTTCATGCCGTCACGGATCTGTTCCTGCTGGACCAGGAGCCCAGCGACACCGTCAAGGATCACTATGGGGAGATCGCGACGAGCTCGCTTCCCCATCTCGGCGACGACGAGCGCAAGGGCTATGCCGACCGAGTGGCGAGCATGCCGACACTGCCGCACAACGTCGCGGTCACGCTCGGCGGCGACAGCAATGCGGAGGTCGCCCGGCTCGTCCTGACCCTCTCGCCTGTGCTGACAGACACTGACCTCGCCGCCATCGCGGTGAGCCAGTCGCAGCAGCACCTCGTCGCCATCGCCGAGCGCGCGCGCCTCTCAGAAGGCGTCACGGACATCCTCGTCGAACGCGGCGACCAGAAGGTGCTGCACACCGTCAGCGCCAATGAAGGCGCCGCCTTCTCGGATCGCGGCTTCGACCGATTGCTCGAGCGGGGGAGTAACGACGCAGCTGTCACCGGCGCTCTCGCCCGCCGATCCGACCTTGCACCAAACCGGGCGCAACGCGTGCTGCGGATCGTCGAGCAGTTCGCCGATGGACCTGCCCCGAGCGCCAGCGCGACGGAGGAAGCCGTCTCGCTTGCCCGGCAGGCGCGCCAGCAGCGCCTCGAGGTCAAGCTCCTGCTCTCCGACCTTGCGGCGAAGGTCCGCGAGGTCGACGACGTGCTCACCATGCTGGCCGACGAGGATCGCGCCTACCATCTCGCGCAGGTTCTGGCGCAGATATCCGACATCTCGATCGAGCAGGCGCTGCGCGTGCTGATGCAGCGGGATGCCAGYGGCATCGCCGTCACCTGCCGCGCGCTCGGGATCGGCACCACGGCCTTCCGCGCCATCCTGCAATTGCGCGCGCGGCGGCTCTACTTCTCGTCGCGCGACATCGACGACGATGTCGACGCCTACGCCAAGCTCGATCTCGCAACGGCGGAACGGACGCTGCGCTTCCTCAAGCTCAGGACGAAGATCGCCTGAGCGACCCGTGGCCGCGCCACAAAACCGCGACATTCGACCCGCCTCATGCTAGCTTCCCGCAGGGCGCTTCTGCGCGAGGATGGCTTCGACGTGAGATTTCCGCTTCTTTCCGCTGCGGCGCTTTCGATCTTCTTCACCGGCGCGGCAGAGGCGCAAACCTTCCTGCCCCTCACCGGCTTCGCCGCCGTACCCTCCTTCGCCTGGGACGAGCCGAGCCTCTCGCCGAAATGGGAAGGCTCCTATGCCCGTATCTCGTCGGGCTTCCAGGTCACCAGCTCGAAGCACATGCGCACCAGCGCCGGGCCGACCTTCGGGCTCGAAGCCGGGACGATGCGGCGCGAGGGCAATTTCGTCTACGGCATCGTCGGCGCGATCGACTACGCCCCCGCGATCGGCGGCTACGGCTATCCGAGCTTCGGCAACGCCGCCTACACGCGCGACTTCGCCGGCGCCTTCCAGATCAAGACAGGTGTGCTGGTGACGCCGGACGTGCTGCTCTACACCAAGGTCGGCGTGAGCGCCGCCAACGAGACCTGGCGCTATGGCGCGACCGACTTCTCGGCCCCCTTCAGCCGCAGCGACATCGCCGTGCGCCCGGAAGCGCGCGCCGGGGTGGAATGGGCCGTGACCGACAAGATCACGCTCGGCGTCGAGGTCGGTGTCTTCGGTCAGGCGATCCGCTGAGGATTCGATTCAGGCGACTGCGGAAGTGATTCCGGAACGCGCGCAAAGCCTTGATCTTGCGTCATTCTCGGCAAAGCGCAGCGGCGACCCGAGTATCTCTTCCCGAATGAGGCGCCTCTCCTTCCAGAGATGCTCGGGTCAAGCCCGAGCATGACGCCTCGTCGTACTCCGCGCCTACCCCCCGAACGTATTGCTCTTCGGGAAGCCCTTGGGCGGCAGGCGGCCGGCTTCTGCACGATGGCCGAGCCACTCCAGCAGATCGGCTTGCGTCACGGTCCAGGTGCGGCCGGAGGTGTCGAGCCAGGTCAGGCCGTCGGCGAGGTTGAAGGTCCTGGCGTCGGACAGGCCGCCATCCTTGTAGCGCTGCAGACGAACGCCCTTGCC
Source organism: Allobosea sp. P4_C6 (assembly GCF_056402015.1). Taxonomy (NCBI): domain Bacteria; kingdom Pseudomonadati; phylum Pseudomonadota; class Alphaproteobacteria; order Hyphomicrobiales; family Alloboseaceae; genus Allobosea; species Allobosea sp. P4_C6. Next base: position 56,797 of record NZ_JBFUIF010000024.1, read on the forward strand.
GCGGCCCATCTCCGCGACTTCCGAGATCGGGAAGCAGAGCAGCTTGCGGTTCTCGCCGATGATCGCGACATGGTCGCCCTCCGCCGGTACCGCCAGCACCGCGACCGCCTTGCCGTCGACATTGAGCACCTGACGGCCCTTGCGGGTGTTGGCGACGACATCGTCGGCCGGCGCGACGAAGCCCCTGCCCTCGCTGGTCACCATCAGCAGCTTGGAGCCCGGCTTGTAGGCAAAAGCCGAGACGATCTCGGCCGTCTCCTCCAGCTCGATCATCAAGCGGATCGGATCGCCGAAGCCGCGGCCGCCCGGCAGCTTGGACGCATCGAGCGTGAAGACCTTGCCGTTCGAGGCGAGCACCAGCACCTTTGCCGTCGTCTCGGTGAAGAAGGCCGTCTGGAGCGCGTCGTCGCCCTTGAAGGAGAAGCTGGAGCGGTCCTGGACATGGCCCTTCAGCGCGCGGATCCAGCCCTTCTTCGAGATGACCACCGTGACCGGCTCGCGCTCGACCATGGCCTGGGTCAGGTCGATGTCGGTCGTCTCGGGCATATCGGCGAAATCGGTGCGCCGCTTGCCGATCGCCGTCTCCGGGCCGAAGGTCTTCTTCACCTGGCGGATGTCCCAGGCGATGGTCTTCCACTGCGTCGTCTCGGAGGCGAGCAGACCTTCGATCTGCTCCTTCTCCTTGGTCAATTCGTCGAGCTCGGTCTTGAGCTGCATCTCCTCGAGCTTGCGCAAGGCGCGCAGGCGCGTGTCGAGGATCGCGTTGGCCTGGACCTCGCTGAGCTCGAAATAGCGCATCAGCTCGATCTTCGGCTCGTCCTCCTCGCGGATGATCTTGATGACGCGATCGAGGTCGAGATAGACGATCAGCAGGCCGCGCAGGATTTCGAGACGCTTCTCGATCTGGCCGAGCCGGAAGCGCGAGCGCCGCAGCAGCACGTCGCGGCGATGGTCCAGCCAGGCACGCAAGGCCTCGGACAGACCAAGCACGCGCGGCACCAACCCGCCGGTCAGCACGTTCATGTTCATCGGAATGCGAGCTTCCAGCTCCGAGAGCCGGAAGAGCGATTCCATCATCAGGTTGGCATCGACGTTGCGGGCGCGAGGCTCGATGACGATGCGGATGTCCTCGGCAGACTCGTCGCGCAGATCGGCGACCAGCGGCAGCTTCTTGTCGTTGAGCAGTTCGGCGATCTTCTCGATCAGCCGGCCCTTCGAGACCATGTAGGGGATCTCGGTGACGACGACCTGCCAGGCACCTCGCTCTAGATCCTCCTTCATCCAGCGCGCGCGAGTGCGGAAGGCGCCGCGCCCGGTGCGATAGGTCTCCGCCATCGAGGCGCGGGTCTCGACGATGATGCCGCCGGTCGGGAAATCCGGGCCCGGCACGAAGGTCATCAGCTGTTCGGAGGAGGTCTCCGGATGCTGGATCAGGTAGAGCGCTGCGTCGCAGAGTTCGGCGGCGTTGTGCGGCGGGATAGAGGTCGCCATGCCGACCGCGATGCCCTGCGAACCGTTCGCGAGCAGGTTCGGGAAGGCGGCCGGGAGCACGACCGGCTCCTCGTCCTCGCCGTTATAGGTCTCGCGGAAATCGACCGCATCCTCGTCGATGCCGTCGAGGAGCAGGCGCGCGACCTCGGTCATGCGCGCTTCGGTGTAGCGGTAGGCGGCGGCGTTATCGCCGTCGATATTGCCGAAATTGCCCTGGCCGTCGACGAGCGGGTAGCGCTGGGCGAAATCCTGCGCGAGGCGCACCAGCGCGTCGTAGACCGACTGGTCGCCATGCGGGTGGAACTTGCCGATGACGTCGCCGACGATGCGGGCGCATTTCTTGTGGACCTGGCCCGGATCGAGCCGGAGCAGCCGCATGGCGTGCAGGATGCGGCGGTGGACCGGCTTCAGCCCGTCGCGCGCGTCCGGCAGGGCGCGGTGCATGATGGTGGAGAGCGCATAGGCGAGATAGCGCTCTTCGAGCGCCGATTTCAGATCGATGCGCTCGGATTCGTCCTCCGGCGGCGGATCGACCGGTTTGCCCATGCTTCGTCAGCCCTCGTCTCGTCGAAATTCGCGTGATGCTCTATGGCACAGCACGAATCAGCCCGCCAGAACAATGCAGGTACGAGCCCATGCGCGCAAACGCCGGGGCCGGCATTTTGCGTTCAATCGGTGGATGAATTCGCGGCCGCGCGCGTCGCCAGCTCGACCAGCCGCGCGCGCTCCGGCGGCTCCGGCAAACCGCGCGGTTCGAAGAGGTGCCGACGCAGGAAAAACCCGGTCAAGGCGAAGCCCGAGAGAATATCGGCGGCCGATGGCTGGCGCCCGCCCTGCCCCTCGACGAGAAAGGCCGGCAACGCCAGCAATCGGTCGAGATAGGGCTGCGCCGCCGGGCGGCTGACCGCCTTGCCCGACTTCGGCGAGACATGGCTGAGATCGTCGGTCGAGCCGGTCGCAGCGCAGCGCGCCAGATCGAGCCCGAAGCCGAGCTCCGAGAGCATGGCGAGCTCGAAGCGCACGACCAGCGCGGGTGCAAGGCGCTGCTCGTCGAGATGGGCGATCAGCACCGAGAACCCTTCGTAGAGACCGGGATGCGGATCGCGCTCCGGCAGCAGGCGCAGCAGGCCGGCAACCGTCGCCAGCCCGTAGAGCGCGACCGGCGCCTCGATCAGCCTTGCGGCATGGGAGGTCAGCAGTTCGACCTTGTATTCGCCGAGATGCTCGTCGAGCCGGGCGCGCCACGTCAACGAGACGCTGTTGCCCGGCTGCAGCGGGGCCTGAGCCTTGGCCGAGCGCCCGCCCCGGACGAGCCCGAGATGGCGGCCATGGTCGCGGGTCATCACCTCCAGGATCGCGGCGCTTTCGCCATGAGCCTTGAGGCCGATGATCGTGCCCTCGTCCGTCCATTCCATGAGGACAGGATGTAGAGTGGGAGGGTCGTCGCTGCAATTTCCAGTGCAATGTCATCCCGGCCGAAGCGAAGCGGAGCGCCGGGATCCATCGTAGGGTTCCGGTGCTCTACGATGGATCCCGGATCTGCACGGCTTCGCCGCTTGTCCGGGATGACGGCGCGGAGGTGAGCGGAAACGACGCCTCACGCCACGTACTGGGCGATCCCGCCGCCGAAGGACCAGTCCTCGCGCTTGACCTCGACGAGGTTGATGAAGATGTCGTCGGGCTTCAGCCCTGGCTCGCGCGCGAGGTTCTCGGCGATCGCGGCATAGAGCTTCTTCTTCTGCGTCACGCCGCGCGTATTGGCGACGGTGATCTGGATGATCACCAGCCCCGCGCTGCGGTTGAAGCCGAAATAGTTGGCATCGAAGACGAACTCGTCGGCATCATGCTGGTGCACGACGGCGAAGAGGTCCTTTTCCGGCACCTCGAAGGTTTCGCGCAACGCCTTGTAGACGCCGTCGATGATCGCGGCGGGCTCGGAAGTCGGGCGGCCGCGCCGCATGGAAATACGGATCAGGGGCATGGTGTCGTCTCCTTCGCGGCGCGTGATCGCGCCTTCGAGAAGAACCATAGGCTTGCGATATCGATCTGAAAATCGTATTTCTGATGATATCAAAGATACGGAATTACGATCTATGAGCACGCTCGATATCGACGCCGTCGCCTCCTTCCTGCGCGCTGCCGAACTGAAGAGCTTCACGCGCGCCGCCGAGGCGCTCGGCACGACGCAGTCGCTGGTCTCGACACGAGTGAAACGGCTGGAGGACGGGCTCGGCCGCCTGCTGCTGCAGCGCCATCCCCGGCTGGTCCGGCTGAGGGCCGAGGGAGAGCGCTTTCTGCCGGCCGCACGGGACCTGATGGCGGCGCATGGCAAGGCGCTCCTGGCCTTCACCGCCACGACCGAGCGTATCGCGGTCGGCATCAGCGAACAGGCTGTTGGCGCCGAGGTTCCGGCCGTGCTGGCGCGGCTGTCGGCCCATGATCCCGGCATCGTCATCAACCTCAGGATCGAGTCGTCGCGGGCGCTGGAGGAGGCGTTCGAACGGGGCGAGATCGACGTCGCGATCGTCCGCCGGATCGGGCCGGGGCGGACGGGCGAGGTCTTGCGCGACGACGCTTTCGGCTGGTTTGCGGCAGGCAGCCTGGTGCGGCAACCGGATGCGCCCGTGCCCCTCGTCAGTCTCGTCGCCGATTGCCGCCTGCGGGCGCACGGCATCGACACGCTCGACCGCGCCGGCATCTCTTGGCGCGAGGCCTTCATCGGCGGCGGCATGGCGGCGGTCGCGGCAGCGGTTCAGGTCGGGCTCGGCGTCTCGCCGCTGGCGGCGCGGATCGCGCCTGCCGGAACGATCGATGTCGGGCCGGACTGGGGCCTGCCGGCGCTCGGCGCCTCGCAGGTCGTGCTCAGGAGCAATGTCGCGACACCGCGCGCGAGCGCCTTCGTGCGGGAATTGGCGGCGGCGTTTCGCGGGTAGTCTCCAGCCTCGGCGTCATTCTCGGGCGGAGCGAAGCGCAGACCCGAGAATCTCTTTCCAGAGAAAGCCTGGTCACGAGATGCTCGGGTCAAGCCCGAGCATGACGGCGCCATTCTCGCCTACCCAACCACGCGCTCGACCCGGCTGATCACACGCTTCTCGCGCAGTTCGCTGATGATCGCCGAGAGATGCTTCAGGTCCCAGACCGTCAGATCGATGGTGACGTCGGTGAAGTCCGGATTCGGGCGGTTCATCGAGACGGCGTCGATATTGCCGTCATGCTCGGCGATGGTCGTGGTGATCTGGGCGAGCGAGCCCGGCTCGTTGATCGACTTCAGGGCGATGCGGGCGGGGAAGCGCTGCGGCACCTTGTCGTCGAGATCCCAGCGCACATCGAGCCAGCGATCGGGCTCATTGTCGAAGGCCGCGAGCGCCGATGACTGGATGGGATAGATCGTCACCCCCTCGCCCGGCGTCAGGATGCCGACGATGCGATCCCCCGGTACGGCACCGCCATTTGGAGCGAAGCGCACCGGCAGGTCGCGCCCGAGGCCGCGGATCGGAATCGCACTGTCGGAAGGTGCCTCGCCCGGCAGCTTGAACTTCAGGTTCTCGCCCTGGCGCAGCTCGAACCAGCCCTTGCCATTGGTCCCGGATGGGGGCTTCGCCTCGGGCGAGCCGCGCTTCTCCGGCTCGAGATCGGGATAGACCGCCTTCACGACATCGCCGGAATACATCTCGCCGCGGCCAACGGCGGCGAGCACATCGTCGACCGTATTGCGTGCGAGCCGCTTCAGCGCGGCCTTCAGCTTGTCGTCCGAGAAGGCACGCTCGGCGCGGGAGAAGGCCCGTTCGAGGATCTGGCGGCCGAGGCCGGCATATTGGCGGCGCACCGCCGTGCGCGTGGCGCGGCGGATCGCGGCGCGGGCCTTGCCGGTGACGACGAGCGCTTCCCAGGCCGCGGGCGGCGCCTGCCCTTCGGCACGGGTGATCTCGACCTCGTCGCCGTTCTGCAGTTCGGTCAGCAGCGGGGCGATGCGCCCGTTGATCTTGGCGCCGACGGCGCTGTTGCCGACATCGGTGTGAACGGCATAGGCGAAGTCGATCGGCGTCGCGCCACGCGGCAGGGCGATCAGCCTCCCCTTCGGCGTGAAGCAGAAGACCTGATCGTGGAACAGCTCGAGCTTCGTATGCTCGAGGAATTCCTCGGGACTGTCGCCCTCGTTCAACAGATCGACGGTGCGGCGCAGCCATTGATAGGCGCGGCTCTCGTCGCCGAGCTGGCTCGGCTCGCCGGTGCGGCCATCCTTATAGTGCGCATGGGCAGCGATGCCGTATTCGGCGATGCGGTCCATCGAATCGGTGCGGATCTGCAGTTCGACGCGGCTATGGCCCGGCCCGACCACGGTGGTGTGGATCGAGCGATAGTCGTTCTGCTTCGGCGTCGAGATGTAGTCCTTGTAGCGGCCGGGCACCATCGGCCAGGTCATGTGGACGATGCCGAGGACGCGATAGCAATCCTCCGGCTTCTCGACGATGACGCGGAAGCCGAAGATGTCCGAGAGCTGCTCGAAGGAGACGGATTTCCGCTCCATCTTCTTCCAGATCGAATAGGGGCGCTTGCGGCGGCCCGAGACCTGCGCCTGGATGCCGCTGGCGGCGAGCTTGCCCTTCAGATCGTCCTCGATCTCCCCGATCACCCTGCCCTCGCGCTCGGTGACCTCTTCCAGCCGCTTGGTCACGGTGGCGTGGGCTTCCGGCTTGATGTGGCGGAAGGAGAGTTCCTCCAGCTCCTCGCGCAGCTCCTGCATGCCCATGCGGCCGGCAAGCGGGGCGTAGATTTCGATCGTCTCCTCGGCGATGCGCAGACGCTTCTCGGGCGGGACGAAATGCAGGGTGCGCATGTTGTGCAGCCGGTCGGCAAGCTTGACCAGCAGCACCCGGACATCGTCGGCGATGGCGAGCAGGAGCTTGCGGAAATTCTCGCCCTGCGCGGCCTTCTTCGAGACGAGGTCGAGCTTCTTGATCTTGGTGAGGCCGTCGACGAGCCGGCGGATATCCGGCCCGAACATGCTCTCGATCTCTTCGAGCGTCGCCGCCGTATCTTCGACCGTATCGTGCAGGACGGCGGCGACGATGGTCGCGTCGTCGAGCTTCAGATCGGTCAGGATCGCCGCGACTTCGAGGGGGTGGGCGAAGAAGGGGTCGCCCGAGGCGCGCTTCTGCGTGCCGTGCGCGCGCATGGCATAGACATAGGCCCGGTTGAGCAGGTCCTCGTCGGTATTCGGATTGTAGCTCCTGACCCGGTCAACGAGCTCGTATTGCCGCATCATGCCCATGCGGGCCCCTGCCTCATCCCTTGATCGTTGCAACACATTATTATCGGCACGGGCATCAGGGGCGGCAAGGCGTTTTCCGGAAGGCGGGCATGAAAAAGCCCGGCACTGCCGGGCTTTAGCGTCAAACAATGAACAATCGATTCACAGCTCGAGGATCAGTCCTCGTCGTCGGCGCTCTCGGTCGGCGGCACCAGGCCGTCGAGGCCGCGCAGAAGGTCTTCCTCGCTCATGCGGTCGAACTGGACTTCGCTGTCGGGCGTCGCGGCGGCAGAGGGGCTGGCGAGCAGCGGCACCGTCTCCTGCTCCGGCTCGTCGACCTCGACATGCTTCTGCAGCGAGTGGATCAGGTCTTCCTTCAGATCCTCGGGCTTCAGCTTCTCGTCGGCGATCTCGCGGAGCGCGACGACGGGGTTCTTGTCGTTGTCGCGGGCGACAAGGATCGACGAGCCCGACTGGATCATCCGCGCGCGGTGGCTGGCGAGCAGCACCAGCTCGAAGCGGTTCTCGACCTTGTCGATGCAGTCTTCAACGGTAACGCGAGCCATGGCCGGCTCCTTCCGATCTCAGCGATGCAGGGAAATGGATTGAGCACGGCCTTACAGGCAATGCCGCCGCGATGCAAGAATTTCGCGCTTGCCTGCCGGCACTCACGCCCGCATGCGCCGGACCATGTCGTCGAGGGTCGGTTCCAGCCGCCCGCCGCCCTCGCCCGCACGGCCGCCCATCGCCGGCAATTCGTGCGGTTTGAGCTCGGCGAAGCGCATCCGCATCGTGGTGGCGACGCCCTCGCCGAAGGCGATCGCCTCGCGATTGCCGATCGAGGACAGGAAGTTGATCGTGCTGGCCGAGGCGTCCGAGATCGCCGAGCGGATGATCTGCTGGTCGCGCTCATTGGCCAGCCGCATCGCGAAGACCGTCGAGCACTGGGACAGGATCGTCGGATCGAGCTCGCCCGGACGCTGGGTGACCACGCCGAGATAGCAGCCGTATTTGCGGCCCTCCTTGGCGATGCGGGCGATCGCCTGGCGGGTCGGGGAGAAGCCCAGCGCCGGGTCGGACGGCACATAGCGATGCGCCTCCTCGCAGAGCACGAGGACCTCGCAGGCGCCCTGGCTCGCCATGGCGAGATCGAAGGCCAGCCGCGACAGCACAGAGGCCACGGCATTGACCACCTCGCCCGGGAGGCCACCGAGCTGGAAGGCGGTGATGGGCCGGCCATGCATGGGGATGCGGAAGATCTGACCGAGGATCGGCGCCACCGTCTCGTACATGTTGGCGCGGCCGAACATGAAACGGTAGCGCGGATCGGCATGGAGCGATTCCAGCCGCACCTTCAGCGAGCGCAATGCCGCCCGCGGCCAGCGCTGCTCATGCAAACCGATGAGCTCGTCGATGACCGAGAAGGCATCCTTCAGGCGATAGGGAGTCGCCGCATCGATGCCGGCCGTCGGCGCCGGCTCTGGAACACCGCGCCCGGCGCCGAGATCGAGCGGGCGCTTGAGCAGGCTCGAACCGAGATCGCGCGCCAGCTCATGACTGCTCGGGATGCGGTAGCGCGTGCGGGCAGCGGCGATGACCTCGCGCAGGATGTCGGGCTCATCAGCCAGAGCCGGCCGGCCGCGGAAGACGACATCGGCCAGCTCTTCCTGCTTGAACATCCAGAACGGCAGGTCGAGCGCCTCGCCATCGATGGTGAGGGCGAGGTCCGGAAAGGCGACGGAGTATTCGTTGTGCGGATCGAGAATGAGCACCCGCAGGCGCGGGCGCGCCGCCACGGCCCGGCGCAGCAGCAGCGAGACCGCGCTCGACTTGCCGACGCCGGTCGTGCCGACGAGGGCGAAGTGGCGCGACAGCATGTCCTGGATGCTGACGGTGGCGGGGATGCTGGCATCCTGCGTGACGTGACCGATCTCGGCCGCCGTTCGGTCGCCGAGATCGTGAACGAGTGCGAGATCGCCCGTCCGGATGCGATGAGCCACGGCGCCGATCGGCGGATAATTGGTGATGCCGCTCTGGAAGCGCGGCGGACCGTCGGGCTTTTCCTGCACTTCTCCCAGGAACTCGACCTCGACCTGGATCGGATTGTCGCCATCGCTCCATGCAGCCTCGACCGCGTGCAGCTTGTAGACAAGCGCCACGATCCGGCTCTGGCCGAGATTGATCGAGATCATCCGGCCGATCGCCCAGGCGTCGCCCGCCAGCCAGTTCCCGGTCGAGACCGCGCTGAGGATGGTAGCGCGCGAACCGTCGCAGGCGATCACCCGCCCCAGCGCCCGCTCCGGCGGCTGGTCGGCGTCGCGCCGGTCCGGCGCGATATCGGTGTGGAAGGCCGCATTCTTCAACGGGAGTTGCATAAGCCCCGACCGTTCGACTCTGAACTTAGCGAAGTGATCTCTTGACGTTACAAGCGGCCGGTTACGATTACCTTCACAGATAACCGACAAGCATTCGCGGTTATCAAATCGCAAATCGCCCCTGTCGCCGCACCGATCACAAATCGTGAGGCCGCCATCACAATCCTGCATTGAGCCGATGGCGCAGTTTCGTCTAAGCACGGCGCAGTTACCAAGGGGGCTTGCACCATGGCCGAACGGCTGCGTCTGGGCGTGAATATCGACCATGTCGCCACTGTGCGAAATGCGCGCGGCGGCGCCCTGCCCGATCCGGTTCGGGCGGCCCATCTCGCCATCGCCGCCGGCGCGGACGGAATCACCGCCCATCTGCGCGAGGATCGCCGCCATATCCGCGATGCCGACATGGTCCGCCTCGCCAACGAGCTGACGAAGCCGCTCAACTTCGAGATGGCGGCCACCGACGAAATGATCGCTCTCGCCGAACAGCTGAAGCCGCATGCGGCCTGCCTCGTGCCGGAGAAGCGCGAGGAGCGCACCACCGAAGGAGGCCTCGACGTTGTCGGGCAGGAAACCCAGCTCGCGCCGCGCATCGCCCAGTTGAAGGCGGCTGGCTGCCGCGTCTCGCTCTTCATCGAGCCGGACGAGGCGCCGATCGCGATCGCGGCCAAGCTCGGCGCGCCGGTCGTCGAGCTGCACACCGGAAGCTGGTGCCACGCCGTCGTCGATGGCGAGGCGGCCAAGGCCGAGGCCGAATTCCGGCGGCTGGCGAATGGCGCAGCCTATGCGGCCAAAATGGGCCTCGAGGTCCATGCCGGACATGGGCTAGACTACGAGACGGCCCGCAAGCTCGCCGCTGTCCCGGCGTTCGTCGAGTTCAACATCGGCCATTTCCTGATCGGCGAAGCGATCTTCATCGGACTGGAAGCTGCCATCCGCCGGATGCGGCAGGCCATGGACGAAGGCCGCGCAGCAGCGCCTTGAACGCATCGGCCTTGCCGGAAAACCGGTTTCCACTTTCCGGGCCGATGCTCTAAATCCCGAGCATGATCCTCGGCATCGGCTCCGACCTCTGCGACATCCGGCGTATCGAACGTTCGCTCGAACGCTTCGGCGAGCGCTTTACCCACCGCGTCTTCACCGAGGGCGAACGGGTGAAATCCGACCGCCGCGCGACGCGCGCGGCTTCCTACGCCCGCCGTTTCGCCGCCAAGGAGGCCTGCTCGAAGGCGCTCGGCACCGGCATGCGGGCCGGGGTGTTCTGGCGCGACATGGAGGTCGTCAACCTGCCGAGCGGGCGCCCGACGATGAAGCTGACGGGCGGCGCGCTGGAGCGGGTGCAAGCCATGACCCCGCCCGGCTTCGAGGCGATCGTCCATGTTTCGCTGACGGACGATCCGCCACTGGCGCAGGCCTTCGTCGTGATCGAGGCCCGGCCTATCAACGGCGAGAGACCGGCGTAGAACGAGCGCGACAGAACAAAAAAGCCGGCGCTGAAAGCGCCGGTCTTGGTTTTCGTCGGAGAAGATCGAGCCGGCTTATTCGGCCGGCTGCGTGCCGCTGACGACACCCCGCGGCTCTTCGCTCAGCCAGCGATAGATCACGCCGCCGAGCGCGCCGCCGATCAGCGGAGCAAGCCAGAACAGCCAGAGCTGGCCAAGCGCCCAGCCGCCGACGAACAGGGCCGGCCCGGTGCTGCGCGCCGGGTTCACCGAAGTGTTCGTCACGGGAATGCTGACGAGATGGATCAGGCAGAGGCCCAGGCCGATGGCGAGCGGCGCGAAGCCGGCCGGTGCCTTGCCGTGCGTCGAGCCCATGATGATGAAGAGGAACATCATCGTCATGACGACTTCCATGAGGAAGGCGGAGACGAGGTTATATTTTCCGGGCGAATGCTCGCCATAGCCGTTCGAGGCGAAGCCATTGGCCAGATCGAAGCCCGGAGCGCCGCGCGCGATGACGTACAGGAGGCCGGCCGCGACGACCGCGCCGACCACCTGTGCGACGATGTAGGGGACGACCTGATTGCCCGGAAACCGGCCGCCGGCAGCAAGACCGACCGTCACGGCCGGGTTGAGGTGACAGCCGGAAATATGGCCGATCGCATAGGCCATCGTCACGACGGTCAAGCCAAAGGCGAGCGAAACACCGAGCAACCCGATGCCGACATTCGGAAAACCCGCAGCACTGACCGCGCTGCCGCAACCCGCAAACGTCAACCAGAATGTGCCGATGGCTTCGGCGACATATTTCTTCGTGCTCATCGCGATTCCCTCAGAGGTTGAACGGTCGCGATGCTGTTCTCGAAACACGATATCGTCAACTTGCCGAGACCGGTAATCGTAGCTTTTTCTTGCCGTTTTCTCAGACTGGAATTGTTCTGGTCATGTATTCGCCACCCGGCAGCGTCATCCCCCCAGACTGCTCTTGCGCGTTGTCGCAGACGCGATAGTCGGCTAGACCGCGCGCTGGATCGCAGTCTCAGGAGCGCCCGGGTGGCCAACGACGTCGACAGCAAAAGCAAGGCGGCCAAGGAAGAAGGCGGCGTGTTCGAGACCATCAAGGTCGTCGTTCAGGCCCTTCTCATTGCGCTCGTCATCCGCACCCTGCTGTTCCAGCCCTTCAACATCCCCTCCGGCTCGCTGATCCCGACTCTGCTGATCGGCGATTATCTGTTCGTGTCGAAATACACCTACGGCTATTCCAAGCACTCGATCCCATTCAGCCCGCCGCTGTTCTCGGGACGCGTCTGGGCGGCAGAGCCCAAGCGCGGCGACATCGCCGTCTTCAAGCTGCCGACCGACAATTCGACCGACTACATCAAACGCGTCATCGGCCTGCCCGGCGACCGCATCCAGATGATCGACGGCATCCTCCACATCAACAACCAGCCGGTGAAGCGCGAGCGCATCGCGGACTACGTGACCAGCGACAACTGGGGCCGCAGCGTCCCGGTGATCCGCTACCGCGAGACGCTGCCGAACGGCGTCAGCCACGAGATCATCGAGCGCGAAGGCGATACCGGCACCTTCGACAACACCCAGGTGTTCCAGGTGCCGCCCGGCCACTTCTTCATGATGGGCGACAACCGCGACAACTCGCTCGATTCGCGCGACCGCAGCGTCGGCTTTGTGCCGTTCGAGAATTTCGTCGGGCGCGCCGAGATCATCTTCTTCTCGATCGAGGACGGCGCCTCGGCCTGGAAGATCTGGGAATGGCCCTACACGGTTCGCTGGAACCGTCTGTTCAGCACCATCAAGTGAACAAGGTCAGCGAAGCCGCGCGCAAGGCGCCCGATACCGCGCGGCTCGAGGTCACGCTCGGGCACCGCTTCAACGACAAGGCACTCCTGGCCACCGCGCTCACTCATATGAGCGCCGAGGATTCGCGGCTGGCGAGCTACCAGCGCCTCGAATTCCTCGGGGACCGGGTTCTGGGCCTGTCGATCGCCGATCTGCTGTTCCGGCATTATCCGCAATCGGAAGAAGGCAATCTCTCGCGCCGCCTCGCCGATCTCGTGCGCAAGGAGACCTGCGCCGAGGTCGCGCAAAGCTGGAACCTCGGCCAGTTCATGCGGCTGGGCGAAGGCGAGATTCAGGGCGGGGCGCGGAAGAACAAGGCGATCCTGGCCGATGCCTGCGAGGCGATCATCGGTGCGGTCTTCATCGACGGCGGCTATGATGCGGCCCGCGGGCTGGTCGAGCGTGCCTTCGGCGAGCGGATGATGAAGCCGGTCCGGCCGTTGCGCGATGCCAAGACTGCCCTGCAGGAATGGGCGCAGGGTAAGGGTTACGTGACGCCGACCTATAGCGAGCGCGGCCGCTCCGGCCCGGACCATGCGCCGGTCTTCGTCGTGGCAGCGAAAATCAACGGGCTCGCCGACGCCGAGGCGCGCGGCCCCTCCAAGCGGCTGGCCGAACAGGCAGCAGCCGAAGCGTTCCTGAGGCGCGAAGGCCTGTGGAACGACAACCCGGAAGGCGAGAATGTCTGAATCCGATCAACCCACGCGCTGCGGCTTCGTCGCGCTGATCGGCGCGCCGAACGCCGGCAAGTCGACGCTGCTCAACCAGTTCGTCGGCGCCAAGGTCTCGATCGTCTCGCGCAAGGTGCAGACGACGCGGACGCAGGTGCGCGGCATCGCGCTATCGGGCGCGGCGCAGGTCATCTTCGTCGACACGCCCGGCATCTTCGCGCCCAAGCGCCGGCTCGACCGCGCGATGGTGACGAGCGCCTGGGGCGGAGCGACCGATGCCGACCTGATCGGCGTGCTCGTCGATGTCGCCCGCTTCGAGCATGAGGAGAACACGGCGCTGCTGGAGAAGCTCGCCGAGCTGAAGCAGCCGAAGTTCCTGATCCTCAACAAGATCGACACGGTGCCGAAGGAGAAGCTGCTCGAGGTCACCGCCAAGGTGAACGAGCGCACGCAGTTCGAGGCGACCTTCATGGTCGCGGCGCTGACCGGCTATGGCGTCAAGGACATCCTGACCTGGCTGGAGACGCGGCTGCCGCTCGGACCCTGGCTCTACCCGGAAGACCAGATCTCGGACGCTCCCTTGCGCTTCCTCGCCGCCGAGATCACCCGCGAGAAGATCTTCGAGCGGCTGCACGACGAACTGCCCTATCGCTCCACCGTCGAGACCGAGAGCTGGGAGCAGAGGCCGGACGGCTCCGTCCGCATCGAGCAGACGATCTATGTCGAGCGCGAGGGCCAGCGGAAGATCGTGCTCGGCGAAGGCGGCCAGACCATCAAGGCGATCGGCCAGAAGGCTCGCATCGAGATCGCCGAAGCGGCCGAGGCCAAGGTCCATCTCTTCCTGTTCGTGAAGGTGCGCGAGAACTGGAGCGACGATCCGGAGCGCTATCGCGAGATGGGGCTGGAGTTTCCCAAGGGCAAAGGCTGAGGCGCGCCGGGAACCGCGATGCGCAGCGAGAAGGAGAAGATGCTGGCCGGCGAGCTCTATCGTGCCGACAGCCCTGAACTCATCGCCGATAATCGCCGCATCAGCGGCTGGATGGAGCGCTTCAACGCAACCACGGCCACGCCCGAGCAACGGCCGGCGCTCATGAAGGAGGCGTTCGGCCATGTCGGGCGCGACGTCACAATCCGCCCGCCCTTCCATTGCGACTATGGCTACAACATCAGCCTGGGCGATGGCGTCTTCCTGAACTTCAACTGCGCCGTTCTCGATGTGGTGGCCGTGACCATCGGCGACGGCACGCAGATCGGCCCCGGCGTCCAGATCCTCACCGCGGATCATCCGCGCGATCCCGTTCAGCGCCGGCAGATGCTCGAATTCGGCCGCCCGGTTCGCATCGGGCGCAATGTCTGGATCGGCGGCGGCGCGATCATCCTGCCGGGCGTCACGATCGGGGATGATGCGATCATCGGAGCGGGCAGCGTGGTCACGCGCRATGTGCCCGAAGGCCGCACGGCGGTCGGCAATCCCGCGCGGCTGCGTCCGCTTTCCGGAGACGACAAGTCCGAGAGGTAGGTCGCGGCATCAGCGCGGCGAACCCGGCGACACCGCGACTTCGGCAGTGTGGTGCCGCGTCAAGACGCCACGCCGTCTCTTTGAAACTTGTCAAAATTCATTCATGAAAGACATTGTTCGAACGCGTTTCGTTTCCATCTTTGTTACTTGAAGACATTTCAGCAGGAGTGATTGCAATGAACGGCGCACCGCGCATCGCGCTTTTCATCGATGGCGCCAATCTCTACGCCACCTCGAAGCAGCTCGGCTTCGACATGGATTATCGGCGCCTGCTGCGCGAGTTCCAGGGCCGTGGCAACCTGATCCGCGCCTTCTATTTCACGACGCTCGTCGAAAGCGAGGAGTATTCCTCGATCCGTCCGCTCGTCGACTGGCTCGACTACAACGGCTACCGCGTCATCACCAAGGCGGCCAAGGAATTCACCGACGCCACCGGCCGGCGCCGCGTGAAGGGCAACATGGATATCGAGCTGGCGATCGAGATGCTCGAACTCGCGTCGCATCTCGACCAGATTTACCTGTTCTCCGGCGATGGCGACTTCCGCCCGCTGGTCGAGGCGGTGCAGCGCAAGGGCGTCAAGGTCTCGGTCGTCTCGACGATCTCGACCAATCCGCCGATGGTCTCGGACGAGCTACGTCGGCAATGCGACGAGTTCCTGGACCTCGCCCAGCTGATGCAGAAGATAGGCCGCGACCCTTCCGAGCGCGCGAGCCGTGCAGGCGGCCAGGGCGCGCCTGGCACTCCCGGCAACCCGGCGCTGGAGCGGCGCTACGGCATCCGCCAGGGCGACGAACCCGTCGAGAGCTGATCCGGAGCGGCTCAGCCGCCCGATTTCAGAAGCCTCTGCTTGTCGCGATTCCAGTCGCGCTCTTTCTCGGTTTCGCGCTTGTCGTGCAGCTTCTTGCCCTTGCCGAGGCCGAGCTCGACCTTCGCCCTGCCCTTGTCGTTGAAATAGACCTTGAGCGGGATCAGTGCCATGCCCTCGCGCTGGATCGCGCCCATCAGCTGGTTGATCTGGCGGCGATGCAGCAGCAGCTTCCGCGGCCGGCGGACCTCATGATTGAAGCGGTTGGCCTCGAGATATTCCGGGATGTGGGCATTGAACAGGTAAAGCTCGGTCCCCATCGGGCCCGCATAGCTCTCGCCGATCGTCGCCTTGCCGCCGCGCAACGACTTGATCTCGGTGCCCTGCAGGGCGATGCCCGCCTCCAGGGTCTCCTTGATCTCGTAGTTGAAGCGCGCCTTGCGATTATCGGCGGCCAGTCTGTAGCGCTCGGGATCGGGTTTCTTCATGCGTTGCCGCCGAATCCATGTTCCTTGACGAGCGCTGCCATCGCCTGCGATTCCGATTCAGGATTGGCGCTCAAGCCGTTGAGAACGCCGAGCTTGTCGTCCTCCCGCCGGTTCTGGCTGAGCTTGAATTTGCCGATGATCGAAGCGATCTCGATCTCGATGCCAACGATGCCGCACGTCTGCGCTGCGATGAAGGGCTCAGGCGCGTCGCTCACCGCCCAGGGCTCGGCGCGCGGCGCCTCCTGCTGGCGCGTCAGCGACTCGAGCTGGGCGCGCAGCCAGACGGCGTCGTCGATCGTGCGGGCCGGGCCGCGCACCTGCACCGTGACGTAGTTCCAGGTCGGCACGACCTTGCCCGTCTCCTGCTTGGTCGCATACCAGGCCGGCGTCACGTAGCGCTCCACGCCTGTGAAGATCACCAGCGTCTCGGCACCCGCCGCGATCGCTTTCCATTGCGCATTGGGGCGCGCGAGATGGGCGCGCAGAACGCCGTTCTCGCCCTCATCGGCATGCAGGACGAAGGGCACGGGATTGGCGATCAGCCCGCCCTCGCCCACTGTCACCAGCGTGGCGAGCGGATGCTGGCGGATGACCGCGTCGAGCTGCGCGCGATCCTCGACCTTGAAATGACTGGGCTCGTACATCCCGGCTCTTCTCCCTGGCGTCGGCCGGGACGACCGGACGAGCGCAATCCCTACTTAGGCATTCAACAGCCCGGCGAACACCATCGCCTCGCGAATGACTTTGCCGGTCGCCGGCGTCACCGGCATCAGCGGCAGGCGAACCTCCTCCTCGATGCGACCGAGCAGAGCGAGGCCGTGCTTGGCGCCGGCGAGGCCAGGCTCCTTGAAAGTCGCGTCATGGAGCGGCACGAGCCGATCCTGAACCTTCAGCGCCGCGGCGTAGTCGCCCTTGAGCGCGGCCTCCATGAGATCGGCGCAGAGGCGCGGCGCGACATTGGCGACCACCGAGATGCAGCCATGGCCGCCGGCTGCCATATAGGCGAGCGCGGTCATGTCCTCGCCCGAAAGCTGGATGAAATCCGGCCCCATGGCGTGGCGCTGCTGGGAGACGCGGGCGAGGTTGGCCGTGGCGTCCTTCACCCCGGCGATGTGCTTCAGCTCGTAGAGCCGCGCCATCGTCTCCACCGACATGTCGACGACCGAACGCGGGGGGATGTTGTAGATGATGATCGGAATTCCGACCGCGTCGTTCACCGCCTTGAAGTGCTGGTACATGCCTTCCTGGGTCGGCTTGTTGTAGTAGGGCGTGACCACGAGCACGGCATCGGCGCGGGCCTTCTCGGCATGCTTTGCGAGGTCGATCGCCTCGATCGTGTTGTTGGAGCCGGCGCCCGCGATGACCGGAACGCGGCCCTTGGCCTGCTCCACGACGATCTCGACGACGCGCTTGTGCTCGTCATGGCTGAGCGTGGGGCTCTCGCCGGTGGTGCCGACCGGAACGAGGCCGGTGGAGCCATTGCCGATCTGCCAGTCGACCAGCGCGCGCAGTGCCTCTTCGTCGACCTTGCCGGCTTTGAACGGCGTGACCAGAGCGGGCATCGAGCCGGTAAAGGCAATGTGCTTGGTCATGAGGACGATCCTGAAGCGAAAACGTGGATGATAGGGCCGCCACACATAAACCGTCGTTCCGCCAAGGCAAAGCCGGCAACCCATGAAAATGCGTGGCCTCATAGTTAAACCTTCATAAACCCCCTTCACCGACCATCGACCAATGCCTGCTACAGGATGGAGACCCGCCATGGCCTCGCCTGCCGCCGCGCGGAGACTGCTCGGCCTGCTGCTGCCTGCCCTGCTCTGCGCCTCATCGACGCGAGCGGGCGACGACGGCATGCTTGTGAGCCAGCGCAAACTCGCCATGATCGGCGACATCGAGATCACGGGCGCCCTGCCGTCCTATCCACCCGCCGTCATGCGCGACGAGGATGCGATCAATCCGGATGCCGTGAAGGCGGCCGTCGCCGCCTATCGCCGCGGCGCGCTCGGAGAGGGCGACGATCTCGCTGCGCGGATCGACGACCGCGCGGCGCGCACGCTGCTCGAATGGGTGGCGATCCACGCCAATGCGGGCTCCGTGTCCTTCTCGCGGATCGACGCCTTCCTCCGCGAGCATCCGAATTATCCGGCCACGACCCGTTTTCGACGACGCGCCGAAGAGGCGCTGATCGCCGAGAAGAAGAGCCCGCTGGTGGTGCGCACCTTCTTCCATGGCCAGCAGCCGGTCTCGCCGGCCGGAAGGATTGCCCTCGCTCTGGCTCTCAAGGACGAGGGACGCGCGGACGAAGCGACCGCTCTCGCACGCAAGAGCTGGCGCACCGATCCGTTCGGGCAGGCGCTCGAGAAGATCGTCCTGAAGGAGTTCGAGACGGCGCTGACGAAGGACGACCATCGCCTGCGCACCGAGCGCTTCCTTTTCAAGGAGAGCGGCGAGGCGGCACTGCGCAATGCCGCTCGCGTCTCGGCCGATTATGTCGTGCTGGCCAGAGCGCGCCTCGCCAGCGCGAAGGCGCGCCAGCCGATCTCCGACAAGCTGATCGCGGCCGTGCCGGCCTCGCTCCGCAGCGATGTCTCCTTCGCCTTCCTGCAGGCGCAGCAGGCCCGCCGCGGCGACAAGCTCGACGATGCGGTGAAGGCGCTCGCCAACATCCCGCGCGATCCGGCGCTGCTCGGGGATGGCGACGGCTGGTGGGAAGAGCGGCGCATCATCTCGCGCAAGCTCATCGATGCCGGCCAGCCGGCAAAAGCCTATGAGGTTTCCTCGGGCCATGGCGCCGAGGATGCGGCCGAGCGGATCGAAGCGGAATGGCATGCCGGCTTCGTCGCGCTGCGCTTCCTCAAGAAGGCCGATGTCGCCCTGAAGCATTTCGACGCGGCGGCGGCCATCGCCGAGACACCGATCTCGGCCTCGCGCGCCGCCTATTGGCGGGGCCGTGCCTATGAGGAACTAGGCAAGACCGAGGAGGCAAAGGCCTCCTTCAGCAAGGCCGCCGAGCAACCGATCGCCTATTACGGACAACTCGCGCGCGCCAAGCTGGGCTTGGCCGGCCTGCCGCTGAGGAGTTCGGCCGCGGCCGGGCTCGAGGCGCTGCCTGGCCATCGCGGCGTCCGTTTGCTCTACCGCATCGGCGAGCGCGACCTCGCCACCGCGATGCTGAACGACCTGGCGCAGCGCCTTCACACCACCGAGGCGCTGGAGGCGGTCGCGGCCATCGCCCGTCGCGAGGCGGATGCGCGGGCGCTCGTCGGCATCGGTAAGGCGGCGCTGCAGCGCGGTTTCCCACTCGATATGGCCGCCTATCCGACCAACGGCATCCCGGAGTTCGACGTGCTCGGCGACCCGATGGAGAGGGCGATCGTTCACGCCATCGCCCGGCAGGAGAGCGCCTTCGAGCCGACCGCGATGTCGCAAGCCGGTGCGCGCGGCCTGATGCAGATGATGCCGGCGACGGCGCGCGAGACGGCGCGGCGCGCCGGCCTGCCCTTCGACTGGCAGAAGCTCGGACAGGATCCGCTCTACGCGGCGCGGATGGGCGCGGCCCATCTCAACGACCTGCTGAAGGAATGGCGCGGCTCCTACATCCTGAGCTTCGCCGCTTACAACGCCGGCTCGCCGAACGTGAAGAAATGGATCGCCGCCTATGGCGACCCGCGCGATCCGGAGGTCGACGCCGTCGACTGGGTCGAGCGCATCCCGTTCTCCGAGACGCGCAACTACGTCCAGCGCGTGATGGAGAATTTGCAGGTCTATCGCGAGCGACTGAACCAGCGCACAGCCTATCTGATCGACTACGATTTGAAGCGCGGCGGCAAGCGCGACTGAGGACCTGAAACCGCGCGTCATCCCGGACAAGCGGCTTTCAGCCGTGCCGGGATCCATGCCTGGACCTTTCCAGCAAACGCTCGGGCATGGATCCCGGGCCTCCGCTTCGCTGCGCCCGGGATGACGGCGGGGGTTCCGGCCGTACGTCAAATTCACACCGGAGATTTGCCGATGCGGCAATGATCTTTCCTGCCCGTTGCAATATTTGAAATTTTCAAATACCCTTTGCGGACAGCGGAGGGGTTTCGATGCTGCAGGACATTGCCGATTTCGCGCCGACGCTTCAGGCGTGGCGCCGCGACCTTCACGCCCATCCCGAAATCGCCTTCCAGGAATTTCGAACCTCGGACTTCGTCGCGCGGACGCTGGAATCCTTCGGCATCGAGGTGCATCGCGGGCTGGGCGGCACCGGTCTCGTCGGCGTCATCAAGGGCGCGGCCGAGGGGCCGACCATCGGGCTCCGGGCCGATATGGACGCCCTGCCGATGGATGAAGAGACCGGGCTCGACTACAGTTCGACGACGGAAACGACATTCCACGGCTGCGGCCATGACGGCCATACGGTGATGCTGCTCGCGGCGGCGCGCCATCTCGCCGCCAACCCACCCAAGCGCGGCAAGGTGCATCTGATCTTCCAGCCGGCCGAGGAGGTCGGACAGGGCGCCGAGCGCATGATCGCCGATGGGCTATTCGAGCGCTTCCCTTGCTCCGAGGTCTACGCGCTGCACACCATCCCGCTCTACGCGGAAGGAACGGCGGCCGTCCGATCCGGCCCGACGCTGAGCGGCACCACCGTCTTCGAGATCAAGGTCAAGGGCGTGGGCGGCCACGGCGCGGCACCGCACACCACCGTCGATCCGCTTCAGGTCGCGGCGCGGCTCGCGACCGAGATCTCCTCGATCGTCGGACGCCATGTCGACCCGATGGAGCCGGCCGTCATCAGCCTCGGAAGGCTCTCGGCCGGCACCGCCCCGAATGTCATCCCGGATACCGCCGAGCTCGGCGGCACGATCCGCACCTATGACCCGGCGACGGAAGCCCGCATCGTCGACAAGCTCGATGCGATCTGCCGCGGCTTCGCGCTGATGTCGGGCTGCACCATCACCTGCACGAAGAAGGCGGGTTGCCCGCCCTGCCTCAACGATCCGCGTGCGGCGGAAGCGGCTGCGGCCGCCGCCGGCACTGTGCTCGGCGAGGCCAATGTGAAGGTCGATCTCAAGCCCCTGCCCTTCTCGGACGACTTCGCGCTGATGCTGCGCGAGTGGCCCGGCGCCTATATCTTCCTCGGGCAGCCCGGCGCGATGTGCCACCACCCGACCTTCGATTTCGATGACCGCCTGCTCCCGATCGGCGCCAGCATCCTGTGCCGTCTCGTCGAGCGCCAGACGGGAGCCAACGCATGACCGCCGCCACCATCCAGATCGGGCAATCGCGCTCTCCCGCGATGGTCCGGCGCGCCGTGATCTCCTCGGTGATCGGCAACGGCCTCGAATGGTACGACTTCCTGGTCTACGGCTTCTTCGCCACGGTCATCGCACAGGTCTTTTTCCCGAGTTCCGACCCGCTCGTCTCGGCGCTGCTGACGGCTGCGACCTTCGCGATCTCCTTCCTCGTCCGGCCTATCGGCGGCGTGCTGCTCTCGACCTATGCCGACCGCTTCGGCCGCAAGCCGATCCTGACGGTGATGATCCTCATCATGGGATTCTCGACCGTGCTGATCGGGCTGACGCCCAGCTATGCGACGATCGGCATCCTCGCGCCGATCCTCGTCATCATCGCCCGCATCCTGCAGGGCATCTCTGTCGGTGCCGAATTCGCCTCCGCCACGGCGATGCTGGTGGAATACGCGCCGCCCGGCCGCAAGATGACCTTCGGCAGCTTCCAGATGTGCTCGCAGGCACTGGCGCTCGCGCTCGCGGCCTTTTCCGGCTATGCGCTGGCGACGCTGCTGTCACCCGAGGCACTCCAGAGCTGGGGCTGGCGCATCCCCTTCCTGCTGGGATCGCTGATCACGCCGCTCGGCTTCTACATCCGCCGCTTCGTCGACGAATCTCCCGAATATGAGAGCGAGGGCGGCAAAAGTGCCAGCCGGACGCCGTTCCGCGCCGTGCTGGCCGAGCACCGCAACGCGCTGCTGCGCTGCTTCGGCATCATGATCCCCGGCACGGCCTCGAACTATGTCTGGTTCATCTTCCTGCCGGGCTATGTGGTGCGGCAGCTCAAGCTGCCCTTCACCAGCGCGATGCTGAGCTCGCTGATCGGCGGCATCCTGCTGTTCATCTTCGTGCCGATCATGGGCCATCTCGCCGACCGGTGGAGCGCCTTCCGCGTCTGGCTGTTGGGCATGCTGAGCTTCGCGCTGCTGTCCTATCCGCTGTTGGCCTATGTCGTGGCTGTACCGAGCTTCGAACGCCTGCTCATCGCACAGGCGATCTGCGCGCTGTCGATCGCGGCGATCTGGGCGCCGACGCCCGGCCTGCTCGCCGGCATGTTCCCGACCGATGTGCGCTCGACCGGCATGTCGATCGCCTACAATGTCGTGGTGCTGCTGTTCGGCGGGCTCGCGCCCTTCACCCTGACCTGGCTGGTGGCGAAGACGGGCTCGGACATGGTTCCGTCCTACTATCTCCTTGCCTGCACCGCGCTGTCGCTGATTGCGCTCGGGCTGGCGAGCCGGACAAGCAGCCCTCGCTAGCCCCGCCGGCGATGCCCCTCGAACCCTTCCTGACCTTTCGGCTCGACCAGTTGAGCCAGACCGCGATGGCGAAGGCCTCGCGGGTCTACAAGGAGCGGCTCGGCCTCAATATCCGCGAGTTGCGCGTGATGCGCGTGATCGGCGACACTCCGGGCCTGTCGTCCCGCGCGCTGTCGGACGGGGCCCTTATCGAACAGACGCTTGTTTCCAAGCATCTGCGCAAGCTGGTGGATCAAGGCTACGTCCAGCGCGAGCTCGAAAGCGCCGATGCTCGCCGCGTCGCGCTCCGACTGACGGCAAAGGGGACCGCCATCCGTCAGGAGGCCGACCGGCTGGGCGAGGAACTGGAGCGCGATTTCCTCGCCGTGCTCACGCCGGAAGAACTCGACAGCCTCAATCGCTGCCTCGCCAAGCTGAAAGGCTGGGGCGCATCCTGACGGCCGGCAGTCCAAGCCGGCTTTCGTAGCCGGCGCCACCGTGATTAGGTGCGGATCCGCCTTGCCCTTTCCGAGTCCTGCATGACATCCGAGCCCGGTTTCATTTCCCGCTTCGTCAGCGCCCGCGACGGACTCAAGCTGCATCTGCGCGATTACGGCCCGCTCGAAGCACCCGCGCTGCCCATTATCTGCCTACCCGGTTTCGCGCGCACGGCGGCCGATTTCCACGAACTGGCCCTGGCTTTTGCCCAGGACGACGCCAAGCCGCGCCGCGTGCTGGCGCTCGACTATCGCGGCCGCGGGCTCTCCGACTACGACCGCGACTGGAAGAACTACGACATCCGCATCGAGCTCGACGACCTGATGCAGGTGCTGGTGGCGATGGGGGTCGAACAGGCCGTCTTCGTCGGCACCTCGCGCGGCGGGCTTCTGACCATGGCGCTGGCGGCCGCACGCCCCGCCGTGATCCGCGGCGCCGTCCTCAACGATGTCGGCCCGGTGATCGACGCGCGCGGCCTGCTGCGCATCCGCGGCTATGTCGGCAAGCTGCCGATGCCGCGCAGCTTTTCGGAAGGGGCCGAGATCCTGAAAAGGCTCTCCGACCAGCATTTCCCGGTGCTGAGTGAAGCCGAATGGGAGGTGATGGCCCGCCGGACCTGGACGGATCGCGACGGCGCGCTCAGGCCGGACTACGACACCAAGCTGATGAAGGTCCTCGAAGAGCTCGACCTCGAGACGCCGCTGCCGGTGTTGTGGACCTATTTCGACGGCCTCAAGGCCGTGCCGTTGCTGGCGATCCGCGGTGCCAATTCCGACCTTCTGGCAGAAAAGACATTGCAGGACATGGCCGAGCGCCATTCCGACTGCGAGATCTATACCGCCCCCGGTCAGGGCCACGCCCCGCTGCTCGGTTCGAAGGAGATGATCCGGCGCATCGGCAAGCTGATTGCCCGGGCCGAGCGGTGCGCGGCCTGAACCGGTTCAGGATTTCGAGGGTCCGGCCTTGGTTTCGCCCTCGAGCAAGGCCGCAACGTTGTCCAGGCCGGCGGAGCCGTCATCCCGTGAGGTCTCGACCAGCCCCCGCCTTGGCGCGGGTGGCGAATTCCGGCTCCCCGCCTGCCGCAAGCACCTTTGCTTGGCCGACCCAGTCCTCGCGCTCGATGCGGCCGGGAAAGGCGAGATAACTGCCGACCCATTCGACGTTCTCAGCGGTCCAGGCGGCGATCTGCTCGAAATGCCAGATGCCGAGGCCATGCAGCCGACCCTCGTTCTGGCGGCCGACACCCTTGATCAACTTGAGATCGTCGGCCTTGTCGTTGCGGGCCGTCGGGAGGCCTGACGGGCGCTGGCCGGGCAGTTCTGCCTCGTTCGGAACCGGCGCAAGCGCGCCGGCAGGCTTCGCAACGGATGGCTCGGCCACAGCGGCTGACGGTGGGATCGGCAACGATGGCATCGATTTCTGTGCAGCCACTGGAGCAGTCTCTGCAGCCATCCTCCTGGGAACGAGGCTGGCGCAGACGCAGCCGATCCAATACGCCGCTACGAACAGCAAGGCGGACTCGACCCACGTCGCCGCCATGCCGTTCAGCCACTGGAACCATGTCAGGGCAGCACCGCCCGCCCAGAGCAGAGCGAGGACGGTCCAGGCGCCGCTCCACAGGCGCGGCTTTCCGCCATCGTTGCTGATCCAGCCCATGGCCAGCCCCAGCCCAAAGGCGGCGAGGAGGAACCAGACGAACTGGCTGGCGAGATAGAGCATGTCCGCCTCCTACTTCGCCACGGTGAACTGCACGCGGCGGTTCATCGTCTTGGCTTCCGACGTGTCATAGGACACCAGCGGACGCGCGCTGCCATAGGCCTTGACCGTGAGCTGGCCCGGATCGATGCCGCGCCGCGTCAGCTCCTCGCGCACGCGCAATGCTCGCCTCAGCGACAGATCCTGATTGTCGAAGCCGCGCCGCTCGCCGTCACGGTTGGCGTGTCCCTCGATGGTGACCGGAGCGCGCGGGCATTTCTTGAGGATGGCCGCCGCCTCGCCGATCACCCGCTCCGTCGTCGTGTCGAGCTCGACGACGGATGTGCCCTGACCGAACAGGACCGTGTTTTGCCTGGTCAGATTGTCGAGATCATTCTGGCAGCTCGCCGGTGGATCGACCACACAGCCGGTCTGGCGCAGGCCGATTACGGCATCGGCCTTGAAGCCCGGCGGCAGACCTGAGGACGCGCTGGTCTCGACCTCGCTCTTGACCAGTTCGCGGCAGGTCAGGCCGCGGATGGCGATCCGCTCATCCTCGATAGACGCCGAGCCGAGATCGAGACGCAGCAGATCTGTGAGAACCGTTCGTATGGCGGCCCCGAAACCGGGCGGAGCTCCCGGCACGACAACCGCTGTGTCTTCGAGCCGGTCCTTGAGCGGGGAATCCGCGATAAGTCCACGCAGGGCCGCCCGCATTGCCTCGTCCGGCAGATAGCCGGACAGTCGCATGCCGGTGCGGTCCATGGACAGCGCCAGGCCATAGGGCCGCACCACGATACTATCCGGCAAAGAAGACGGCACGCTGAGGCCTGCCGGAGCCCCTCGGGCAAGGATGTCGCGCAGCGCGGCGAGCCCCGCAGCGTCCGCAACCTCGCCCGCCATGACGAAAGCCTTGTCGCGAACCGACACCGAGCCGGATTTCAGCTTCGACAGCACGTCGAGCGCGAAAGACAGCGATGCCGGGATGTCGAGTTCGGAGCGCAGCGCAGGCGCGACAGCCATGAGGTCGTCGATCGCCGTTTCCGCGAACAGGCGGCGCGCAGCGGTAAGGACGCCGGTCCGAACCGGCTCGCTGGGCAGCGCTCCCTCCAGAGCGATGCGACCATCGGTGCGCCTCGCGGTCCAATCGAGCGGGACCGCAACCGACGGCGCGGTTGCCGGCGCACCGGCTACCGCGCCGGAGGCCATCGGTGGCGCAGCAGTGCCAGAGGCCGAAAGCCCAGGCCCGGCGGTGTCACGAGGTGCGGGCGCGGCGGGCAGCACATCGTCCAGGATCAAGCCCGGCACCTCAGGCAAGGGCACGACCACAGGGACCGGCGGCGGCTCCGGTGGGCAATCGACCGCGACACGCGCGACCGAATCCGGCCCATCCATCTGGGCGATCTGCAGGCGCAGGGCCTGGCAGGCGTCGTAGCTGTCCGGGCCTTTGCCGGAGAGCGTGTAGACGTCGCCAGTGATCTCGGCCCTGCCCTCGCGGAGGCGGGCGAGATCTACGGCAGCGCGGGCAACCTTCTCGGGGAACGCCGACGGCGCACCGGCGCCCGGCTGCAATTCGTCGCGCAGGGGGACGGCTGCTCCAAAGGCGCGTTTCACCGAGTCGAGAAGCTGCCTGCGCACCTCCTCATTCGGATAGAAACCACGCAGGACGAGCGCGTTGCCGGCGCTGTGCTCGGCGCTCCAGCGATAAGGCGCGATGGTCGGCGGCTCGAGATCGCACGTCACGGCCCGGAATCCGGAATGAGCTGGCTGCGCCGCGGCAGCCTCGAGCGCGCGGAACGCGTCGGGACTCGCGGCTTTGCCTTCGATGCAGAAGCGGCCATCGTCGAGCGCGATCCGGCCCGAGGCCAATCTGGGCAATTCGGCGATCATGGAGGCGGTCATCGCGGCGAAGCCTTCGGGCGCTCCGAAGGCGACGATCTGGCGGTCGTCGATGCGCAGCCCCGGTAGCGCGCGCCCGGCAGCTGCGAGATTGGCCGAGGCCGTGTCGAGATCCGGAACGAAGCCGCCGAGCGCGACATTGTCCGCAGAGCGCGCGGCGAACCAGGAGTAAGGCTTCTGTGCCACGACCTGGGACAGTCCTCCGAGCGCACGGCGGACGCCGAATTCGCTTCGAAGCTGCGACATCGCCTTATTGGCGCCGTCGGTGGAGAGAACCTCGCCGCCTATGGTGACGTCCCGGCCCTCGACCTGAGCCACGACCGGGCGAGCGCCCGGCGTCTTGCCGGCAACCGCGGCCACGGCCTGCACGGCCCGGGCACCGACGTCGCGCTCGATCGCATCGTCCAGTCCGAGATTTCCCGCCCCCCATAGCAGAGCCAGCGGAATCAGCCCCCAGATCCAGCGCGCCGGCTGCGACATGTCTTGCCCCCTACCCTGCGTCCGCTCAGCGTGGGCGCAGGCATCCGATGATCGCGACTGCCCTACCTTATCAATGGCTTACCAGGCGCCCCGTAGATATCGATCCAACCGCCGCCTTGCTCCACGTCTTCTTTGAGACTGCTAGCAAGAACGGCGCATACGCTAGATCAGGCCCGACGATGCGCGCTCGTCAACCGCGAAGCCTCGGCAACCCACAGACAATAAAAAAAGCCCCGGGTTTCCCCGGGGCTTCCGACTGAGATCGGAGACCGATCAGAAGTCGCGCTGGATGCGCAGGCGGCCGGAGATCGAGTCTTCCGACTTGATGCCGAGCACGCCGCTGCGGACGTTGGCGTTGCTGACGACACCGACCGGCGCACGGACGTCGAGGTGCGAGTAGAGCACTTCGACACCGATATCCAGGCCGGAAACCGGCGACCAGATCAGGTTGGCAGCAACCAGGAACTCCTTGGGGTCCAGCGAGCGCGACACAGCGAAGAGCTGCGAGTTGTCGTTGTAGCCAAGCTTGAGTTCCGAGTACGACGCGCTGATCTCGGTGCGGATGGTCGGGGTCCAGAAGTGGCGGAACGCCGCGACGAGCGACCAGCCGGTCGAGTTATCGATGCTGCCGGTGATCGGGTTGATCGAGGCGTCAGCCAGGCTCAGGCGGCCGAGACGGCCGAGGCCGAAGCTGCCACCGGACCAGCCGAGGTAGCCGAGAGCGCCGTCCGCATAAGCGGCCTGCAGCCACAGGGCATCGCCAGCGGCGAGCGACGGCAGGTTGATCTTGACGCCGCCCTGGATGGCCCAGGCAAATTCGTCACCATTAACTGCAGTGACGTTCGAAGCCGTGGCGTAATTGCGCTGGCCGACGGCGCCCGACAGCTGAGCGGAGCCCCAACCCTGATCGACGCGCAGCGAGGCGATGAGATCCGGGTAGTCCTGACCCTGGGTGACAGCAGTGCCGCCGTTCACGAACAGAATCGGATCCTGGATGATGCCGCCGAGCTCACGACCAACCGTGCCCGAGGTGCGGTCTTCGAGCGACACCGTCGCCGAGAAGCCCGAACCGAAGGTGGCGGTGTAGGCCAACAGGTTGACGCGCGAGTCTGCCGTACGGATCGAAGCGAAGTTCAGGTCCGAAGCGTAGAAGTCGAAGAACGACTGAGCGCGACCAGCGGTGATCGGGCCGAACTGGACGAAGGCCAGATCGAGGAGCGAGGTGGTGGAGGTCGACGAAGCGCCACGGACCAGACCCGGAACGGCTGCGCCAACGTTGAACGGACCGGTGCCGGCGTTGTAGATGCCGGTGTTGTTGGTCAGCTCATAGCGGATGAAGGTGCGCAGCGTGCCGTAGGCGGTCTGCGTACGGACGTCGACGTTCAGGCGGCCACGAGCACGAGTGCCGTAAGCATCCTGGAAGTCGCTGTAACGCTCGCCGACGGCGTACTCGGCGCGGACGCGGCCCGAGATGCGCAGGCAGGAGTCGGTGCCGGGGATGTAGAAGAAGCCAGCGCCGTAAGCGGTGCAGACGCGAACGT
>NZ_JBFUIF010000025.1:0-80968 GCF_056402015.1 Allobosea sp. P4_C6
GACAGAGCGGTGATGACGCCGACGCCAGGAGCCGTCATTAGCAACCGAGCCGTCTCCGCGACAAAATTTTTTGCCGGTGCGACAATCTGTCGTTCGTCTGGGCCTGCCACCGCTGGCAGTCGCCGCTGTTCGCAGAAAATTGATGGCCTTTATGGTGGCCTTCATGACCACGAGCCGACGCAGACATATTTTAATTCAGTCACTTAGATCAAAAATTCGATCCCGGCCAGGGGCACCACTACCTTCTTCACTGACCGACCCGATGCCCGCCCCCTGAAACCGCGAGTTTCCGGGGTGTTTTGCTCTATTTGCGTATGTTGACCGTCGTGTGAGCCGCAAAAATCGTTGGCCTCCCGCAGCGGCAGGCCAAAACATGCAGCCGAGCATCGCCATCGGGAATGCCAAAGCCCCGAGAGAGGTTTCGGGATCGGCATAAAACTCGTTGGAGAAGCTCCAACCTGGAATTGAAATCAATATAAAGTATTGATTTCGCAGTGTTTTCCCTTGTTACCGAGCCGGTTCGTCCAGCATAAGCGCGGCAATTGCCGAGAACCGCACGGGCATGAACGACAAGACGACCGGGATTGCTGCGATTTATGCAGCCGAGCGGCAGAATCTGCGGCTGCGGCTGATTCAACGCGGCCTCGATGCGCAGCAGGCCTCCGACGCCGTGCAGGATATCTTCCTGCGCCTGCTACGGTCTCCTCCCGCCGATCTTCGTGACCCCGGTGCCTACCTGCGTCGCTCGGCCGATACCATGGCCATTGACCACTGGCGGCGCCAACACCGCCATTTCGCTTTGTTCGCGCCCCTCCCGGCCGAGGAACTCGCGGTTTCCGACGAGGCGGCATCCATCGAAGGACAATTCGTGGCACGCGAACGCGACCAGCGTTTGCGACGCGCAATCGCGGAGCTCCCCCCGCGTAGCCGCGAGGTCCTGCTCCTCCACAAATACGAGGGCTTGAGCTACGCCGAGATCGCTCTCCGGCTCGGCATCGCGCGCAACACCGTCATGGTCCATCTCGCCAATGCGATGCGCAGCTTGCGCGCTGCGATGCGCGCCTCCGACTAATGCTTTCGCGCCTGCGGATCGTCTATTGAGAAGGGGCTATTCCGGGTGCCAAAGGTCAGGCCGTGGGCCGCAATGGTAAGTCCGGCCCAGGACATTGCTATGGAAGATCACGCTGAAGAAACGCCCGACGAGCAGGCGCTGCAATGGTTCGTCCGGCTGCGCGACGGCCAGGTGCGCCCCGCCGAGCAAAAGGCGTTCGACACGTGGTTGGCGACGAACCCTGATCATGCGCGCGCCTGGGCAGAGCTCGAGACCATCTGGCAGGACCTCGATCAAGTCGCACCCGCTGAACGGCCAGCCATCGCCGCGTCGTCGGTCGCGCCCGTGGCCAGACCGCGGCGGTGGCGGCAGGGCATTCTCGCGGTTGCGGCATCGCTTGTGCTGGCCGCGGGCCTGGCGAGCCTGCTCGCGCAGTCCGATTGGCTTGCCGATTACAGAACCGCAGCTGGAGAGCGCAGGATCGTCACCCTCACCGATGGCTCGCAGGTCGAACTGGCCCCTGCCTCCGCTATCGATGTCGATCTGACAACGACCCGGCGCACGGTCAGGCTGCTATCGGGCCAAGCTTTCTTCACGGTCGCGAGCGATCCGAACCGGCCCTTCTCCGTGACCGCGCGCGGGGGAACCCTGACCGCTCTCGGCACGGCCTTCGATGTCAAGCTGGGTCTTGGGGCAGCGGTTCGGTTGCAGTCGATGAGAGCCGCGTCGAGGTTCGGGTGCCGGGAGCTCCCGGCGTCGTCGTCGGCACTGGTCAGGGCGTCGGCTACGAAGGCACCGCGATCTCGCGGCCGGGCCCGCTCGACCCGGGCGAGATCGGCGACTGGCGCCGGGGCAGGCTGGTTTTCCATGATGTTCGGTTGGCCGAAGCTATTGCCGATCTTGAACGCTATAGCGGCGGCCATATCCAGATCCTGTCTGGCGCAGCGGCGCAGCGGCGCGTGACGGCCGTGCTCGACGCGCGCAGCCCTGCAGCCGGCATAGACATGCTCGCCAGCGGCCTCGGATTGCGGGTCGTACGCCCCTTCGAGTGGTTGACCTTGCTGCTGCCCTTCTGAAGATATTTTTCGCAACGCAATAATGACTCCGCCCGCCGCCGGCGTCTTACCCCTGCGAGGGCCCCGATAGTCACGGCCCTCGTATCGATGGGGATCGACGATGGGTATTCGGGTTGGGGCGCGGCTTGTCCGCCGGGCAGGACTGGCTGCGGCGCTGTGCGGGACCGCTCTCGCGGCGGGAATTGTCGCCGTCCCGGCGATGGCGCAAGGCGTCCGAACGGTCGATATCCCCGCTCAATCCGTTTCCTCCGCGCTGATCGCCTTTTCGCGGCAAACCGGCGTCGCCGTCGTCGCCCCGGCCTCGGCGACCGCAGGAAAGCGGTCCACTGCGGTCTCGGGCCCCCTATCGTCCGAGGCGGCCCTTGCTCGTCTTCTGGCCGGCACCGGGCTCAACTTCCGCTTCACCGGCGCGACAAGCGTGACCATCAGCGCAGCGGTGCCTGTTGCAACTGCCGGCGCAGCCATTCCCGAAGGCGTGATCGCGCTCGATACGATCGACGTGGCCGGCAACCCGCTCGCACGCGGAGGCGTCAGCGAGATCCTCATCGGACCACGCGAGCTGGAGCGCAAGAACCCCTCGGATATCCGCGATGTCTTTGCCAGCGAACCGCGCGTGAAGGTCGGCGGCTCCACCCCGATGTCGCAGAAGGTCTATGTCAACGGCGTGGAGGAGACCAATCTGGCCGTCACCATCGACGGCAGCCGGCAGAACAACAAGGTCTTCCACCACAACGGCACGACGCTGATCGATCCGTCGTTCCTGAGGGCGGCACGTGTCGATGCCGGCGTGGCGCCGGCCGATGCCGGCCCCGGAGCGCTCGCCGGCGCGATCGCCTACGAGACGAAGGACGCGCGCGACTTCCTGACGGGCAACGGCGTCGGCGCTTTCGCGAAGACGCAGTTCAGCAGCAACGGCCCCGTCTTCACCAACAACCTGGCAGGCTATGCCCGGTATGAAGGTTTCGACATCCTCGCCTACGGAACGCTCGGCAAAGGCGACAACTACAAGGCCGGCAACGGCCAGGAAGTCCTCGGCACCAAGACCGATCTGTTGAGCGGCCTGTTCAAGATGGGCTGGGAAGCTCCTTCAGGCGACCGCTTCCAGATCAGCCATGAGCGCGTCCGCGACGATGCCCTCAGGCCTTTCCGCGGCAATATCGGCTTCATCACAGGCCGCCCCGTCTGGGAGCCGCGGGTTCGCCGCTACGAGATCGACCGGCAGAACACGGTCTTCACCTATAGCCGCACCTCCGCGCTCGGCTGGTGGGACCCAAGGCGGTCCTCGCCTACAGCCGAACGGATGTCGACACGCCGATCTTCGAGCGGCCGGTCGGCGCCAGCCCCCTCCCCGTGACGTATCCGGGCACCGGCGTCACCGACAGCTTCAACGGCAAGGTCGAGAACCGCTTCGGCTTCGGCGATTTCGGCAGCGTCACCGCCGGCGTCGACTTCTACAAGGACAAGGCACTCTACAAGGACCGCAACATGCGGGTGAACGAAAAGGCCAGCAATCTCGGCGTCTACGCGCAAGCGCGGCTGAAGCCGTTCGAGCGCGCGCGCCTCTCCTTCGGCCTGCGCGGCGACCAGCAGTGGTTCACCGGAACAACCGGGCAAGAGTTCGACAATGCCGGCCTGTCGCGCAACATCTCGGGCGAGTTCGACCTCATTCCCGAGCACCTGACGGTCAGGGCCGGCTATTCCCATGTCTGGGGCGGCGTCCAGCTCGCCGAGAATTTCATCATGAATCCGGCCTGGCGCTACGGCAACGGCATGCGACCGGCGACCTCGGACAATGTGATGGCCGGCCTCGTCGCGCGCTGGCACGGCTTCACCCTGGAGGGCTCGGTCTTCCGCACCGAAGTGGAGAATGCCCGCGCCGCGCGCTTTGCCGTCGCCAGCGCCACCTTGCTGCGCGACATCGAATCCCATGGCTACGAGATCGGCCTCGGCTATGCCTGGGAGGACGGTTTCATCCGCGGCAAATATGCGAGCGTGAACGTCATGATCGACGGGCAGCGCGCGGATTCAGACACCGGGACCTATCTTGCCACACCGATCGGAGACGTCTTCACGCTGACGGCCGCCCATACCTTCCGGCAATGGGGCGTGACCGTCGGCGGCGATATCGAGATCGTGCGCGACTACAAGAAGGTCGCCCCCGGCAACCTGCCGCTCAAGGGCTACGAGGTCGTCAATCTCTTTGCCGAGTACAAGCCGCTGCAGCTGCAGAACCTGATACTGCGTGCCGAGGTCAAGAACCTGCTCGACCAGACCTATGCCGATCGCGCCACCTACGGGCAGGAGTTCGGCACGGTGACACCGCTCTACCAGCCCGGCCGGGCGTTCGTCCTCAGCGCATCGGCGCGCTTCTGATGCGCCTGCTCGGCATCCTGGCCTTCCTGATCCTGCTCCTTCCGTCCGCGGGGACAGGCCGGGAGGTCGTCGATCTCGCAGGGCGCAAGGTCAGCGTGCCGGACAAGGTCGAGCGCATCATCATCGGCGAAGGCCGCTACCTGCCGGCCCTCGCGATCCTCGACCGGGGTGATCCCGTGGCCCGGCTTGTGGGAATGATGGGGGATTACGAGGCCGTCGATCCCGTCAGCTATGCCCGATATCGCGAACGCTTCCCGGCCCTCGACAAGGTCAAGCGGATCGGTCGCAACACGCGCGACAGCTTCAGCATCGAGCAGGCCATCACGGCCTCCCCCCAGGTCGCGATCTTCAGCCTTTACGGCCACGGCCCGGACACGCGCTCCGGCGAGGTCATCCGCGCGCTCGAAGCGGCGGGTGTCGCCATCGTCTTCATCGATTTCCGCAACGATCCGCTGGTCAACACGCCCCGGTCACTGGAACTTCTCGGAACGCTCCTCGGCCGCGAGGCGGAAGCGGCGGAGTTCATCTCGGTATGGCGGGCGGCATTGGCGGCCGTGACGGAGCGACTGGCATCGGCGCGGCCGAAACCGACGCGCGTCTTCGTCGAGAGCCGCGTCGGGCTCGGGATGGGGTGCTGCGAAACCATGACCCGGGGCATGATGGGGCGCTTCGTCACCGCGGCCGGCGGCGTCAATATCGCGGAGGACATCCTGCCGGGCGAGGCCGGCGTCGTCAGCCTGGAATGGCTCATCTCCAACCCGCCCGAGGTCTACATCGGCACAGCGATCGGCAGCGGCCTGCAGCACGACGAGGCTCCGTGGCTGGCTCTGGGGCCGGGTGTGGAGGCGGCCGCGTCACGCGAGCGTCTCGCTCGCTCGATGGCGCGCACAGGCATAGCCGGGCTCGATGCGGTACGCGACGGCCGTGCCCATGCCGTCTGGCACCACTTCTACAACTCGCCTTTCAACGTCGTCGCCGTGCAGGCTTTCGCGCAATGGCTCCATCCGCAGCTCTTCGCCGATCTTGACCCGAAAGCGCTGCTGGCAACGATGCAGCAGCGCTTCCAGCCCGTATCGCTCGACGGCACCTATTGGACGAGCCTTCGCTGAAATGGACGAGATGAACGACGGCGCCAATCCGCGACACAGCCGAGCAGATATCGCGACCGGCAATGCCTCCCTTTATCTCCAGCAGCTCTGCAAACACTTCGCCCACAAACTAGACGTCGAATTCGACAAGCAGGTGGGAAGCGTCCGTTTTTCAATCGGGCATTGTAAGCTCCTGGCACAGGATGGCTGGCTTCGGTTGTGCCTGGATGCGCCAGATTCCGATGCTCTCCAGCAACTGCAAGAGGTCGTCGAACGTCACCTCGTCCGCTTCGCGTTTCGCGAGCACCTGTCCATCGAATGGCGACGGGACTTCCCGGTCAGGGATAGCCGATAGCGCGACACCTCATGCTGCGGCGACGTTCGTCCGCATCCAGCCGGATGCCGGGCGTCAGTTCCACGGTGGGATCTCGGCTATCTCTCGCGCGCGACGCGGAAACCGTTCGTATAGAAGCGCACATCGGCTTCGTATTTGAAGCGGGCGGCCGAGCGCAGGTAGCGCGGATCATTGTTGAAGGAGCCGCCCCGCAGCACACGTTCGCGGCATCCCGGAACCGTGTAGGCGCTGCCGTCGCGGGGCGCGCTGCGATAGGTTTCGCTCCAGCAGTCGGCAACCCATTCGGCGGCGTTGCCGGCCATGTCGTAGAGGCCGAAGGCATTCGGCGGAAACTGGCCGACCGGCACGGCGCTGCGGCGCGTCTGGTCGTTGCAGCCGAGGCAGTTCGCCCGGTCTTTCGTCATGGACTGGCCCCAAGGGTAGACTGTCGTCGTGCCCGCGCGCGCGGCATATTCCCATTCGCTTTCGGTCGGGAGGCGATATCGCTTGCCTGTCCGCGTCGAAAGCCAGGCGACATAGGCGCCCGCATCGTTCCAGTGAATGTCGGTGACCGGGCGTCTGCCGCGTCCCAGCCCGCGGTCATCCGGCCGATAGCTGCAGCCGCCCTGATCGACGCAGAGATCCCACTCCTCGAACGTCACTTCCCGCGTCCCGAGATAGAAACCCCGGACGGTCACGGGATGGACCGGCTTCTCGAACTCGTAGAGGTCGTTGGAGCCCATCTGGAAGGTGCCGGCCGGGATCTCGACCAGTTCCGGGCAGCCCGCACAGTCGCGTAGCGGTGCACCCGCGGGCTGGGATGACGACGAGGGACTCGAGGCCGCGGTCGGCGCAGCTGCAGCCGCCTTGCCGCGGTAGAGCTGCTCGCGGGTGCGGGCCAGTGCGGTGAAGCGCCCGTTCGGATAGGCGTCGAGATAAGCGCGGTACTCCGTCGCGTTCTCGCTGTTCCGGATCGATTCCCAGAAGGCGAGTTCATAGGCGTCCTGGGGTGCGCCCGCTGTTTCAGGAGGTGGAATCACCGCGCGGTTGGTCTGCGCCACCGCAACCGGGCGGGCGATGGGCGTGACCACGAGGCCTTTTGGCGGCTCGGAGGACAGCCAGGCCTGCTGGCTGCGCCGGCTTTCGCGCGCGATGGCGTCCCGCGTTTGCTTCAGCGCCGCGGTCATGTCGAGCCCGGGGGTTCGGATCGCCTTCA
Source organism: Allobosea sp. P4_C6 (assembly GCF_056402015.1). Taxonomy (NCBI): domain Bacteria; kingdom Pseudomonadati; phylum Pseudomonadota; class Alphaproteobacteria; order Hyphomicrobiales; family Alloboseaceae; genus Allobosea; species Allobosea sp. P4_C6. The sequence continues at coordinate 7,139 of NZ_JBFUIF010000025.1, forward strand.
GCCAGGCTTCGACGGCGCGATTGCCGGCATCGGCAACGGTCCTGCCCGGTGCGGCCGGGAACAGCACGGCGATGCTTTCCATCGGCTCCAGCGGCAGCAGGCCCTTCCCCTTTCCCTGCCAGGGATTGTCCCGGCTGGCGTCGATGAAAAGCAGGGCGCTCGCCGGCCTGGCGACGATCAGCGGGTCGATGATCTCGTCGAGATCGACCGCGTCCTGGGCGCCGTTCTGCGGTGGCAGCAAAAAATTGCGGTTCCGCTGCTGGATCGCATGGCCGCTGTAGAAGACCACGGCCTGCGCCCCTCGCGTGAGCTTGCCCGTAAAGGCGGCTATGGCCTGCCGCAGCTCGGTGCGGCCGGCATTGTCGACGGCGACGACATCGAAGCCACCCGCGCGAAGGGTGTCGGCGACGGCGCGGCCTTGCGGGACCGCGTTGCCGATCGCCGCCTCCGGATAGGAGCCGTTGGCGACGACGAGCGCCACGCGCGCGGCCTCGCCCGTCTGCTGGGCGTGGCCGGGCACGGACGACAGCGCCTGCAGCACGACAGCCATGGCGAGGAAGCGCAACCAGCCCATCTGCAGATCGAATCCTTTCCGGCTAGCGCACATAAACCGTGATCTTCTGCGACATCACGGGCGGATCATGCGGCGTATGCGTATGGTCGCCCAGCAGCAATTGCAGCGTATGCCGCCCCTTGGGCAGCGTGACGACGACCTCGGTCTGGCCGTTGCCGAGGTGGATGTTGTTGTAGTCGGACGGGATGGGCTGGTCCGGCGGGCCGGGCTCGGTATCGATCAGCAGGTGATGATGCCCGGTCCTGGCATGGGCGACACCGGCCGGGGCAACGCCCATGCCGCGCAGGCCGATCCGCACTGTGAACCGTTCGGGGACGCTCAATCCGTCGAGCGGATAGTGGAAATAGACCTGGGCGCCGGCCGGAGCCTGCTGGCGTGCGGGCGTCTGTGCGGCGGCATCGGACGGCCATCCTTGCCAGGCGGCCAGCGCGATGAGAAGGGCGGCTGTGGCGGCTGAGCGGATCATCGACGCCTCGTCGCTCTGGGGCCGCCCGGCGCCACGGTCACCGTGATGCGCTCCGACATGACCGGCGGATCATGCGGCACATGGTTTTCATCGGCGAGCAGAAGCTGGAACGTGTGCCGGCCGGTTGGCAGCGTCAGGCGGTATTCGGTCTGGCCGCCGCCGAGATGGATATGGTTGAGGTCGGCCGGGATCGGATCGCCGAACGACGGCGGCTGCGTATCGACCAGCAGGTGATGGTGGCCGGTATTCGGCTTTGCGACACCGGCGGGGGCGACCCCCATGTTGCGCAGGCCGAAGCGGATCGTCGAGGTCGGGAAGATCGTGTCGCCGTCCTTCGGATAGATGAAGTAGACCGCGGCGTCGTTGGGCGATGCTGTCCGCGCGCGGCCGGCTGCGCCCGCCGGATTGGACGCGGCAGCCGCCTGCGCATCGGCGACCACGCGGACGCGGATGCGCTCGGACACCACAGGAGGATCGTGCGGCACATGCTCGTGATCGCCCATCAGCAGTTGCAGCGTGTGTTCGCCGGGCGGCAGGGAGAGCTCGACCTCGGTCTGGCCACGCCCGAAATGCAGATGGTTGAAGTCGCTCGGGATCTCGCGGTCGAGCGCCGGCAGCTCGGTATCGACCAGCAGATGGTGATGGCCGCCATTGTGGCTGGTCGTGCCGGCCGGCGTCACCGTGATGCCCGCCGCTCCGAAGCGTATTTTGGCCCGGCTGGAGATCGTCGCTCCGTCCTGGAGATCGATGAAGAAGACGCGGGCGCCGGGCTCGCCCGCCGAGCGCGGCTTCTCCGCCGCCGCCGAGACGTCCACCGTGATGCGCTCCGACACCACCGGAGGATCGTGCGGCACGTGGTTGTGGTCGGCGAAGAGAAGCTGGAGCGTGTGTTTGCCCGGCGTCAGGGCGATCTCGGCCTCGGTCTGGCCGCCGCCGAAATGGATGTGGTTGAAATCGCTCGGGATCGGCTGATCGAGCGGCGGCAGCTCGGTGTCGATCAGCAAATGATGATGCCCGGCATCGCGTTTCGCTTCGCCGGCCGGAGCGACGTCCATGCCGGAGATGGCGAACCTCACGGTGAATTTGCCCGGCACCTGCGCCTTGTCGGCGAGGCCGACGAAGGAGAGCCGGGCAGCAGCCGGGGCCGGGCTGCGCTGCCGGGCGCGCTCCTGGGCCGGCGCGGCGACGATCGGGATCGCCAGCGCCGCTGCCAGACTGAACCAGAGAACCGCCGGCGCAAGGCGAAGCATGAGCGTCTTCCTTCCCCGGGACGATGTGTCGAAGGCTATCAGCGGCGACTGGAGCCTTCAAGCAAAACGCCGTCACGTTTCGCCGAGGACTATGCTTTGTTCTGGAGGCGGCCAAGATCATGCATTAGCATGACGCAAGGAAGGCACCCATGATCTTCGTTGCCAGACTCTGCGGGCTCATCCTGCTCATCTTGTCCGGCTTGGCCATCGCCCAGCCGCTACCGGAGCGCCGCGTCGCGCTCGTGATCGGCAACTCCAGCTATCGAAACGCGCCCGTGCTGCCCAATACGGTGAACGACGCGCGCGACATGGTGGTGGCGTTGCGCAAGGTCGGCTTCGAGGTGGTCGACGGCATCGATCTGGACAAGCGCGGCATGGATGCGGCGCTCACGCGTTTCGCAAGGCTCGTGCAGGATGCCGACACCGCGATGTTCTACTTCGCCGGCCATGGCTTCCAGTTCAACGGCGAAAATTATCTGGTGCCTGTGGAGGCAAAGATCGAGGACGAGGTCGGCGTCCAGTACGAGACGACCCGGCTCAACGACGTCGTCACCGCCTTGAACTACGCCAAGGGCGTCAAGATCATGGTGCTCGATGCCTGCCGCAACAATCCTTTCGTTGGCCTCCTCGCCAAGCGGCAGGCAACGCGCGGCTTCTCCGTCGGCTCGGGCCTCGCCCCGGTCCAACGGGCGCAGGGAATGGTCATCGCCTATGCGACGCAGGCCAACGATGTCGCCGCCGACGGCATCGGCCGCAACAGCCCCTTCACGGCGGCGCTGGTGCGCGAGATCGATCACCCCGGGCTGGAGGTGGCGACCCTGTTCCGCCGCGTTCAGAAAAGCGTCTACGACGCGACGGCGGGCAAGCAGACGCCGGAACTGTCGCTTTCCCTGCTCGGTGATTTCTATCTCAACCGCGAGGAGACGGATGCCGATGTCTGGCGCCGTATCCGCGCCAGCGACGAGCCCGCCGCGCTGCAGGCGTTCATCCAGCGCTATCCCGCGAGCTTTTTCGCCATCGACGCCCGCACGCGGCTGGACCTGATCGAGCGCCGATCCTCCGCGTCGAGCGAGCGCGACAAGCTTGCGCGCGAGTTCGCCGAACGCGAACGCGCTCTGCTTCAACGTCTCGAACGGGCGGAACAGGGCCGGCGCCAGGCCGCCGACGATCTCGCCCGCAAGGATCTCGGCGAAGCGGTCGTCGCCGCGCCGCCTGCGAAACCCACGGACTCCCCGCCGCCCGCTACCGCTGCCCCCGCCGCCCCCGCGCCCCGCGCCCAGGACAAGGCCGAGAGGGCACGCCTCGCCGACGAACTGGCCCGTCGCGAAACCGAGCTCGCGGCGATCGAAGTGGAGAAGCGGCGGCTGTCGGAGGAGCGTCAGGCCGTCGAGCAGGCGATGGCGGCGCGGCTCGGCGCTGCACCGCTGTCGCAGGATCGATCGACCCAGCCGGTCGCGCTGCCCGGCAGCGCCTCGCGCCTCCCGGAGACCGCACCCGGAGCGATGCCGAGGGGACGGGCGTCGGCGGGCTGCGCCGAACTCCTGCTGCGGGCCCAGCTCGGCGATCTGACACCGGCCGGGCGCGAGCAATTGCAGCACTGCCGCTGAGACAACGGGGCGGGGCTCGGCCACCGTCCTGAACCGGAAAGGTTAGGCATGACAGGCTTGTTCCGCTTCAAGGGTCTCCTGATCGGCTTGGCCCTGCTGGCCGGTGGCACGTCGGCCTTGGCCCAGACGACCCCGCCCACGCCCGTTCCGTTCCCGGATGCGCTCCGGAAAGCGGCCGACGATCTGTTCGGCAAGGCAGCGGTTTCCGGCCAGCAGGTCGAACTGGTCATCGACCCGCTCATCGACGCAGCCTCGGGCGCGCAGTCGACGGCGACGCGTTCGATGCAGCAGAGCTTGATGGAGATCGTTCGCTCGGCCTATCCGCGCTTCACCGTCCTGCCTTTCGACAGCGAGGCCCTGGCGCGCAAGCCGGTGGTTCTGGTCGGCACCTTCACAGCCATCAACAACCAGGGCGTACCGGACGGGCCGCGCGACGCCTATCGGATCTGCCTGACGCTTGCCGACCTGAAATCCAACAGCGTCGTTTCCAAAGGAGTATCGCGCGCGCGTGTGGACGGCGTCGACGCCACCCCGACGCCGTATTACCGCGACGCGCCGCTCTGGTCCAAGGATCAGGCCACGGAGGCCTACATCAAGACCTGCCAGGGCACGAAGCTCGGGGACCCGATCGACCCGTCCTATGTCGAGAAGCTCACGGCGAATGCGCTGATCAACGACGGCATCCTCGCCTATGAGACGCAGCATTTCCGCGAGGCACYCGCCTTCTACAGGACGGCGCGCAAGCTGCCGGGCGGCGAGCAGCATCGCGTCAGGATCGGCACCTATCTCGCGGCCACCAGGCTCGCGCGACGGGACGACATGGTCGATGCCTTCGGCGATCTCGTCGATTACGGGCTGGGGGCTGACCAGCTCATGGTCAAGCTGCTGTTCAAGCCGGGCACCACGCAGTTCATCGACAACTCGCAGGTCACGGAGCCCTATCCGATGTGGCTGAGCCAGATCGCGACGCGGGCGCGCCAGAAGGGCGCCTGTCTCGAGATCGTCGGCCATACCTCGCATACCGGCCTGCCGCAGGTGAACGAGCGGCTTTCCGTCTTGCGGGCGCAATTCGTCATGGACCTCCTGCTGACCGGCGCGCCCGACAACCGCGGCCGCATGATCGCGACCGGCCGCGGCTTCAAGGAGAACCTCGTCGGAACCGGCAAGGACGACGCCAGCGACGCGCTCGACCGCCGGGTCGAGTTCAAGGTGATCGGCTGCTAGCAATAACCCTTCACCGGGCAACGATGGCGACGGGCGTCCCGACAATCGGGCAGTTGAGCGCTGCATCCACGGGCGCAGTCCCAACTGTGCGCCGGATTCCATAATCTCGCCTGCCAGGTTCAATCCTCGATCGTTAAGCTCTGAATTGCGCCCGGTTCTCGCAAGAACCGCGAGGCGGGCGATCCCGCCGGCAGGCGCAGCACGTCTATGGGATCCTCCATCGAGCTCGGGCCGGCACCGGGAGTTCCACCGGGCTCCCCGCCGGCAGCGGCATAGGAATTGGCCCACGAATACGCCGCATCATCTGCCGTCTCGRACTATTCCGATTTGAGGGAACAGTTCGCCTGCGGGCGCCGTTGTCATCGCTATCAGGCCGCCGGCTCCCAAGCCTGGCCGCAGCCTCCAGACTTTCACCGCCCCTCGCCTATCGCATAGGAGATCGACCGTGACGCTCCGAACGCTGGCTCCCGATGACAAGATCGAGATCACGCTCAACCTGAACGGCCGTCCGGTTCGAACCGAGGTTGGGCCTTCGACGACACTGCTCGACCTGCTGCGCAATCAGCTCGGGCTGACCGGTACGAAGAAGGGCTGCGACCACGGCCAGTGCGGCGCCTGCACGGTCTTGATCGAAGGCCAGCGCATCAACGCCTGTCTGAAGCTCGCAGTGATGATGGATGGACGGGAGATTACGACGATCGAGGGGCTGGCGCAGGGCGACGATATGCATCCCCTGCAGCGTGCCTTCATCGAACGCGATGCGTTCCAGTGCGGGTACTGCACACCGGGCCAGATCTGCTCCGCGGTCGCGCTCCTGGCCGAGGGGCACGCTCACGACCGCGAAGAGATCCGCGAGCTGATGAGCGGGAACATCTGCCGTTGCGGCGCCTATCCGAACATCGTCGATGCGATCGAGGATGTGATGGGGCAACGGCAAGGCTATATCCGGGAGGCGGCAGAATGAACCGCTTCTCTTACCTCAGGGCCGAAAGCGTCGAAGGGGCCCTGGCCGCCCTGGCCGCCGATCCCGCCGCGAAGATCGTGGCTGGCGGGACAAACCTCCTCGACCTGATGAAATACGATGTCGAGCAGCCGAGCCGCCTGATCGACATAACCCGCATCGAAGGCCTCGACGAGATCACTCAAAGCGAGCGCGGCATCATGATCGGCGCGCTCGTCTCGAACACGACGATCGCCTATCATCCGGCGGTTGCCGAGAATTTCCCGCTGCTGTCGAGCGCCATCCTGGCGGGCGCCACGCCGCAGCTGCGAAACGCCGCGACCGCGGGCGGCAACATCAACCAGCGGACGCGCTGCTATTACTTTTACGATGCCGCGCTGCCCTGCAACAAGCGCGAACCAGGCAGTGGCTGCCCGGCTTTGGAGGGCGTCAACCGCAACCACGCCATTCTGGGTGCGAGCGACGACTGCATCGCCACGCACCCATCCGACATGTGCGTCGCCCTCGCCGCGCTCGATGCCCTCATCCATATCGCCGGCCCGCAAGGGCAGCGGACGATTCCGATCGCGCAATATCATCGTCTGCCCGATGGCTCGCCGGAACGCGACACGACGCTCGGCGCCGATGAACTGGTGATCGGCATCGAAATCCCCGCCGAGGCCCGACGCTTCATGGGCAACCATACCTATCTGAAACTTCGTGACCGGCTGTCCTATGCATTCGCGCTGGTCTCGGTCGCCGCGGGCCTGCAGATGGAAGGAGATACCATCGCCGACGCGCGCATCGCGCTTGGCGGAGTCGCTCACAAACCCTGGCGCCGCCCGCAAGCCGAGGAGGTGTTGATCGGGCGCGCTGCCGACGAGACCAGCTTTGCCGCGGCCGCCGACGTGCTGCTGGAAGGCGCCCAGGGCCGCAAGCACAACGCCTTCAAGATCGAGCTGGCCCGTCGCGCCATCATTCGCGCTCTCGGCCAGGCTGCGGCCGGCACGCCGCAATCCCAGTCCGACAAGCGCATCGCCTGAAGGAGCCGGCATCATGCTCAGGAACGATCCCCATGTCGGCTCGCCGCGCAGCCGCATCGACGGTGTCGCCAAGGTCGCCGGCCGTGCCACCTACGCCGCCGAATTCGACGCGCCCGGCCTGGTGCATGGCTACATTGTCGACAGTGCCATTCCACGCGGCCGCATCGTAGCGCTCGATCTGAATGCGGCTCTTGCGATTCCTGGCGTCATCAAGATCTTCACACATGAAGACCGTCCCAAGACCGCATGGTTCGACAGGAGCTACCGCGACCAGGTCGCACCGCCCGGCAAGCCGTTGCGGCCTCTCTATGATGATCGGATCCACCACAGCGATCAGCCGATCGCGCTGGTGGTCGCGGAGACCCTGGAGGCGGCGCGCGAAGCGGCCTCGCTGATCGGCGTAACCTATGAGCGCGCGCCTCACGAGACCGATCTTGAACGCGCCCGCCATGACAGCTATGTGCCGCCCAAGAAGCGTTCCGGCATCGCCCCGCCGCCCGATCCCAAGGGCGATGCGGCCGGCGCCTTCTCAGAATCTCCGATCAAGGTCAGCGCCGAATACGAACTCGCGATCGAGCATCACAATCCGATGGAGCTCCACGGCACGACGGTGGTCTGGGAGGGCGGCGGCAAGATAACCGTCCATGACAAGACCCAGGGCACCCTGAACACGCATGGCTATATCTCCTCGGTTTTCGGCCTTGCGAGCGACGATGTCAGGGTTGTCTCGCCGTTCGTGGGCGGCGCCTTCGGCTCGGCGCTCAGGCCGCACCACCAGCTCTTTCTCGCCGTGATGGCTTCGCTGGCGCTCGAACGCTCCGTTCGCGTGGAGATGACGCGAGCCCAGATGTTCAGCCATGTCCATCGCCCGCAGGCGATCAACACGGTGGCGATCGGTGCGGACGCCGACGGACATATCCGCTCGCTGCAGCATAATGCAGTCGCGGCGACATCGCGCTACGAGGACTACCAGGAGAACGTCGTCAACTGGTCGGGCATGCTCTATCACAGCGACGCGACGCAGCTGGGCTACGAACTCGCCAAGCTCGACATTCCCACTCCCGGCGACATGCGCGCTCCGGGTGCGCCGACAGGGCTTTTCGCTCTCGAGAGCGCGATGGACGAGTTGGCCTATGCGACCGGCATCGACCCGATCGAGTTGCGCTTGCGGAACTATACCGATCGCGACGAGAACGACGACAAGCCGCTGACCTCGAAGGAACTGCGCGCCTGCTATGCCGAAGGGGCCGCCCGCTTCGGCTGGAGCAAGCGCAATCCAGCGCCACGTGCGACGCGCGCCGGCAAGGAACTCGTCGGCTGGGGCATGGCCAGCGGTGTCTGGGAAGCGATGATGATGAAATCATCGGCCCGGGCCAGATTGGGCCGCGACGGCCGCCTCGAAATCGGCTGTGCGACGTCGGATATCGGAACGGGCACCTACACGATCCTGGCGCAGATCGGGGCCGACGCGCTGGGGCTGGATCTCGATGCGGTGAGCGTGAAGCTCGGCGATTCATCGCTCGCGATGGCTCCCATCCAGGGCGGCTCCTGGACCGCCGCTTCCTCCGGCAGCGCGGTCATGCTGACCTGCAGGAAGCTTTGCGAAACCCTGCTCAAATACGCTGGGGCCGTTGAAGGATCGCCGCTCGCAGGCGCTGCGATAGAGGACATCGCCTTCGGCGGGGGCTACATCCGCTTGCGCACCGCGCCCGACCGAACTGTGTCCATCGCGGACGCGCTGACGGCCGCCGGCGTCGACCATGTCGAGGCGGAAGAGACTGCAAGCCCCGGCCTTATCGGCCCGCTGCGGCACGCCTCCTATACGCATTCCGCCGTCTTCGCCGAGGTTCATGTCGATGAGGAACTCGACATCGTGCGCGTGACGCGTGTGGTCAGCGCGGTCGCCGCCGGGCGCATTCTCAATCCGAAGACCGCACGCAGCCAGATCATGGGCGGCGTGGTCTGGGGCATCGGCATGGCCCTCCACGAGGAGACGATGACCGACCATCGCTTCGGCCGGTTCATGAACCGCAACCTCGGCGAATATCATGTGCCTGTTAATGCCGACATCGACGGGATCGAGGTGATCTTCGTCGAGGAGCACGACGAGAAAGTCAGCCCTATCGGCGTGAAGGGGCTCGGCGAGATCGGCGTCGTCGGGACCGCTGCCGCTATCGCCAACGCGATCTTCCATGCGACCGGCAAACGGGTCAGGAGCCTGCCGATCACTGTCGACAAGCTGATGGCCGCCTGACGGCGCATGCTTGCTACTCCGGTCGCTCGGTTCCCTGCCGCCGGCTGGGAACATCGTCCAGCCGTTCCCGTTGTCCGCAGGCTGAAAGAGGGGTGATCGATGCGGCTGCGGGCCAAGGCTGAACTGAAATATTCCTTTGCCGAGCCGACCCAGATCATCGGGCTGTTGCACGCGGCGAAATCGCCCGACCAACTGCTTTTGTCGGAGGTGCTCGAAGTCAGCCCGGACACACCGGTTTCCGTGGACGAAGGCCTTTCGGGAGATCGCCGTTTCCGTGCCTGCCTTTCGGGCGAAGTCTCGGTTGCCTATCAGGCCGAAGTCGAGAACAACGCCCGGCAACTGTTGCCCGTAGCGGGACGCCAACATGTCTGGGGCGAGTTACCCGTCGAGGTTCTCCCCTACCTGCTGCCGAGCAGATTCTGTCCCAGCGATCAGTTCCAGCGGTTTTCGCAGCGGGAATTCGGAGCGGCCGGCGATGGCGTCGCGCGCGTCATGGCGATCCTCGACTGGATCAATCGCCACGTCGACTATGTCCACGGCGTCAGCACGGCCGAGTCGACGGCAGCTCATACATTCACGGTCCGCGCGGGCGTCTGCCGCGACTTCACCCATCTCGGCATCACGCTCTGCCGGGCACTTTCCATCCCGGCACGGGCTGTGAGCGCCTATGCGTTCGAGCTTGATCCACCCGACTTTCATGCCGTCATGGAGGTCTATCTGGAAAACGACTGGTGGTTGATCGACACGACACGGCTGGCGCCCGTCGAAGGTCTCGTGCGCATCGCTCATGGCCGAGACGCGGCAGACATCGCTTTCCTGACCACCGACAAGCCCTGCCAGTTGATCAATCAGACCGTCCAGGTCGAACGGCTGTGAAGGAGAGTGCGCCGTGAACCAGGCAACCGTCACCGCGCTTCATCTCGAAGAACGGGATGGCGTACCGAACAATCCCCGGCTCCCGGTGCTGGTCTATGAGGCGGCCTTTTCGCCCGAGACACCCGATCTGGCTGCGGCGATGGAAAAGCGCTTTGCCGAGAACGGCTGGCCGCCACAATGGCGAAACGGCATCTACGATTTCCACCACTACCACTCGCAGGGACATGAAGTGCTCGGCATCGCCGCAGGATCGGCCGACATCACGCTGGGAGGCCCGTGCGGCCGAGACCTGACGATCCGGGCCGGCGATGTCTTGCTGCTTCCCGCCGGCACCGGTCATTGTCGCGTCGAAGCATCGGACGATTTCCTCGTGATCGGGGCCTATCCGCCCGGCCAGAGCGCCGACATCCTGCGCGATGCGCCGACTGCGGCGATCCGGGCTGCGATCGCACGTCTCTCGTTCCCTCCGACCGATCCGGTTCGCGGCGAAGACGGCCCACTCAGCCGGTACTGGGGCGAAATGCTCTGAGGCTCGGCGCTCGTTCTGAACGAATTGCGCCGTTCCGGAACCGTATCCAGCCATCTCTCCTCGTGCAGCGCCGACCAGCAGCACACCGGCACCTGCCGACGCCGGCAGGTGCCTGGGCCTCAGGCGCCTAGCTCTGCGTCGCGTCCGAATTGCAGCGCTGCAGCATGCGCGAGGCGGCCGTGACACCCGTCAGCGAGAACGTATAGGTCGTCGCGTTGCCGCGGGCGGAGCGTGCTTCCAGCACCATGTCATTGCCGGCCCGCATCGCGGCGAGCAGCGCCGGCTCGCGTTCGAGGCGTTCGATCCAGGCATTGCTACCTTCGGTCAACATGCGGAAGCTGTTGTCGCCGATGGTGACGGTCACGATGGAATCCTTGGCGAAATCGTAGCCCGCCTGGAAACTCGATTCCGTGTCGCTGCCGCGCGCACCCGTCTGCACAAAGAAGAGAACCTCGCCATGGCGCAGCTCCGATGGTTCTTCCATCTGCGGCTTGCTCATGATGAAGCAACGCTGCGTATCACCGTTTTCATAGGCAGCCGCATTCCAGGCGTTGAACTGCCCAAGCAGTTTTGGGGTGGCGGCTTCAGCTGCCGAGGCTCCCAGAACGACGAGGAATATCGCCGAGAGTGCATTTTTGATCATCGTCTCATCTCCTTTGCCCGATCAAGGTGGAAAGAAGAGCCTTACCGAGGCGTTAACATGGCCTCGATAATGTGTGCGTCGATGCAGCGCAGGTTTCCGATCGCGACGTGCTCACCCTCAGTGACAGCGCCTCTGCGGCTGATGTGAGAGAGGAAGTTCTGCGCCGTTTTCGAGGCCGGAGGAGGCGGCTAGACCGGCCATATCGTCGAGCCGGCCAAGGGCAGTGACCTTGCTGTGTGAAAGCCGGAATGCGAAAAGGGCTCGTCGTCGGCGTCCCGTCGGCTCGGCGCTGAATACTGCCTGGTCGGCAGCGTTTGCGCCCTGCGGGATCGGGCCGGCGCTCAGGATCGGATCGATCGTAGCGGCTGGACCAAACCTTGCGCATCCTCGTCATCAATCCCAACACCATGCCGGAAATGACGGCCCTGGTCGGGCGCGTGATCGAGCCCTATCTGCCGCCACAGGCGACGCTCGTGCCGGTGACAGGGCGTTTCGGTGCGCATTACATCGCCAGCCGCAGCGCCAGCGTCGTGGCCGCCCACGCCGCGCTGGAGGCCTTCGCCGAGCATGGGCAAGGCTGCGACGGTGTCTATCTCGCCTGCTTCGGCGATCCCGGCCTGCTCGCGCTCAAGGAAATGGCGCGCATCCCGGTCGTCGGCATGGCGGAAGCGAGCAGCCGTCTTGCCGCTGAACAGGCGGAGCGCTTCGCCATCGTCACCGGTGGCGAGCGCTGGGGGCCGATGCTGCACGAATTCGTCGGCTCGATCGGCCTCGGCGACCGCCTCGCCGCCGTCGAGACGGTCGCTCCCACCGGGGCCGACATCGCCCTCGATCCCGATGGCTCCATCGCGATGCTGGCGGAAGCCTGCCGCCGTGTGGCGCGGCGCGACGGCGCCGGCGCGGTCATTCTCGGTGGCGCCGGCCTGGCCGGACTTGCCGCCCGGGTCCAGCCTCATGTCGACATTCCCGTGATCTGCTCGGCCGAAGCCGGCATCCGGATGCTGCTCGGCGCGCTCGACCAGCCCTTGCGCAAGCCCCTGAGCGGCGATCTCGCCCTGCCGCCCCCCGTCACCAGCACGGGGCTTTCCGACGGGCTGGCCCGCCTGCTGGCGCACCCCTGAAAGAGCCGGCGTCATTCTCGGGCGGCGCGAAACGCAGACCCGAGAATCCCGATCAGGAGATGCTCGGGTCGAGCCCGAGCATGACGGCGCCAACCTATTTGCCGGCCAGTGATGTGCCGTTGAGCCCGGCGATCCAGTCCGACAACATCGGCACGTAGTCGTCGCCATGGCCGCTCGCCACCGCCGCGGCGTAGCTGTTCTTCACCGCGTTGCCGATCGGATTGGCGACGCCGGCCTTGTTGGCCACGCTCTCGAGATAGCGCACATCCTTCAGCGCGTTGCTGAGCGTGAACTTGTGGGCGTCCCTGTCGCGCTCCAGCACGTATTTCATGAAGGTCTGGTAGAAGCCGCAATCCATGCGGCTGCCGCGCAGCACGCTGTCGAAGGTCTGGGGCGAGATCCCGATCTTCTGGCCGAGCGTCAGCGCCTCCGCATAGATCGCGGCATAGCCCAGCGACAGGAAGTTGTTGATCAGCTTCATCTTGTGGCCGTCGCCGACCGGGCCGAGATGCACGATCTTCTGCGCCCAGGCCTCGCAGGCCGGCTTGATGCGCGCGAAGATTTCGGGCGAGGCGCCGATCATCGCGGAGAGCTGCCCTTGCGCCGCCTGGGCCGGCGTGCCGCCGAGCGGCGCGTCGGCGAGATGCAGGCCCTTCGCCTCCAGCTCCGCGGCAAGCCTGACCGTCACCGTCGGGTCGGAGGTCGAGCAGTCGACGATCACCGTGCCCGGCTTTGCGCCGGCGATGATGCCGTTCTCGCCCGTCACCACGGCCTCGACCTGGGCCGAGCCGGTGACGCACAGGAAGATGATGGTCGAACGTGCCGCCAGTTCCCTTGGCGTCTTCGCCTCGACCGCGCCGGCCGCGACCAGCTCCTCGACCGGCTTGCGGTTGCGATGTCCCATCACGGTGAGCGGAAAGCCCTTGTCGACGAGATTGCGGGCCATGCCCTGCCCCATCAGGCCGACGCCGATGAAGCCCACGGACTCTTTGGTTGCAGTCATCTTCAAATTCTCCCGCTGATATGGTTGAGATGAAACGTGACGTGGAGAAAACGACCCGACTCGCCGGCTATCGCGAGGTCAGCGCTCACAATGGACGAGACATGACTGCCGACGGCCCGCCCGAGACCAGCCGGACCAGAAGCCCGACCGCGGTGGGTCCTTCCGGCCGCAACCGTGTGACCCTGCAGATCATCGCCGACCATCTTTCCGTCTCGACCGCGACGGTGTCGCTCGCTTTGCGCGGCTCGCCGCTCGTCGCCGAGGCGACGCGCGAGCGCGTGCGGGAGATCGCCCGCTCGATGGGCTACAGCTACAACCGCAGCGCCGCCTCGCTGCGGACCGACCGGACCAACATCATCGGTGTCGGCTTTCACGACATCACCAATCCCTATTTTGCCGAGCTTCTAGCTGCGATCGAGGAAACCGCCGGCCGGCACGGCCGTTCGATCCTGCTCGGCACCTATGCCGAGAATCGCGACAAGCAGGCCCGCGTGCTCGGCATCCTCTCCGAGTATCGCCCGGACGGCATGATCCTCTGCTCGGCTGGCGGCAGCACCGTGGAGAGCCTGGCTCCGCTGATCGATGCCGGCGTGCCGATCGTCCAGCTCTCGCGCGAGATCGCCGGGGCCGACCTCGATTTCGTCGGCTCCGACGACCGCCACGGCACGACCCAGGCCATGGAACACCTGATCGGGATCGGCCATCGCCGGATCGCCTTCCTCTGCGCCAATGAGAGCATCTCGACCGGGCGCAACCGCTACGCCGGCTATCGTGCGGCGCTCGTACGCTTCGGCCTGCCGTTCGACCCGGCTCTCGTGCATTTCGACTATGGCACCCGCGAAACCGGCCTGAAAGGCATCCAGAACGTGCTCGATGCTGCCAACCCGCCGACCGCGGCCGTCTGCATGAACGATCTCGCCGCCTTCGGCGCCGTGCTCGGCCTGCGCCATCGCGGGCTCGAGGCCGGCCGCGATTTCTCGATCGTCGGCTGCGACGACGTGAAGGAGGCCGCCCAGTGGTTTCCCGCCCTCACCACCGTCCACAACTTCCAGAACGAGATGGGCGCGAAGTCGGCCGAGTTCCTGCTGAACCGGATCGCCAACCCGGCCGCGCCGACCCAGCGCCTGCTGCTGACGCCCGCGCTGATCATCCGCGGGACGACCTGCCCGCCGCGCTGAGCCGAGCTCAGGCATCGTTGGCGGGCTTCGCGTTGAGCGCCCGGTAGGCCCTGACCACCTGCGAATCGTCGCGCCCACCATGGCCGAGGCCGGACGAGGCGAGGAACATCTGATGGGCGGCCGCCGCCAGCGGCAGCGCCGTCTTCGCCGCGCGCCCGGCGTCGAGCACGATGCCGAGATCCTTGACGAAGATGTCGACCGCGCTCGCCACGGCCGGATCGGGCTCATGCATGCGCGGCCCGCGATCCCTGAGCATCCAGGACGAGGCGGCCGAGCCGCCCATGATCTCGAACAGCAGGCGCCCGTCGATGCCGGCCTTCTCGGCCAGCGACAGCGCCTCCGCGGCGACGGCGATATGGACGCCGCAGAGCAGCTGGTTGACGGTCTTCACCGTCGCGCCCTGCCCCGCCTTCTCGCCGACATGGAAGACCTTGTCGCCGAGCGCGTCGAGCACAGGCTTCGCCCGCGCGAAGCTCTCGCTCGGCGCCCCGACCATGATCGTCAGCGTCGCGTTGCGCGCGCCGTTGACGCCCCCCGAGACCGGGGCATCGATGAAATGCCGGCCTGTCTTCACGACCTCCGCCGCGATCGCCTCCGCCTCACCCGGCGGGCAGGTCGCCATCAGGATCACGGTCGCGCCAGGAGCAAGCGCTTCCAGCGCGCCGGCCTCGAACAGCACCGCGCGCGCCTGGGCGGCGTTGACCACCATTAGCACCAGCGCTTCGGCACCGTCCGCGGCGTCCCTGGCACTGATAGCGGCGTGCCCGCCGGCGGCGACCAGCGCCTCTCGCACGGCCTCGCGCATGTCGAAGCCGGTGACGCGGAACTGCTTCGTGACGAGGTTCTCGGCCATCGGCGCGCCCATGGCGCCAAGCCCGACGAAGGCGATGGTGGAGATCGATTTATCGGTCATGCGAACGGGTACTCTTTGAACGAAAGCGGGCACGGCTCACGCCATGCCCGCGATGGGGGAAGCCGGCCCGCGCCAGGCCGGCGCCGAAGCCGGTTACTCCTTCACCGCACCCGTCATCGAGGCAACGTAATAGTCGACGAAGAAGGAATAGAGGATCGCGACCGGGATCGAGCCCAAGAGCGCGCCGGCCATCAGCGAGCCCCAGTGATAGACGTCGCCCTCCACGAGCTGGGTCAGCACCGCGACCGGCACCGTCTTCTTCTCCGCCGACTGGATGAAGGCGAGCGCGTAGATGAACTCGTTCCAGGACAGGGTGAAGGCGAAGATGCCGGCCGAGATCAGGCCGGGCATGGCGAGCGGCAAGGTGATGCGCCACAGGGTTTGCAGCCGCGTCGCCCCGTCGATCATCGCGCATTCCTCGAGCTCATAGGGGATCGACTTGAAATAGCCGATCAGGAGCCAGGTGCAGAAGGGGATGAGGAAGGTCGGATAGGTCAGGATCAACGCCAGCGGCGAGTCGAACAGGCCGAACTGGAAGATCAGCGTCGCCAGCGGGATGAACAGAATCGAGGGCGGCACGAGATAAGCGAGATAGATCGCGAGTCCGACATATTGCGAGCCCTTGAACCGCAGCCGCTGAATCGCATAGGCGGCGAGCACGCTGGAAAACAGCGAGAGCGCAGTCGCCACCGCCGCGACCATCATCGTGGTCCAGAGCCATTGCGGATAATCGGTCTGGAACAGCAGCTTGTTGATGTTCTCGAGCGTCGGCGACTTCACCCAGAACGGGTTGTTGTTCTTGTAGTCGAGCAGCTCCGCGTTCGGTTTGATCGCGGTGATCGCCATCCAGTAGAACGGGAACAGCAGCACGAGCAGGAAGAGCGACAGCGGCAGGTACAGCATGATGAAGCGCCGCGGGCCGGACGACCAGTCGATGACGCCTTCACGCTCCTTGTCCTTGAGATGCGGACGCGCGCTGAGGGCCTGATCAGTCATTGTCTTCCCCCTGCTGCCACTTGCGCCGGGCAAGGCCGAAATAGCTGAACAGCGTCGCCATCACGAGGAACGGGATCATCGCCACCGCGATCGCCGCGCCCTCGCCGAGCTGACCGCCTGGAATGCCGCGCTGGAAGGCGAGCGTCGCCATCAGATGCGTCGCGTTCACCGGTCCGCCGCGGGTGATGGCGTAGACGAGCTGGAAATCGGTGAAGGTGAACAGCACCGAGAAGGTCAGCACGATCGCCAGGATCGGCATCAGCATCGGGAAGGTCACGTGCCGAAAGCGCTGCCAGGCATTGGCGCCATCGAGCATCGCTGCTTCGTACAGCGCCGGCGAGATGGTCTGCAGGCCGGCGAGAAGCGAGATCGCGACGAAGGGGATGCCGCGCCAGATATTCGCCGCGATCAGCGAGAAGCGCGCCGGCCAGGGCTGTCCGAGGAAGTCGATATAGGTGTCGCGCCAGCCGAGCACGTCGACCAGCACGTAGGAGATGATCGAGAACTGCGGATCGTAGATCCACCAGAAGGCGATGGCCGAGAGCACCGTCGGCACGATCCAGGGAATCAGGATGATCGCCCGCAGCAGCGACTTCATCGGCAGATGGTTGTTGAGCAGCAACGCCAGCCACAGGCCGAGGGCGAATTTCCCGATCGTCGCCACCCCCGTATAGAGCAGCGTGTTCCAGACTGCGGTGATGAAGACCCGGTCGTACCAGAGCGATTGGAAATTCTCGAACCCGATGAAATTACCGGCGCGGCCGATGCGCGTATCGGTGAAGGCGAGCCAGATGCCCAGGCCCAGCGGGTAGCTGAGAAAGACCAGCAGGAAGCCCGCCGCGGGCAGCAGGCAGAGGAAGATCAGGAACGGTTTATAGTCGAACAGACGCACCAGCCAGTTTTGCTGCAGGCTGTAGACGGTTCGCGATTCGACGGCAGCTATCGCCATGGCGCGCTCGCATTTTGGACCGGCATTCCCGGCCGCCGACCATGGACGGCGGCCGGGAAAAGCGGGTCAGGTCCGATAGTAGCGCTTGGCGCGGCGCTCGGCTTCAGCAGCGGCTTCCTCCGGCGTCGCCTGGCCGGCGCAGACCGAGGCGACCATCTGGACGACGACGTATTCGGCGTTGACCGTGCCGGCGGCCTCGTTGATCGAGCCCTTGTAGCCGCTCCAGAGCGCGCGCTCCCAGGTGTCGCGATAGACCAGGATCTTCGGGTCGCCCGACCACACCTTGCTCTCGGCGAAGCCCTTCAGCGGCTGGGTCCAGTAGCCGAAGCAGCCGGTCAGCCACTTGTCGTACTGCTCCTTCTCCATCATGAAGCGGAGATATTCCTTGGCCGCGTTCGGGAACTTGGTGTGTTTGAACGCCATGGCGTTGATCACCAGGGCAGGCTCGGACGGGCGTCCGAACGGGCCGACCGGCATGGTCGCGTGGTTCAGGTCCTTGGCGATCGCCGCGGTCTTCTCGTCCTTCGAGTTCTTGATCGAGAAGTAGAGTGAGACGCCGTTCTGGGTGACGCCGATTTCGCCGGCCGTCAGCGCCTTGTTGTTGCTGATGTCGAGCCAGGAGAGCGTGCCGGGAATGAAGGTCTCGTAGAGCGCCTTGGCGTATTTCAGTGCCGCGACCGTCTCCTTCGAATTGATCGCGACCTTGTTGTTCTCGTCGACCATGTAGCCGCCATGGGTCCAGACGAGCCAGTTGCAGAAGGCGTTGCCGTCGCCGACCGCGTTGCCGAGCGCGAAGCCGGCCGGATGGCCGTTGGCCTTGAGCTTGCGGCAGAGGTTGAGAAAGCCGTCGAGATCCTTCGGGAAGGTATCGAAGCCCGCTTCCTTGACCCAGGATTCGCGATACACCGCCGGCGCGCCGGAAGCGCCCATCGGGATCGAGATCCACTGGTTGGTCTTGTCCTTCTTGCCGTATTTCTCGGCGATCGGGTACCAGCCGCCATATTTCTTGCCGAGATCCTCGGCGATCGGCGTGAGGTCGATCAACTTGTCGGAGAAGATGTGCGGATCATCCGCCCAGCCGACGACGATATCGGGCCCGGCACCGGTATTGGCGGTGACCGCCGTCTGCGGCCGCAGGTCTTCCCAGCCGGCATAGTCGACCCGGACCGGCACGCCCGTCGCCTTGGTGAAGGCCTCGGTGTTCTCGTTGAAGATCGCCTGGTCGGGATCGACGAATTTGGTCGGGCGCAGGACACGCAGTGTCGCGCCCTTCTCGATATTGGCCTGTGCTATCGCAGGCGCCAGCGGCAGCGTGGCCCCTGCTGCAAGCCCCGCGCCGATCAGCACGTCTCTTCTGGAAATGCTCATGAAACCGTCTCCTCCGTTGGCGCGGCGGAGGCCTGCATGGGACCTCCGTCCTGCATGGATTATGGGCATTGGACAGCCGTCATCCGCCGCCCGGCTCGCGGGCGGCGAATTCGTTAGAGCCGCTTGCCGGTCGCAGCGTCGAAGAGATGCGTCACGCTGGTGTCGGGCGTGATGCCGATGGTCTCGCCCGGCTTGGCGGTGATGCGCTCACGGAAGATGCAGGTCAGGTCCTGCCCGCCGCAGCGGACGACGACCTGCGTCTCCGAGCCCATCGGCTCGACGACCGCGACCTGGGCCTTCAGGCCATTCGGATCGAGCTGGAAGTGCTCGGGGCGGATGCCGAGCACGGCCGCGCGCCCTTCGGAATCCGCCGGATGCTGGCCGATCGGCCAGACGACGCCGCCTTCGGTCTCGAAGCCGTTGGCCGTGATCTTGCCCTTGAGCAGGTTCATCGACGGCGAGCCGATGAAGGCCGCGACGAACAGGTTCGCCGGATTGTCGTAGAGATCGAGCGGCGCGCCCATCTGCTCGACGATGCCGTCATGCATGACGACGATCTTGTCGGCCATGGTCATGGCCTCGATCTGGTCGTGCGTGACGTAGACCGTCGTGGTCTTCAGCCGCTGGTGCAATTCCTTGATCTCGGTGCGCATCTGAACGCGCAGCTTGGCATCGAGGTTCGAGAGCGGCTCGTCGAACAGGAAGACCTGCGGATCGCGGACGATGGCGCGACCCATGGCGACGCGCTGCCGCTGGCCGCCCGAGAGCTGGCGCGGAAAGCGCTCGAGCAGATTGTTCAGCCCGAGGATCTGCGCCGCCTTGTTGACGCGCTCGTCGATCTCGGCCTTCGGCGCCTTCCGGAGCTTCATCGAGAAGGCCATGTTGTCGGCGACCGTCATATGCGGATAGAGCGCATAGTTCTGGAACACCATGGCGATGTCGCGCTCCTTCGGAGGCACGTCGTTCACCACGCGCGGCCCGATCCGGATCTCGCCGCCCGAGATGTTCTCGAGCCCGGCGATCATCCGCAGCAGCGTCGACTTTCCGCAGCCCGAGGGGCCGACGAGGATGACGAATTCGCCGTCGTTGATGTCGATGTCGACGCCGTGGATGACCTGCGTAGACCCGTACGCCTTGCGTACATCGGCGATCTGGACTGAAGCCATGCCGTCTTCCCTGCTTTCCGTTCCCTGTCGCACCGCCCGTCGAGCAGGCAGTTAGCGACCACAATCGGTTTCTTGTGACCGAATGATGAAAGCGGACCTCGCCTGCTTCTGGCGATTGTGTCCGTTCCAGTCTGCGATAAAGTCATACGATAGAAGCGGGCGTGTCAAGCGCCGCCATGGCCTGCACCTCGCGCCCGATACGGGGCCGCGGCGAGGCGATCGAGGGAGGGGCTACCGATGCGCGTGCGCGACTTCTCGCGGCCGACGACTCTCAATCCGGACCGCCTCTTCGGCCAGGTCGCACAGAAGCTCGCGGTCGCGATCATCACCGGCCGCGTGAAGGCGGGCGAGGTCCTGCCCAACGAGGACGATCTGCGCTCGGACATCTCGGTTTCGCGCACCGCCTACCGCGAGGCGGTCAAGGTCCTGACGGCCAAGGGGCTGGTGGAGGCCCGCCCGAAGAGCGGCACCCGCGCCGCGTCGCGCGAACGCTGGAATCTGCTCGATCCGGACGTCCTCTCCTGGCATTTCGAGGCCGACCCGAACGAGCGATTCATTCGCGATCTCTTCGAGTTGCGCCGCTTCGTCGAGCCCAGCGCGGCCCGGCTCGCCGCCCAGCGCCGGACCTCCGCCGACATCGCCCGGATCGAGGCGGCCTATCGCGGCATGGTCGACAATCCGCCCTATGCCGAAGCGACGATCCGCGCCGATCTTGCTTTCCATGAAGCGATCTTCTCCGCGGCGCAGAATGCGGCGCTGCAATGCCTCGCCAGCGCCGTCATCGCCACGCTGCAATGGTCGCTGCTGCTCAAGACCGGCGACGAGGTCGCCTATGTCGAGTCCCTGCCCGATCACGAGCATGTGCTGCTCGCCATCATCGACCGCGACGGCGATCTGGCCTCGGCCCGCATGGCCGGGCTGGTGATCGATAGCCTGAACACGACCCTGGCCTCCATCGGCACGCACAACGCCACGGAGACCGGAAAAATCATGCGAATAAAGCATACTAAATAAGCGCCCGGCGCTCTGCTGCGGGGCGTCTTCGGGTATCGCTTATGCGACGGCACGGCTAGATTGGCCTGCCAAGCTGCGTAGTTTCATTTTAATCGATTCATAAGCCACGAATCAACGTTCCTCCCAGACTGATGGACAGCGCGAGATGACAGCCTCCGACAAGCCCGAGATCATCCAGACCGGCCCGCTGATGGCCTATGCCGCCGATCAGCTGAAAAGCCGCTTCGTCGTGCATGAACTCTGGAATGCGCCGGACCACGCCGCCCTGCTGCGGCAGGTCTCGGGCCGCGTGCGCGGCGTCGCGGCCGGCGGCGGGCACAACCGGGTCGATGTCGCACTCTTCGACGCGCTTCCCAAGCTCGAGATCGCATCCAGCTTCGGCGTCGGCTACGATCACGTCGACGCGGCCGAAGCCGGCCGGCGTGGCGTTGTCGTGACGAACACGCCCGACGTGCTGACCGACGAGGTCGCCGATCTCGCGATCGGCCTCCTGCTCGCCACCGTCCGCCAGTTGCCGCAGGTCGACCGCTACCTGCGCGAGGGCAAGTGGCTGAAGGCCAACTATCCGCTGACGACCTCGCTGCGGAAGCGTTCGGTCGGCATCGTCGGCCTCGGCCGCATCGGCAAGGCCGTCGCGCATCGTCTCGAAGCCTTCGGGCTCTCGGTCGCCTATCACGGCCGCTCGCGCCAGGAGGACGTGGCCTATCGCTATTATCCGTCGCTCGTCGAGATGGCCGCGGATGTCGACACGTTGATCTCGGTCGCGCCGGGTGGGGCCTCGACGCACCACATCATCAACGCCGAGGTACTGAAGGCGCTCGGACCGAACGGTATCGTCGTCAATGTCGGCCGCGGCACCGTGATCGACGAGCAGGCGCTGATCAAGGCGCTGCAGGACAAGACTATCCTCTCCGCCGGCCTCGACGTCTTCGAGGACGAGCCGCGCGTGCCGGCCGAGCTGATCGCGATCGAGCATGCCGTGCTGCTGCCCCATGTCGGCTCGGCCTCGGTCCACACCCGCGAGGCGATGGGCCAGCTTCTGGTCGACAATCTGGTTTCATGGTTCGATGGCAAGGGCCCGCTGACGCCCGTGCCGGAGACCCCATGGAAAAAGGCCTGATTCGCCGGCTGCTGCCGCTCATCCTCCTCGGCGCCGGCAGCCTGCCGGCCATCGCCCAGACGGCGCCGCTTCCACGCGGCGCCGACAAGGCCCCGGAGGCGATCCGCCGCTGGCTCGGCGCCTGGGATCTCGAAATGGAGGGTGCGACGCGCAGTTGCACCGTCACTCTCGGGGCGGAAACCACCGGCAATGTACGCCAGCTCCGCTTCCCCGCTACCTGCCGGCGCGCTTTGCCGATCCTCGACACGGCTGCGGCGTGGACGCTGGCCGCGAACGGGCAACCACTGCTGCTTGACGCCGGCGGCAAGGAAGTGATCGGCTTTCAGAAAGGCTCTCCCGAAGCCGGCAGCGACGGCAAGGGGCGCGATGGAAAAGCCTATCGGCTGGTCTCGAAGGATCATCCGCGCGCCGCAGCGCCCCGGCCTTCGAACTCCGCAGCCGCCGCGGCGACGGCCGCCCAGCGTCCAACGATCGTCGACCCGGCGAAAGCGCCGGCGGCCGAGGCATTGCCCGGGCGCTATTCGGTGATGCGCCAGCAGAATCGCGAAGCCTGCCGCCTCGTCCTTTCCCCGCCATCGGCGAACGGGAGCGCGACGGCCGCCTTCGAGGGTTCCTGCCAGGATACCGGGCTCACGATCTTCGACCCTGCCGGCTGGCGCTATGCCGGCGGCAGGCTCACGCTGGTGGCGCGCCGCGGCCACGGCACCGATCTGGTCTTCGAGAACGGCCAGTGGCGCAAGGACCCTGCGGTCGGCGCGCCCCTGCTGATGCGCAAACTCAATCCGTAGCGCTTGCTCGTTTTGTACGGAAACACCGTCATTCCGGACAAGCCGCGTTAGCGGCGCCGACCGGAATCCATCTGAGGGCTCTGCGCTCTAAGATGGATTCCGGGCCAAGCCCGGAATGACGGCACATTTACGTCGAAAGACGGCGCGATCCAGCGCCTCCGGCCGAAGCCCTATTCCGCCGCTTCCGCAGGCTTCAGCACGCCCCGGCGGATCTGGTCTTCCTCGATCGACTCGAAGAGCGCGCGGAAATTGCCCTCGCCGAAGCCGTCGTCGCCCTTGCGCTGGATGAACTCGAAGAAGATCGGCCCGAGCACGGTTCCCGAGAATATCTGCAGGAGCACCTTGCTCATCCTGCCTGCCTTTTCGCCAAGTGCGACCGCGCCCTCCCCGTCGATCAGGATGCCGGTGGCCTTCAGCCGATCGACCGGCTCGCCATGGTTCGGCACGCGGCCGTTGACCTTCTCGTAATAGGTCTCGGGCGGCGCCGGCATGAAGGGCAGGCCGTTGCGGCGCAGTTGCTCGACGCTGGCATAGATATCCCGCGCGCCGAGGGCGACATGCTGGATGCCCTCGCCTTTGTACTGGCGCAGGTATTCCTCGATCTGGCTCTTGTCGTCGAGCGACTCGTTGATCGGGATGCGGATCTTGCCGCAGGGCGAGGTCAGCGCCCGCGAGATCAGGCCGGTCAACTTGCCCTCGATGTTGAAGAAGCGGATCTCGCGGAAGTTGAAGAGCTCGCCGTACCAATCGGCCCAATGATCCATGCGGCCGCGCATGACATTGTGGGTCAGGTGGTCGAGGTAATACATCCCGGCCTGTTCGGGATGCGGATCGCGCTCTCCCAGCCACTCGAAATCGACATCCCAGATCGAGCCCTTCTCGCCATAGCGATCGACGAAGTAGAGCAGCGATCCGCCGATGCCGCGCACGGCCGGAATCGCGAGTTCGCCGGGGCCGATCGCGCTTTCATAGGGTTCGGCACCGAGCGACACCGCCCGCTCGAAGGCATGCTGGGCGTCGACGACGCGAAACGCCATCGCGCAGGCACAGGGGCCGTGCTCCGCCGCAAAGGCCTGGGCGAAGGAATCCGGCTCGGCATTGACGACGAAATTGACGTCGCCCTGCCGGTAGAGCGTCACCTGCTTCGAGCGATGGCGGGCGACCGGCTGGAAACCCATCGTCTCGAACAGGGCGCCGAGCTTCTCAGGCTCGGGATGGGCGAACTCGACGAACTCGAAGCCATCCGTCCCCATCGGATTGGCATCGGAGATTTCGGGCGGAGCGGCATCATGCGGAAAGGGGCCCATGGACATTCCTCCTGTTCTGTTGATGGCCCATGGTCGCGCAGAAAAGGAGAATGAGGCGTGCAAATCTGTACGCAGACTCGCAAATGATGCATCATCCGCGCGTAGCAGATCGAAACAGCGCACGATATGACCACTCTCGACACACTCGACTGGCGCCTGCTCGATGCCTTGCAGCGCGACGCCTCGCTGACCAACGCCGCCCTTGCGGAGCAGATCGGGCTCTCCGCCAGCCAGGTCTCGCGCCGCCGCCAGCGCCTGGAGCAGGATGGCGTCATCCGCGGCTATCGCGCCGCGCTGGAACCCGCCGCCGTGGGCCTCGGCGTCATCGTGTTCATCCATGTCGCGCTCGATACCCATTCGCGCGACAACGCCCGGCGCTTCCGCGATCTCGTCCGGCTGACCCCGTCGATCCTCGAAGCCCACGCATTGACCGGCGAGGCGGATTACCTGCTGAAGGTCGCGGTCGGCGACCTCAAGGCGCTCGCCCGGCTCRTCAACGAAATCCTGATGCCGCATGAAAGCGTGGCGCGCGTTCGCTCCGAGATCGCGCTCGAGACGCTGAAGGAGCCGGGGCTACTGCCGCTGCCCATGACATAGCGCAAAGCCCATGCAGACTGCTCCATTGTCATGCCGCTTTCATAATGCTGATCGATCCCGACCGCTCCATATTGCACTGCGCCACGACAGGAGACTCCCATGTTCAATGCCAAATCGCTGCTCGACGCCCTGATCAGCGCCGGCAGCCAGGCAGGTGCGCAGGCGGGGCAGCAGGGTGGCCTTGGCGGGATGCTGGGCGGTCTGGCGGAGCAGGTGCAGCGTTCGGGCGGTCTCGGCGGTCTTGCCGGCCAGATCATGACCCAGGCTACGCAGGGCGTCGGCGACGCCGCGCGCCAGACCGGCGTGCAGCAGGGCGCCAACGACGCCCTCGGCAAGGTCACGGGCGGCCGGACGCCCGACCAGCTCATCGAGCAGGCGAAGGGCCTGTTCAGCAGCAACCCTGCGCTGGCGACGGCCGTGCTCGGCGGCCTCGGCGCGCTGGTGTTCGGCACCAGCACCGGGCGCTCCGTGGCAGGTTCGGCCGCAAAGCTCGGCGGTCTCGCGCTGATCGGCGGCCTCGCCTACAAGGCCTACCAGAACTACCAGGCCGGAAAGCCGCTGCTCGACAGCCGCCAGCAGGAGGTTCTGCCAGCCCCCGCCGGCACCGGCTTCGAGCCGCAGGCGGCGAGCGAAGCCACCGCCCTCGTCTTCATCCGCGCCATGATCGCCGCGGCTGCCGCCGATGGGCATATCGACACGGAAGAGCGCAGCACCATTCTCGGTGGGCTCAAGGAAGCCGGCCTCGACCGGGAGGCTCATGACTGGCTGGCCAAGGAAATGGCGAATCCTGCATCGATCGATGCCCTCGTCGAGGCCGCCGAAAGCCCGGAACTCGCTGCGCAGATCTATACGGCCGCGCGCATCGCCATCAACCCTGAAACCGCCCCCGAGAAGGACTTCCTGGCCGGTCTGGCCGGCTCTCTCGGGCTCGACGCAGAGCTGGTCGCCAATATCGACGCCGCCGCCAGCGCCGCGAAGGTCTGAACACGCCGCTTCAGGCAACGCCCGCCGGAAGCGATGCAGCCGGGGTTCGCCGCCTGCGGAAGCGGGCTGTTAAGCATGGATTTGAAATCAGTGCTCGTTTTTGACGCCATATGCACCCCCGTTTAGGAGTTTGGCGCCGATAACGCCCGCGCCGGGGTAACCGGCCGCCGGGCCTGCCATGCGCGCCGGCGCATGCGCAGGAGCGACGGGCCGGGCTATGTCTTTGACCGCAATGATCTGGGCGATGCGGCCGCTTCACTGGCTGAAGAACGGCCTGGTCTTCATTCCGATCCTGCTGAACCATGACGTTTTCGACATCGAGGCGCTCTGGCATGGCCTGATCGCCTTCGTCGCCTTCAGCCTGATCGCCTCGGCGATCTATCTCCTGAACGACATCATGGATGTCGAGGCCGATCGACACCATCCGACGAAGTGCAAGCGGCCGCTCGCAGCCGGCGAGATCACGCAGACGCAGGCTTACGCTGCCGTCCCCGTGCTGCTCGTCGCGGCCTTCTCTACGGTCATGTTCGTACCGCAGCCGAAAATCTTCGCGCTTTCGCTGCTGGCCTATCTCTTCCTGGCGCTCGCCTATCTGCTGTTCCTGAAACGCAAGCTCCTGGTCGACGTGCTTGGGCTCGCCGCCATGCATACGCTGCGCATCCTCGCCGGCAATGCCGCCGCGGCCATCCCCGTCTCGTCCTGGCTGCTTGCCTTCTCGATGTTCCTGTTCCTCAGCCTCGCTCTGGTGAAGCGCTATGCCGAGCTGAGGATCACCCAGGATCAGTCCGGGCTGAAGAAGGCCGGGCGCGGCTATCATGCCGAGGACATCGAGGCCCTCTCCCAGCTCGGCATGGCGTCGGGCTGCACCTGCGCACTGATCATGGCGCTCTATGTCGACAGTGCCAATGTGAAGCAGCTCTACCGGCACCCCGAGCTGATCTGGCTGGTCTGCCCGATCATCCTCTACCAGATGGCGCGGATCTGGTTCCTGGCACGTCGCGGCCACATGCCGGACGACCCGCTCGTCTTCATGATCCGCGACTGGCGCAGTCAGGTCATGGGCTTGCTGGTGGTCGCGATCATGATCGCGGCGACACTCCTGCCGTGACAGATCCCCTCGCCGACTACCGCTCCTGGGGCGGGCTCGCGGCCCGCGACAGCGAGATCGTCGATGCGCGGGATTGGCTCGATGCCCCTGGCCGTTATCGGCAGCCTGCGCTCGCCTACGGCAATGGCCGCTCCTACGGCGATTCCTGCCTGAACGAGGGCGGCGCGCTGATCGACACGCGCGGAATGGACGAAATCCTGTTCTTCGATCGCGAGACCGGCCTGCTGACCTGCGGGGCCGGCCTGCTGCTCGACCGCCTGCTCGAACTCACCGTGCCGGCCGGCTGGTTTCCGCCGGTCACGCCCGGCACCAGCTTCGTCACCATCGGCGGCGCGCTCGCCAACGATGTCCATGGCAAGAACCATCACGGAGCCGGCACCTTCGGCCGCCACGTCCGCGCCCTGGAGCTGGTGCGCTCCGATGGCCAGCGCCTGATCTGTGCACCGGATCTGAACCCGGCGCTTTTCGCCGCGACGGTCGGCGGCCTCGGCCTCACCGGGCTGGTGACGCAGGTGACCGTGCAGCTGATGCCGATCGCCTCGGCCGAGATGGAGCAGGAGGTGCTGCATTTCGACGGGCTCGCCCGCTTCTTCGAGATCTCCGCCGAATCCGACGCAACCCATGACTACACCGTCGCCTGGATCGACTCTCTGGCCAGCGGCCCCAATTTCGGGCGGGGCGTCTTCTTCCGTGCCAACCACGCACCGTCCACGGGCGAAGCGGCGCCCCGCAGCGCGCGCGGCCTGTCTTTTCCGCTGAAGCCTCCGGTTCCCCTCATCAACCGGATGACGCTTCACGCCTTCAACTGGCTCTATCGGAACGCCCAGCCCCGCGACGGCTCGATCCGGCGCGTGCCGTATCGCCCCTTCTTCTATCCGCTCGACCGGGTCCGCGACTGGAACCGCGCCTACGGCCCGCAAGGCCTGCGGCAATTCCAGTGCGTGATCCCGATGGCCCATGCCCATGAGGCCGTCGCGGCGATGCTGCACCGGACATTGGCCGCCGGCGAGTCCTCATTCCTCACGGTGCTGAAGCTCTTCGGCGACAAGCCCTCTCCCGGCCTGATGTCCTTCCCGATGCCAGGGGCGACACTGACGCTCGACTTTCCCAATCGCGGGGAAAGAACGGCGAGGCTGCTGACCGAACTGGACGGTATCGCCATCGCCGCCCGCGGCAGGATCAGCCCCTACAAGGATGCACGCATGCCGGCGGCGACTTTCGAGGCCTCCTTCCCCCGCTGGCGCGACTTCGCTGTTCATGTCGACCCGGGGTTCTCCTCGGATTTCTGGCGGCGCGTCAGCGCCGGCTGAGGCCTCCCAAAATAATCGACATCGGCTTTGAACCTTCCGGCCAGGCTCCGCGACCAATGAGCATGGAGGGCGAAGGTTCGCTCTCGCAACAGTCGGGAGAGACGAGCATGACGACGTTCCGCAAGACCGTGACCGCCACCCTCGCGGCCGTGACCCTGGCCACCACCCTGATCGCGTCCGGCGCCGAGGCGCGCCCGCGCTGGGGTTATGGCTACGGTGGCTGGGGCGTCGGAGCCGGTGTGGTCGGCGCGCTCGCCGCCGGTGCCATCATCGCCTCGGCCGCTCGCCCGGCATATGGCTACGGCTACTACGCTGCCCCCGTCCGCTCCTGCGACATGGTCGAGCGCTTCGACCGCTGGGGCAACGTCATCGGCTACCGCCGGGTCTGCGGTTACTACTGAGCTTCCCTGGACGACCCTGTTTCGAGACCCCACACTCAAAAGGCCGGCGCAAGCCGGCCTCTTTTTTGTTGGCGATGCTCGCGTCGTCAGCCCTTGGCGGCCGCGATCTTGCGCAGATAACCGGTGACGATTCCGGTAACGCCGCGCGACAGCACATCCTCGAACGCCGCGAGGAACTGATCGCACTGCTGGCGCGTGACGATCAGCGGCGGCTCCAGCCGGATGACATTTCGGTTGTACTCGGTGAAGGCGACGAGCACGTCGTGCTCCTTCAGGAGCAACGCGCCGACGAAGCCGCAGAGCGAGCCCTTCAACTTGTCGTCGAGCAGCGCGACCATCTGCTTCACCCCGAAAGGCATGGTCTCGCTGATGTCCTGGAACTCGATCCCGATCATCAGCCCGCGGCCGCGGATCTCCTTCAGCAGGGTCGGATACTTCGCACGAAGCCCGTTCAGTCGCTCGATCAGATAATCGCCCTGGCGCTGGGCATTTCCCATCAGGTCTTCGTCGTAGAGGACGTTGAGGGCCTCGATGGAGGAGATGCAGGCTTCGCCCATGCCGCCGAAGGTCGCCTGCGCATGGATCAGCGCGCTCTTCGGCTTGCCATAGGCCTTCATGTAGATCTCGCGACGCGCGATCATCGCGCCCATCGCCGCCTTGGAGCCGCCGAGCGCCTTAGCGAGCGCGGTGACATCAGGCACCACGCCGTCGCGCTCGAAGGCGAAGAACTGTCCTGTGCGGCCGAGCCCGCATTGCACCTCGTCGGCAACCCAAAGCACGCCATGCTTGTCGCAGAGCGCCCGAAGCTCGCGCCAGAAACCCTCCGGCGCCTCGACGATGCCGCCGCCGCCCTGGATCGTCTCCATCACCACGATGCCGATCGAGGGGTCGCTTTCCAGCGCCTGCCGGACCGCGGCGATGTCGCCGAACGGCACCTTGACCCGGTTCTCGACCAGCTTGAATTGCGACTGGTAGAGCGTCGAATCCGTGATCGAGAGCACGCCCTTGGTCTTGCCGTGGAAGGAGTTCGCGGCGTGCAGGATCTTCGACTTGGCCGGCCCCTGGGCCTGCTCGGCGACCTTCAGCGCCGCTTCCATCGCCTCCGAGCCGGTCGAGCCGAGGAAGACCATGTCGAGATCGCCAGGCGCGATGGTGGCGAGGTTCTTCGCCAGCGCCGCGGCGTATTGCGACATGAAGGCCATGCAGATCTCATGGCGGTTCTCGTCTTGGAACTTCTGCCGGGCCGCAACGATGCGCGGATGGTTATGGCCGAAGGCGACCGAGCAGAAGCCCCCGAAGAAATCGAGGATCTTGCGGCCGTCCCTGGTGATGTAGTGCATGCCCTCGGCACGATCGACGAGGATCTTGTCGAAACCGAGCAGCTTCAGGAAGTGCAGCTGGCCGGGGTTGATATGAGCGGCGAAGAGCTCCTTCACCTGCGCCGCGTCGAGCTGCTTGGCGGCTTCGACGCTGATGAGCTGCGGCCGGGCGGCGGTCATGGGGGCATCCTCGTGCTTGAAGGCGGGCATGCTCATGCTGCGAGGCTCCTCTCGGCCTGTTTCTGGCCGTCCTTGGCCTTGCGATATTCGGTATAGGCGGCGAGCAGCATGTCCTCATCGCGATGTTGCGGCCGCCAACCGAGCTCGCGCTTGGCCTTGGAGGTATCGAGGATGCAGATCTCGTCGGCGATCTTGTATTGCTCGGGGTCCATGATCGGCAGGTTGACGGCGTCGAGCGCATCGAGCGTCAGCTTCACCAGCGAGGCCGGCGTCGGCAGCAGGATCGATTTCGAGCCCGCATGCCTGATCAGGTCGCCGAGCAGCTTCTTCACCGGCGGCGGATCGTCGGAGCCGAGGTTGTAGGCCTCGTTCGGGAAGCCGGCCTTCCAGGCCGCCACGCAGGCGCTGGCGCAGTCGAAGACCGAGATGAACTGGTAGGGGTTGTTGCCCCCGCCGATCATCGGCACCGGCAGGTTCATGTCGATCAGCTTGAACAGCTTGATCAGGATGCCGAGCCGGCCCGGCCCGATGATCAGCCGCGGCCGGAAGATCGGAATGCGGAAACCCTTCGCCCGGTAGTCATCGGCGAGGCGCTCGGTCGCCAGCTTGCTCTCGCCATATTCGCCGAGCGGCTTGGCCGGATGCGTCTCGTCCTGCGGCACCCGCACCGAATGGCCATAGATCATGTCGGTGGTGAAATGGACGAGGCGGTCGGCGCCGTTCTTCTCCATCCAGCTCAGGATGTTCTGGGTGCCGTGATAGTTCACCGGCCAGAAGAAGTCGTGGCGTTCCGCGCGCGTCACGATCGGGGACAGCATCTTGGCCGAGAGGTTGTAGACCACGTCCGCCGGCGAGAGCGGAATGCTCTCGACGCTTTCCGCCCGGGTGACGTCGATCTTCAGGAACGGCACGGTGGCGTAATGCGGGTGATCGCTCTTCTGGATGTCCGCGACCAGCACCTCCTCGCCCATGGCGGTCAGGTCTGCCGCCAGATGCGAGCCGACGAAGCCGTCGCCGCCGATGATGATGTGCTTCATCGTCTCATCCCCTCGGAGCGACCGGCAGGCGCGGGCGCCGGTTGCGCACGGGCACGGGGATCGGCTGCGGCACGGCCGGCGGCTCGAACAGGGCGCCGAGGCGCAGGAACAGGCGAACGATCAGGTCCATGATATCCTCAGCTTTGTGCGATGAAGATGGTGCCGAGCACGATGAAGCCGATGCCGGCGATGCGCATGGCGCCCAGATCCTCGTGGAATACGAAGTAGGCGTAGGCCGCGACCACGACATAAGCGAGGCTCAGGAACGGGTAGGCGTAGCTGATCTGCACCTTCGACAGCACGATCAGATGCGAGGCCATGCTGATGACGAAGGTGCATAGACCAGCCAAGACGAAGGGGTTGAAGACGACACGGAAGACCGTGCCGATCAGGCCGTCGCCGGCGACATCGAGCGAGCCGACCCCGCTCATGCCGCGCTTCAGCATGAGCTGCGCGGCGGCATTGGTCAGCACCGTGAACAGGATCAGGGGAAGATAGGTGTTCATCGTGGTGCTGGCCGGCTCCGCATGGCTGTGTCGCCCATGGGAATGCAGCGGAAAATACTTCAAATGCCTTAGGGACCTGGACCGACTTGATCGTAGCGTTAAGGGGAAGCTGCTGCGATCATCGGAATTCGCCATTGATCAGATCGCTGACGCCATCTGACATCGGACGGAATAACCTTGCCGGCTCCCGGATCGGAGATCGGCCATGCCTCTTCCCAACCGCGTCAGGCCCGACGGCACGCTCTTCGCCGATCCGGCGCGCGGCCTGTTCTTCGGCAATCGCGGCGGCCGCTTCCACGATCCCGCACGGCAGGAGGTGCCCTCGCGCCTGCAGGCGACGCATCACTGGCTCTGCTGCGTGCTCTCCTTCAAGGACCGCCAGCGCCGGGTCTGGGGCCGCGGCTACACCGAGCTGTTCTTCTGCGACGAGGTGACGGCGTTCGCCGCCGGCCACCGCCCCTGCATGGAATGCCGCCGCCGCGACGCGCTCGCCTATCGCGATGCGCTCGTGAAGGGGCTGGGGCTCACGGAGACCCCGCTCTTCCCCGAAATGGATCGCATCCTCGATGCCGACCGCCGGATCGGCCGGACGAAGCGCACGCATCGGCTGGCCACCGAGCAACTGCCCGACGGCGCGATGCTGCTTTCCGACGATGGCAAGTCGTTTCTGGCGCTGCGCGGAACCTCGGCCCTGCTCTGGTCGCCGGCCGGCTATGTCGCGCGGGGCGACCGGCCGCAGGGGATGGCGACCGTCCTGACCCCGCCCGCCACGCTGGCGGCGTTGACGCAGGGCTATCGCCCTGTCTGGCACCCGAGCGCGGAGGCTCTGCTGACTTTGGGGCCCACCGGCACCTAGGAACTTTCGCCCACTGCCGAGCGTTGCCGCAGCATCATCGTTCCAACGAGGGGCTGCAAATGCGTTCCATTGTCCTGTGGCTTGTAGGTGTTCCGATCCCGATCATCATCCTGCTATGGTTCTTCATGAAATAGGGCCTTGCCCCGTTCATGGATCAAGGCCGGGCTCCTGCCCGGCCTTCTTCTTTTGGAACGCAGTACCGCCACCGGCTGACAGGCCATCATGTTTCACCCGCATGCTTCTCCGGTCGCAACGCAGCCCAACCTGGCCTATATGCGCTCCATGCCTCCATCCTCCGCACCCCCGATCATCTCGGTCTCCGGCCTGTCCAAGACCTATGATTCCGGCTTCAGCGCGTTGAAGACGGTCGATCTCGACATCAGGCGAGGCGAAATCTTCGCCCTGCTCGGGCCCAACGGCGCCGGCAAGACCACGCTGATCAGCATCATCTGCGGCCTGGTGCGTCCGAGCACCGGCACCGTCCTCGCCGACGGCCACGACATCCTGCGCGACTACCGCGCGGCCCGCGCCGCCATCGGCCTCGTGCCGCAGGAGCTGACCACCGACGCCTTCGAAACGGTCTGGGGCACGGTCAACTTCAGCCGCGGCCTGTTCGGCAAGCCGAAGGATCCCGGCCGGATCGAGCACATCCTCAAGGACCTTTCGCTCTGGGACAAGCGCGACAGCCAGATCCGCATGTTGTCCGGCGGCATGAAGCGCCGCGTGATGATCGCCAAGGCCCTCTCGCACGAGCCGCGCATCCTCTTCCTCGACGAGCCGACGGCCGGCGTCGATGTCGAGCTGCGGCAGGACATGTGGCAGATGGTGCGCCGGCTCAAGGATGACGGCGTCACCATCATCCTGACGACCCACTACATCGAGGAAGCCGAGGAGATGGCTGATCGGGTGGGCGTCATCTCCAAGGGCGAGATCATCCTCGTCGAGGAGAAGGCCGAGCTGATGCGCAAGCTCGGCAAGAAGCAGCTCGCGCTGCAGCTCCAGCAGCCGATCGCCGCACTTCCGGAGGCTCTCGCGAGCTTCGACCTCAGGCTTTCCGCCGGCGGCGACGAGATCGTCTACACCTATGACACGCAGGCCGAGCGCACCGGCATCACCACGCTGCTCCAGACCCTGTCCGAAGCCGGAATCCGCTTCCGCGACCTCAGCACCAGCCAGAGTTCGCTGGAGGACATCTTCGTCAGCCTGGTGAGGGAGCGGGCATGAGCGCCGCGAGCTTCAATCCGCGCGCCATCGCCGCGATCTACCGCTTCGAGATGGCGCGCACCTGGCGCACGCCATTGCAGAGCATCGTCTCGCCCGTGCTCTCGACCTCGCTCTATTTCATCGTCTTCGGCGGTGCGATCGGCTCGCGCATGCAGTCGATCGAGGGCGTGCCCTACGGCGCCTTCATCGTGCCGGGCCTGATCATGCTCTCGCTGCTGACGCAGAGCATCGCCAACGCCTCCTTCGCGATCTACTTCCCGAAGTTCACCGGCACGATCTACGAACTTCTCTCGGCGCCGGTCGCCTGGTGGGAGGCTGTGATCGGCTATGTCGGCGCCGCCGCGACGAAATCGATCCTGCTCGGCCTCATCATCCTGGCCACCGCGACCTTCTTCGTGCCGCTCCGGATCGAGCACCCCTTCATGATGCTGCTCTTCCTGGTGCTGACGGCGACGACCTTCAGCCTGTTCGGCTTCATCATCGGCATCTGGGCCGATGGCTTCGAGAAGCTGCAGGTCATCCCGCTGCTGATCGTCACGCCCCTCGCCTTCCTCGGCGGCTCCTTCTATTCGATCAGCATGCTGCCGCCCTTCTGGCGGACGGTGACGCTGTTCAACCCGGTCGTCTATCTGATCAGCGGCTTCCGCTGGAGCTTCTTCGGGCTCGCCGATGTCAGCCTCGGCGTCAGCCTGGGCATGACCGTGCTGTTCCTGGTCGCATGCATCGCCGCCGTCGGCTGGATCTTCAAGACGGGCTACCGGCTCAAGAACTGACCACCCATCGCCGTTGACTTCCGCGTCGCATCCGTCTTGAAGCGGGCCATGACCGATCTTTCGACCATCGAGGCGGCTGCAGCCAACGCTGCACCTCACGCGCGCCGGCGCACCTTCGCCATCATCTCGCACCCGGACGCGGGCAAGACGACGCTGACCGAGAAGCTGCTCTATTTTGGCGGCGCCATTCAGCTCGCCGGCGAGGTGCGCGCCAAGCAGGGCCGCCGCCAGACCTCCTCGGACTGGATGAAGATCGAGCGCCAGCGCGGCATCTCGGTCGTCACCTCGGTGATGACCTTCGAATATGGCGGCCACGTCTTCAACCTGCTGGACACGCCAGGCCACGAGGACTTCTCGGAAGACACCTACCGCACGCTGACCGCCGTCGATTCCGCTGTGATGGTCATCGACGCCGCCAAGGGCATCGAGGACCGCACCAAGAAGCTCTTCGAGGTCTGCCGCCTCAGAGACATCCCGATCGTCACCTTCATCAACAAGGTCGACCGCGAGACGCGCGACCCCTTCGACCTGATCAACGAGATCGAGACCACGCTGGCGCTCGACGTCGCGCCGATGACCTGGCCGGTCGGGCGCGGACGCGAATTCGTCGGCACCTACGATCTCAAGGCCAACACCTTCCGCCGCAACCAGAAGGGCGACGAGCGCGCCGAGGATCAGCGCGTCTCCGGCTGGGACGATCCGCTCTTCGACGAGCTGCTGCCGCACGGCGCCGCCGAGACCTGGCGCGAGGAGGTCTTCCTTGCCGCCGAGGGCCTGAAGCCATTCGATCTCCAGGCCTTCCGCGAGGGCCACCTGACCCCGCTCTATTTCGGCGCCGCGCTGCGCGACTACGGCGTGCGCGACCTGATCGATGCGCTCGGCGCCTATGCCCCGAGCCCGCGCGCGCAGATGGCCGACAAGCGCCCGGTCGAGGCCGGCGAGCCGAAGATGACCGGCTTCGTCTTCAAGATCCAGGCGAACATGGATCCGAACCACCGCGACCGCATCGCCTTCATGCGCGTGTGTTCGGGCAAGCTGACCCGCGGCATGAAGGCGAAGCTGGTGCGGACGGCCAAGCCGATGCCGCTCAACGCGCCGCAGTTCTTCTTCGCCCGCGACCGCTCGATCGCCGAGGAGGCCTTCGCCGGCGACATCGTCGGCCTGCCCAACCATGGCACCCTGCGCATCGGCGACACGCTGACCGAGGGCGAGGACATCGTCTTCAAGGGCGTGCCGAGCTTCGCGCCGGAAATCCTGCGCCGCGTCAAGCTCAAGGACGCGATGAAGGCCAAGAAGCTGCGCGAGGCGCTGCAGCAGATGGCCGAGGAAGGCGTCGTCCAGCTCTTCCTGCCGCATGACGGCGCACCGGCCATCGTCGGCGTCGTCGGCGCGCTCCAGCTCGACGTGCTCAAGGAACGGATGGACGCCGAGTATTCGCTCCCCGTCGATTTCGAGCCCTGCCAGTTCTCGATCGCGCGCTGGGTCTCCTCGGACGACAAGGCGGCGTTGGCGAAATTCGTCGGCCTGAAGCCATCCTCGATGGCCGACGATCTCGATGGCGATCCCGTCTTCATGGCATCCAGCCAGTTCACGCTGAAATACGATGCGGAGCGAGCTCCGGACGTCACCTTCTCCGACGTGAAGGACTACCAGAAAGTGACGAAGGGCTAGAGCATGCTGCGTTTGCCCGGAGCCATCGCGTCATCCCGGGCTTGACCGGGATGACGGTGCGTTCCCGTGAAAAATCAGCCGCGCTGGCCTTCCCTTCTCCCTTCGGAGGAGGGACGGACCTCCCGCTCAACCCGCCCGATTGCCTGACACCACCGCCAGCGCCGCGATGAACCTGTCGAGGTCTGCTTCCATGATGTAGGGCGCTGGCGAGATGCGGATGGTGTTGCCCTTGGCGACACCGCCGCGACGCACCGTCATCACCTTGTGCTGGTCACGCAGCGCCGCGACGATCGCGTTGGTGTCCGCCGCCGAGCGCTTGCCGGCCAGCGCGAAAGAGGTGATGCCGGCGACCATGCCCGGATCGTCGGGGGTCTGGATCTCGACGCCCTTCAGCTCGCGCGCCCTGGCGACCCAGTAATTGCGCAGGTGGCGGTAGCGCGCCTCCTTGGCCTGAGGCCCGATTTCCCGATGCAGGGCGAGCGCGGCCGGGACGGCAAGCTGCGCCGCGAAATTCGGCGTGCCGGTATGCAGGCGCGAACGAATGTCGTCGGCCTTGAAATCCTCGTCGGCCATGTAGCTGTCGATGTCGGCGAGGCGGTCCCGGGCGATGTAGATCATGCCGACGCCGAGCGGTGCGCCGATCCATTTGTGCAGGTTGAAGCCGATGAAATCGACGCCGAGATCCTTGGCCCTGAAGTCGACCTGGCCCCAGCTATGGGCGGCGTCGAGGATGACATCGGCACCGCGCGCCCGGGCCATGGCCGCGATCTCCTTCACCGGCATCATCAGCCCGGTGCGGTGGCTGATATGGGTCAGCAGAAGGAGCTTGGTCTTGGGATTCGCCTTCAGCGCGGCGTCATAGGCGTCGAGCACGGCCTGACGCGTCGCAGGTTCGGGAATGTCGAACTTGGCGACCTCGACACCGCGCCGGTCCTTGAGCCAGTTCATCGCGTACTGCATCGAATCATAGTCGAGATCGGCATAGAGCACGGTGTCGCCGGCCTTCAGCTTGTTGTAGCCGGAGATCAGGGCCTGCAGCGCCTCGGTCGCGCCCCGCGACAGCGCGATCTCCTCGCGGGCGACGCCTAGAAATTCCGCGAGCGGCGTGCGGACGTCGTCGAGATCCTTGCCGATCTTCGTCCGGGCATAGACCGTGTTCTCGAAATTCACGAAATCGGTCAGGCGCTTGTATTCCGCCTTCACCGGCTCGGCCATTATGCCCCAATAGCCGTTCTCGAGGTTCACCATCTCCGGCGTGACGCCGTAGAGGCCGCGCACGGCCTGCCAGTAATTCGTATCGGCTCCGAGGTTCGACGTCGGCAGCGCCGGCAACGAACGCGCGAGAACCGGCGCCGCATGAGCCGCCAGCGCAACGGTCCCCAACCCAAGCAACAGCGCACGGCGGCTGGTCTGCGGGAACGGGTTCGACATGCTCGTGATCTCCTGAGACGGCTTGCGCAGGGTTAGCGCCGGGCTGTCTCAGTCCTGTGACGGCCCGGCCCAACACCGGCCGGCCAGCCCGGCTCTCAGTTTCCCGACATCGCGAAGCCGAGCGGAATCGCGCTCGTCGACTTCAGCTCCTCCATGGCGAACATCGAGGTCACGTCGCTGAGGTCGATGCGGGAGATCAGCTTCTTGTAGAGCACGTCATAGGCCGCGATGTCGGCGACGCAGGCCTTGAGCAGATAGTCGATCTCGCCGCTCATCCGGTAGAAATCGACGATCTCCGGCAGGTCATGGACGGCTTGATGGAAGCGCTCCAGCCACTCCATCGAATGGCGCGCCGTCTTGACCGCGATGAAGACTGTGACGCCAGCCTTCAGTTTCTCCCGATCGAGCAACGCGACGCGCTTGCGGATATAGCCGGCCGCCTCGAGCTTCTGGACCCTTCGCCAGCACGGCGTCGCCGAGAGCCCGACAGCCTCGGCGAGCTCCGCCAACGGCAGGCTTGCATCCTCCTGCAGGCGCGCGAGGATACGCAGATCGAAGGCATCGAGTTTGGCCATGGCACCTCGGTGAATTGCAGATTCATATACCGGTCAGGGCGAACGGTGAGCAATAATTTTCCAAGTTCATGCGCAGAATGAGTATCTGGTTTCAATTATAGAAGAAAATTCCAAAGAGCTCGCAAACCGCTTTCCCAGGCAGCCGGTATCATTCGCTCATCGGGTCTTTCGACGGGAGTGGACGGGAATGCAGGGCTTTCTGAGCGAGGAGCGGCGCGGAGCCGTGCTGAGCAGCCTGCGGACCGACGAGGGCACGCTGTCGCGCGATTATCTCGCCGCCGCGCGGGAGGTTCTGCACGAGCTCGTCGCCATGCCGGATCTGGTCCGGCGCCTGCCGCTCGACCGCAAGCCCGGCGGCTACACGCGCAACCTGCTCGCTGGCAACGACGCCGTCAGCGTCTGGGCGATCGTCTGGGGCGAAGGCTCGGCCACCTCGATCCATGACCACCACTGCTCGTGCTGCTTCGGCGTCGTCTCCGGCGCCGTCACCGAGACCTGGTACCGGGCGATCGAGGCGACGCGGGCCGTGCCGACCGAGGAACAGGCGCGCGGGGCCGGCTATGTCGCCTGCATGCTGCCCACCGGGCCGAACATCCATCGCATGCGCAATTTCGGGCCGGGTGAAGCGATTTCGATCCACATCTACGGCTATGATCACGAGGAGCACGCATCCTCGGTCGAGACCGAATACACCGCCATCGGCGGCTGACCCGGCATGCCCCGCCCGAGCGAGGGCTTCCCGTATCGCCGGGGATAGCGCCACATCCTTATCCCCGCCCTCTCGGCGACAGCGATGATGCCTTCCTTTCGGGAGGGTCATCCATGTCGATGCGCGCCATCGGAGCCTTGATCGGTGTCGGCGCTTCGCCCGACCCCGCTCTGGCCGTTACCAGAGAACGCCTGCTGCGGCTCGCGCCGTCTGCGAACATCGCGATCGTCGCCGGCATCGCCGCGCGCTTCGACGCGCTGGCTCGCGAATACGACGTCACGACAGTGCTGCGCATCTGCCATTTCCTGGCGCAGGCCGCTCACGAGACGGACGGCTTCCGCACCTTCCAGGAATATGGCGGCCCGTCCTATTTCGCCCGCTACGAGGGCCGGCGCGATCTCGGCAACATCCAAACTGGCGATGGCGCCCGCTATCACGGCCGCGGCATTTTCCAGCTCACGGGCCGGGCGAATTATCGCCGCTTCGGCCAAATCCTCGGCATCGACCTCGAAGCCGAGCCCGAACGCGCCAGGGAACCTGCGGTCGCACTGGCCGTCGCCTTCGCCTATTGGCGCGAACGCGGCATGGCGGCAGCCGCCGACGCGGACGATGTCGAGCGCGTGACGAAGCTCATCAATGGCGGTCGCAACGGGCTGGCGGAACGCGCACGCTACCTCGCGACGGCAAAGCGTATCTGGGTGTGACGGTGTCCTCATTTTCGGGCGGCGCGCAACGCCGGCCCGATAACCTCATGACCCGGAACCACTGGATGGCGAGATGGTCGGATCAAGCCCGACCATGACGGCTGGCAGCCGCGCGTTCAGCGGTGCGCTGCCKTCAGCGCCTGGTCGAGATCGTCGTAGAGATCGSCGACATCCTCGATGCCGGTCGAGAGGCGCAAGAGGTCGGTCGGGCAGGGCGAGCCCGCGCCCTCGATCGAGGCGCGRTGCTCGATCAGGCTCTCGACGCCGCCRAGCGAGGTCGCGCGCTTGTACAGCGCGACCTGCGCCGCCGTGGCGATGGCCGCCGCCTCGCCGCCGGTGACCTGCACCGAGAGCATGTAGCCGAAGCCGTTCTCCATCTGCCGCGCCGCGATGTCGTGGCCGGGATGCTGCGGCAGGCCGGGATAGAGCACGCGCGCCACCATCGGATGCGCGGAGAGCCGCTGCGCCAGCTCCAKCGCCGAGGCCGCCTGCCGCTCCTGCCGCAGATGCAGCGTGCGCATCCCGCGCATCAGCAGATAGGCCTCGAACGGGCCGAGGATGCCRCCCTGGCCCTTGCGCACCGTCTTGATCCGGYTCCAGAACTCGTCGTCCTCGCGRGCGCAGAGCGCYCCGGCGACGACGTCGGAATGGCCGTTCAGCACCTTCGTCGCCGCATGCATCACGATGTCGGCGCCGAGCGTCAGCGGGCGGGTGTGGACCGGCGAGGCGCAGGTCGAATCGACCGCGAGCCTGGCGCCGGCCTGGTGCGCGATCTCGGCCGCSSCMGCGATGTCGGTGATGGTCCAGAGCGGGTTCGACGGCGTCTCGACCCAGATGAGCTTGGTCACGCCCGGCTTCACCGCGGCCTTCAGCGCGGCGAGATCGTCGGTCTCGACGAAATCGACGCTCAGGCCCCAGCGCGTCGCCTCGGTCAGAAGCCAGGCCCGCAGCGCCCAGTACATCACCTTGGAGGCGACGACATGGTCGCCCGGCGAGAGCGCCTGGAAGACCGCCGTCGCCGCCGCCATGCCCGAGCCGAACAGCAGCGCCCCGGCCCTGGCCTCCTCCAGTATGGCGAGCACGGCCTGCGCCTCATGCACCGTCTCGTTGTCCGGCCGGCCATAGATGAAGCCGGAGGAATAGCCATTGTCCGGGTCGCGCAGATAGGTCGTCGCGACATGGATCGGCGGCACCACCCCCTTCGTCACAGGATCGACCTTGCCCAGAGCCTGCGCGGCAAGGGAGCGCTTCGTCCAAGTCTTCAGTCCCATGACGCATTTCCGACGCCCTCTCCGGGGCCGGCCGATCCGGTCCTCGCTGATTGGCTGCCCGTCATCCTGTTCGGAAACGCATGGTCATTTTCGCGGGATTTAGTTAGATGGTGACGAATTTCGCCGTTCTGAATGGGCTCCATGGCAAAAACAGTCGAACTCGATCGGTTCGATCATGCTCTTCTCAGGGAGATGCAGATCGACAATCAGACTCCGGCGCGCGTT
Organism: Allobosea sp. P4_C6; assembly: GCF_056402015.1. NCBI lineage: Bacteria > Pseudomonadati > Pseudomonadota > Alphaproteobacteria > Hyphomicrobiales > Alloboseaceae > Allobosea > Allobosea sp. P4_C6. The sequence goes on from NZ_JBFUIF010000025.1 coordinate 48,349, forward strand.
CTGGCGGAGCGGGTCGGCCTGTCACAGAGTGCGGTGCTTCGGCGCTTGCGCCGTCTGCGTGCCGAACAGGTCATCATGGCCGATGTCTCGATCGTCAGCCCGGAAACCCTCGGCGTGCCCGTCACGGTGCATGTGCTCGTCTCGATCGAGCGGGGATCGCGAACCTATGGCGAGTTTTCCCGCAAGCTGCAGGCGCGCCCGGAAGTCCGGCAGGCCTCCTATGTGACGGGAGGCGCGGATTTCGTCGTGCACCTGCAGGTCGAGAGCATGGCAGCCTATGCGGCCTTTGCCCGCGAGGTCTTCCACGACGACCCCAACGTCTCCGAATACCACACCTACGTCGCCATGCGCGAAGTCGTCGGCCCGGCATCGAAGCGATAGAACGACACCCTTCGATACAACCACGCCGTCATTCCGGGGCGGGCCGTATCCCCGAGCCCGGAACCCATGAACACGACAGCCCGTCAAAAGGCCGCCGATCTGACAAATCTTCTCGTCTGACCTCGTGTTCATGGGTTCCGGGCTCTTCGCTGACGCGAAGCCCCGGAATGACCCCGCGGTTCCGTCAAAACCCAGCAAGCCCCAGGCCGATAAAAGGCCTCTGCGTCATCCTCGGGCGACCGCAGGGAGATCCGAGGATCTCAAGCAGGGCAGGGCGCGGGAGCCTCCTTCGACCAGAGATGCTCGGGTCAAGCCCGAGCATGACGCGGAGGGTGGCGTCGGGGAGATTCCCATCGTGAGCGCAGTGGGGATACCGGCCACGAAAAAGGGCCGGCGTTTCCACCGGCCCTTCTTAATTCAATTCTGCGTCCGCTCAGCGGGCGACGACGACGCGGGTGCCGACCTTGGCGCGCTCGTAGAGGTCGATCACGTCCTCGTTCAGCATGCGGATGCAGCCGGAGGAGACGGCCTGGCCGATCGTCTCCGGCTCATTCGAGCCGTGGATGCGGTAGAGGGTCGAGCCGAGATACATGGCGCGGGCGCCGAGCGGGTTGTCCGGGCCGCCGGTCATGTGGCGCGGCAGGTCGGGGCGGCGCTTCAGCATCTGCGACGGCGGGGTCCAGCTTGGCCACTCGGCCTTGCGGGTGATGGTCTGGCTGCCGGCCCAGTCGAAGCCAGGGCGGCCGACGCCGACGCCGTAGCGCACGGCCTTGCCGTCTGGCATCACGAAATAGAGGCGGCGCTCGGCGGAATTGATCACGATCGTGCCCGGCCGCTGGTTCGTCTGATAGCTGACGATCTCGCGCGGAATCGCGGTGGCCTGCGCCTTGGCGGGGTCGACGTACTGGACCAGCGGCTGGCGGGTCAACGGATCGATTTCGGCCCGGGCGGCGGAGCCGAGGGCGAGCAGGCCAAGGCCGGCGAGCATGGCCAGACGGATGGAGCGGATCATCGAGAACCTCGGACGGTCGGGACGGCGTTGGACATGAAGTTGACATGGAAAAGTCAACGTCTCCTCAATGTCCTGTCAGCTTCGCCGGCCCCCGGCAATCGGACTCCAATCACAACGCTGAGAGCTTTCGAGCTTTGCCGTTCTGCGTTGCGCGCAAGCAACATGCGGCCGGCATCTCAGCTCCGCAGAACCACGCAGGCGCCGCGATCGGCCTGGATGCGCCGGCAGAGCGTGCTGGCCTCGGCGCGTGTCGCGGCCGGCAGCCGCACCCGGTAGAAGGCGCGCGTGCCCCGGCTGCGCAGCCGCGTGCCGATCACCATCGGCTGGAGCTCGCCGATGATCGCCCGGTGGCGCGCGCCGGCGCGTTGGAAGCTGGCGAGCGCGCGTGCCTTCGAGAAGTTGCCGGCGAGTTGCACGCCCCAGGGCGCGAAGGGCGCCTCCGCGATCATGGGCAAGGCCGGACGCGATTGCCGGATCGCGATCAGCGTCGGCGCGCATGCGGTCTGTGGATCACGCGTCGCCGGTCGAGGCGGCGGAGAGCGGCCGTCGCCATTGGCGACATTGCGTGCCTCCTCCGCCCAATCCTCGACCGAGGCGCCGGTGATCAGCAGGACATAGTTCTCCGTCTCCATCGGGAGAAAGCGGGATTGCCCGGCGGCGCGGGCGGCGAGCCAGCCGGCGAGGCGGTTCGGACCCCCATTATACGCGGCGGCCGCGAGCCCCCAATTGCCGAAGCGATCCCGCAGATCGGCCAGGAAATGCGCCGCCTTGGGCACGGCCTGCTCGGGGTCGAACGGATCGACAAGGCCGCGCTCGCGCGCCGTGCCGGGCATGAACTGCGCCACGCCCTGCGCACCTGCCGGGCTGGTGACATGCGGGCGGAAACTCGATTCCTGGAAGATCAGGCGGGTCAGGAAGGCCGGAGGTACCGAATGCGTCCGCGCGGCGTCATCGATCAGCCGGCAGAGCGCATCCTGGATGCCGGAGGATGGCGGCAAGGGCTCCTCGGCAGCCTGGCCCGAGCCGGGCAGCAGACTGAGCGCGAGCAGCATCGCGGCGAGCCGTTTCGCAGGATTGGCCAGGCGGCGGAGGGCGCCGGAGATCATGCGGCTTCTCTCGCATGTTCGCGGGCCGGCTGCCAGCGGGGGCGCCTTTCGGTTGTGGCCGGGGCGCCGCCTGTGCGAAGAGGGCGCCGCGCCGGCGCGTCGGTCGGTGCTGCGGGAATTGGGAGTGCACGGCCGCAATGGCGAAGGCCTGGGTCATCTGGTCGCGATGGTTCCTGGTAGCGGCCGCAGGCTGCGCCGGCCTGCTGTTCGCGTTCATCGCCGTGCTCGATCCCTTCGGCTTACGGGTTGTCGCAGGGCAGGCGGCGCGGCCGATCATGGATATCAACCAGCGCTTCATGTACCCGCAGCTCGTGCGCTCCGGCCGCTTCGACGCGGCGGTGCTCGGCACCTCGACGATGCGGCTGCTCGATCCGCAGACGCTGTCGCGCGGGCTCGACGCCCGTTTCGTCAATCTCGCGATGAATGCGGCGACGCCCTGGGAGCAGCTACAGATGGCCGGGCTGTTCCGGGATCAGGTCCGGGCGCCCAAGCGAATCATCTGGGGCTTCGATACGACCTGGTGCGAACCCGACGCCACCGATCCGGCAAAGCGCCTGACGCCGCGGCCCGTGCCGGCCTGGCTGTCGCGCGACGTGCGCTGGACCGATTGGCCCAAGCTCCTCAACCTGACCAATATCGAGATCGCCGGCCGGCTGATGGCCTATCGTCTCGGCTGGTCGCGGGAGCGCATCCGGGGCGACGGCTACGAGGTCTTCACGCCGCCGGAGGCGAGCTATGATCTCGCCCGGGCGCGGAGCCACATCTATGCCGGCAGCGGCGGCAAGCCGGTCGACCTGGAACCGCTCGCGACCCCGGAGGCGGTCCCCGAGACGGAGCGTGCCGGCTGGCGCTTCCCGGCGCTGGCCTGGCTGGAGGAGGCGATCGCCGCCTTCCCGAAGGAAACGCAGGTGATGCTCGTCCTGCCGCCGGCCCATCTGACGGCCTATCCGCGCGAGGGCTCAGCGGGCGGGCAGCGCTACGCCGCCTGCAAGGCCGGGATCGCCGCTTTGGCCCACCGCCATGGCGCGACCCTCGTCGACTACGCCCACGCCTCGCCGATCACGACGCAGGATGCGAACTACTGGGACCCGCTGCATTTCCGTCTGCCGATCGCCGCACGGTTCGGCGACGAACTGGTCGCGATCGCGAAGGGAAATCCGCCGCTCGCGGATGGCGCGGCGCGCGTCTTGCGCTGACGATGTCGGGAAAATGGTGGGCGATACAGGGATCGAACCTGTGACCCCTCCCGTGTGAAGGGAGTGCTCTACCGCTGAGCTAATCGCCCGGACCGGCCCTCTCCTAGTCGGCGCGTCTCATGCCGTCAAGGACGTGCGGGCACCAGATTGAGCGCGCGATCCACAGCTTGGGGCAGCTCGCCGAAATGCTGGATGATGAAATCCGGCTCCAGCGTCTCGATCGGCACGTCGGTATAGCCGAAGGGCACGCAGATCGAAGGAATGCCGGCCGCGCGTGCCGTGGCGATGTCCGTGCGCGAATCGCCGATCATCACGGCGCGCGCCGGATCGGCCTTTGCCGCCTCGATGGTCAGGGTGAGGTGGCGCGGATCCGGCTTGAAGAAGGGGAAGCTGTCGCGCCCGGCGACGGAGGCGAAGCGCTCGCTGATGCCGAAATGGTCTAGGATCAGGCGGGTGTGCAGGATCGGCTTGTTGGTGCAGACCGCAAGCGCATAGCCTTCACCGGCAAGCGCATCGAGGGCGCCGAGCACGCCGTCGAAGAGATGGCTCTGCGAAGCGACATCCTCGGCGTAGATCAGCAGGAAATCCTCGAACAGCCGTTCCAGCGTCTCGGCCGTGAGCGGGCGCCCCGACACCTTGAAGCCGCGTTCGATCAGCGCGCGTGCGCCGGCGCCGACGAGCTCGCGCGCGCGCTCCAGCGGCAGTGCCGTCAGACCCTCGCGCACCAGGATGACGTTCAGCACCCGCATGATGTCGGGCGCGGTCTCTGCGAGCGTTCCGTCGAGATCGAACACGACGATCGGGGGCAGGCTCATGACATGACCTTCAGGGCAGGGCGGCGGATGGCTCGCTTATCAGATGGCTGGCTTAAAGGAGTTCGCGGGCCTGCTGGCAAGCACTTCTCGACCACCTCCCCAAATTCGCCGCGCATGATGGTATCGTTCGCGCGATTCGTCGCACCCTCGGCGGCAGGGGAAAGTGTCATGTCGAAGATCATCGCAACACGGGCCGGCGTGGCGCGCCTCGCGCTCGGAGCCGGGCTCTCTCTGCTGTGCGCGGGCTCTGCCCTGGCAGGACCGTTCGAGTTCGCCCCGGCGCCGCAGAACGACCTCAACCGCGTCTACCGCATCGACAAGGCGACCGGCGAGGTCGGCGCCTGCCAGTTCCAGCTCAAGGAGGGTGGCGTCGGCGTCACCGTCTGCTTCCCGGCGGGAGAGGGCGCCGGCCCGCAGGCGCCGAGCGACTATGGGCTGATGCCGTCCCGGCACGAGCGCGAAGGCGGCATCTTTCGCGTCAATATCCGCACCGGTGAGATGAGCATCTGCTACGTCTTCGACGACAAGACGGTGTGCACGCCGCAGACGAAATGAGGTTTTGCGCCGTTGGGATGCTGGACATGGGGCATCCGGCGCGGCAGGAGAGCGGCGCTATCCGCTGCGGATGGCGGCCGGTTTCCGCAATTCGACCCAGGCAGTGCCATGAACGCCGATGATCTGAAGAAGCAGGCTGCCGCCCGCGCCCTCGAACTCGTGCGGCCCGGCATGCGGCTGGGCCTCGGTACGGGCTCGACGGCGAAGCACTTCGTCGACCTGCTCGGTGTGAAGGTCGCCTCCGGTCTCGATATCCTCTGCGTCGCCACCTCCGAGGTTACGCAGGCGCAGGCCGTATCGCTCGGCATTCCGATGTCGACGCTCGACGAGACGCCCGCGCTCGATCTGACGGTCGACGGTGCCGACGAGCTCGATCCGCAGCTTCGCCTGATCAAGGGCGGTGGTGCCGCGCTGCTGCGCGAGAAGATCGTCGCCGCGGCCTCCGCACGGATGATCGTGATCGCCGATGACGGCAAGCTGGTGCAGACGCTCGGCCGCTACCCGCTGCCGATCGAGGTCGTGCCCTTCGGCCTGGAGGCGACGCGCCGCGCGGTGGCGGAGGCTATTGCCGCGTCCGGAGCTGCCGGCGCGCTTTCGCTGCGCCAGCGGGCGGACGGCACGACGCTCGTCACCGATGGCGGGCATTTCATCCTCGACGCCCATCTCGGCGCCATAGAGCGGCCGGAATTATTGGCTCAGGCTCTCAACGCGGTGCCGGGCGTGATGGAGCACGGTCTGTTCATCGGGCTTGCCGCCGGCGCGATCCTGGCCGGGGCGGACGGGTTGAAGATCCTCGGCCAGATCGACTGATTCCATTCCTGCGCGATCCACGCTAAGGAACGCGCGAACAACGGTCGGCTCGGCACGGGCCGGTGGCGCTGCCGGGCTCATCGCCCGGCTCGTCCAAGATGAAGGGGTTTTGACCGCATGATCCGCCACACTCTCGCCAGCCTGGCAATCGGCCTCGTGCTTCTCGGTGCCGCGCCGGCTTCTGCCCAGGCGCCGACATTGACGCCGAGCCACCTCCAGCTCGCCCGCGAGGTCATGGATCTGACCGGCGTCACGCAGAACGTGAACAACATCTATCTGGAGTTCCAGGACAGCGCGAAGCAACTCGTCTCGACCCGGCCCGAAGCCACGAAGGACATGGAAGCCGTCATCAACGAGCTGAAGCCGGAGGCGGACAAGCGCACCGACGAGATGCTCAGGACCTCTGCCGCCGTATTTGCCAGCAAGATGACGGAAGCCGATCTCAAGGAGATCACGGCTTTCTTCAAGTCGCCGGTCGGGCAGCGCTACACCAGCCTGCGGACCGAGGCGATGAAGGATATCATTCCGCTGCTTCAGCCCTGGAGCGTGCAGACCAGCAACTATCTCTTCGACCGGTTCTCGCAGGAGATGCGCAAGCGCGGCCATACGCTCTGACGCTGCCTGCGATCCAAGACCGGATCATCTCATGAACGCCTCCCCTTCCATCGGAAGGGGAGGCGTTTTCGTTTCCGCTACTCAGTTGACCGGGCCGGTGCCGCCGATGTCTTCCATCAGCGGGTCGCCGGGATGCGTGCCGGTCCTGCGGTTGACCATGACGGTCACGACCCACAGCAGCACGCCGATGCCGAGCAGCACGCCGGCGATCGTGTATTGCACCGAGTCCCGCCCGGTCCACGGCCCGGCCAGGAAGGCGCAGGAGATCGCGCCGACGATCGGCAGGAAGGTCGGCGTCCGGAAATGGTCATGGTCAACCGTGTCCTTGCGCAGGACGAGCACGGCGACGTTGACCACGGTGAAGACGCAGAGCAGCAGCAGCGCCGTCGTGCCGCCCAGCGCCGGCACTTCGCCGACGAAGGTGATCAGCGCGAAGGCCAGCAGGCTGGTGAAGCCGATCGCGACATAGGGTGTCCGCCGGGTCTCATGGACCTTGCCCAGGATGGGCGGCAGCACGTGCTCGCGGCTCATGCCGTAGACCAGCCGGCTCGCCATCAGCATGTTGATCAGCGCGCTGTTGGCGACCTCGAACATGGTGATGAAGCCGAAGATCCAGAGCGGGAAGTTCGGTGCGCCGGCCTGCACGACCTTGAGCAGCGGCGTCTCGCCCTCGCCGAGTTGCTCCGGCGGGACCAGCGTGATCGCCGAAATCGAGACCAGCACATAGATCACGCCGGTGATCGCGAGTCCGGCGAGYAGGATGCGGGGGAAGATGCGGCTCGGATCCTTGGTCTCCTCGGCCATGTTGACCGAGTCCTCGAAGCCGACCATGGCGAAGAAGGCGAGCGTCGTGGCCGCGATGACCGGCCAGAACATGCCGCCATCTGCGGTGGTCTTGAACTGCATCACGCGCGAGACGTCGCCCTGGCCGGCGGCGATCGCCATCAGGCCGATGGTGATGATGATCAGCAGGCCGGTCAGCTCGACGCAGGTCAGCACCACATTGGCCTTCACGCTCTCGCCGACGCCGCGTAGGTTGACCACGGCGACGATCGCCATGAAGCCAAGCCCGATCAGCGTGATGCCGATGCCGCCGGAAAGCCCGAGGCCCAGGGCGTTCGACATGTTCGCGGCGAAAGCGCGCGAGGCCGTCGAGGCGGAGGTGATGCCCGAGCACATCACCGCGAAGGCGACGATGAAGGTGACGAAATGGATGCCGAAGGCCTTGTGCGTGTAGAGCGCGGCGCCGGCGGCCTTGGGATATTTCGTGACGAGTTCGAGATAGCTGAAGGCCGTCACCATCGCCACGGCGAAGGCCACGAGGAACGGCAGTCAGACGACGCCGCCGACCTGGTTCGCCACCTGCCCGGTCAGGGCATAGATGCCCGTGCCGAGGATGTCGCCGACGATGAAGAGAAGCAGGAGCCAAGGCCCCATGACGCGGTGCAGGCTGGGCTCCGCGGTGGCGGGCTGGCCCTTCTCGGCCTGCGCGCCAAGCGAGATGTCGCTCATCGATAATCTCCCTCTGCCGCGGCATCGAGCGCGATGCCGGCCTTGAGACAACACAGTTCCGCCGTATTTGTTCACGCGCAGGTGGAGAGACGGAGGGGTTGGCCGCTGGCGTTTGTCGGAAGCCCGGCCTATCTGCGTGCTCTCGCTGCTGCTGCGCCGGAGCCCGGACCATGACCCGCGATCTCGTCCTCGTGACCGGAGGCTCCGGCTTCCTCGCCGGTCACTGCATCCTGGCGCTGCTCCAGGCCGGTTATGACGTCCGCGCCACGCTGCGCTCGCCGGCACGGGAGAGCGGGTTGAGGGACGCCTTGAGGCTGGCCGGCATCGATGCGGGCGAGCGGCTGCAGATCGCGATTGCCGATCTGATGCTGGACGAGGGCTGGGGCGAGGCGGCTTCGGGTTGCTCCCATGTGCTGCACGTCGCCTCGCCGCTGGCTGCCGCCGTTCCCAAGGATGAGGACGAGCTGATCCGCCCGGCGCGCGAAGGCACCTTGCGCGTCTTGCGCGCCGCGCATCTGTCCGGTGTGAAGCGTGTGGTTCTGACCTCGTCCTTCGCGGCCATCGGCTACGGACGCGCGCTGAAGCGCCCTTATGACGAGCGCGACTGGACCGATCCGTTGGCGTCCGGGCTGGCGGCCTATCCGAAATCGAAGGCGCTGGCGGAGCGCGCTGCCTGGGATTTCGTCGATGGGGAAGGGCAGGGGCTCGAGCTTGCCGTGGTCAATCCTGTCGGCATCTTCGGCCCGTTGCTGGGACCGGATCTCTCGGCCTCGATCCTGCTGGTCAAGACCATGCTGGAAGGGAAGCTCTGGGCCGTCCCTCGCCTGATGTTCGGTGTCGTCGACGTGCGCGACGTTGCCGGCCTGCATCTGCGCGCGATGACCGATCCGGCCGCGGCCGGTGAGCGCTTCCTCGCCACTGCCGGCGATTTCATGACCATGCAGGCCATTGCCCAGGCGCTGAAGGACGGCTTCGGCGAGCGTGCTGCCGGTGTTTCCACGCGCGTGCTGCCGGACTGGCTGGTACGCTTCGCCGCACGCTTCAGCGCGACCGCGCGTCAGGCTGCTACCCCCGAGCTCGGCCGCGTCAAGACCGCGACCAGCGCCAAGGCTCAGGCCATGCTGGGCTGGCAGCCACGCCCGGCTGCGGAGGCTCTCGTCGCGACCGGCGAAAGCCTGTTCCGGCTCGGCCTCGTCAGTCCTCCGCGGCCTTGAACCGGTTCAGCCCCTGCATCGCGAAAGGCGCGACCAGGGCAAGCAAGGCGATGCCGAGCAGCGTCGCCGAGATCGGGTTTTCCAGCAGGATCATCGGGTCGCCGAGGCTGATCTGCAGGGCGCGGCGCAGTTGCTGCTCCGCCATCGGCCCGAGGATGAGCCCGACCACCATCGGGGCGACCGGATAGTCGTAGCGGCGCATCAGATAGCCGAGGAAGCCGAAGGCGAAGAGCATGGCGAGCTCGACCGGCGAGCCGTTGACTGCGAGCGTGCCCATCGTCGCGAAGACGAGGATGCCGGCATAGAGCCAGGGCTGCGGGATCGCCAGCAGACGGACCCAGAGACCGATCAATGGCAGGTTCAGGATCACCAGCATGACGTTGGCGATGAACAGCGAGGCGATCAGGCCCCAGACCAGGTCCGGCTTCTCGGCGAAGAGCAGCGGCCCGGGGTTCAGCCCGTATTGCTGGAAGCCGGCGAGCATGATCGCCGCCGTCGCCGAGGTCGGCAGGCCGAGCGTCAGCAGCGGCACCAGCGTGCCGGCGGCCGACGCGTTGTTGGCGGCCTCTGGCCCGGCAACGCCCTCGATCGCGCCCTTGCCGAATTCGTCGGGGTACTTGCAGAGCTTCTTCTCGGTCGAATAGCTGAGGAAGGTCGGCACCTCGGCGCCGCCCGCCGGCAGCGCGCCGATCGGGAAGCCGAAGGCGGTGCCGCGCAGCCAGGGCGCCCAGGAGCGTTTCCAGTCCTCCTTGGTCATCCACAGCGAGCCCTTGATCGGGATGATCTCCTCGGGATCGCGGAAGCGCTTGGAGGCGACATAGAAGGCCTCGCCCACGGCGAAGAGGCCGACGGCAAGCGTCGTGACCTCGACGCCGTTGAGCAGTTCCGGCACGCCGAAGGTCAGCCGCGCCTGGCCGGTCAGCTTGTCGATGCCGACGAGCCCAAGCGTGATGCCGAGGAACAGGCTGGTGAGGCCGCGCAAGGGCGAGTCGCCAAAGGTCGCCGAAACCGTGACGAAGGCGACGATCATCAGGGCGAAATAGTCCCAGGGGCCGAACTTCACCGCGATCTCGACCAGCCACGGCGCCAGGAAGGCAAGTCCGATCGTCGCGATCAGGCCGGCGACGAAGGAACCGATCGCCGAGGTCGCGAGGGCGGGTCCGCCGCGCCCGGCCTTGGCCATCTTCGAGCCTTCGAGCGCGGTGGCGAGCGAGGCGCTTTCGCCGGGTGCGTTGAGCAGGATCGCGGTGGTCGAGCCACCATACATGCCGCCATAGTAGATGCCGGCGAACATGATCAGGGAGCCCGCCGGATCGAGCTTGAAGGTGACCGGCAGCAACAGCGCGACCGTCAGCGCCGGGCCGATGCCCGGCAGCACGCCGACGGCGGTGCCGAGGAAGACGCCGATCAGGCAGAAGACCAGCTTGGAGGGCTCGAGGGCGACGGTGAAGCCGTGGAGCAGCGAGAGCAGGGTATCCATGGGGTTCAGCTCCGCCTCAGAGGAAAAGACGCTCGAGCGGGCCCGACGGCAGGATCAGCGTCAGGAGCTTGGCGAAGACGAGAAAGATCGCGAGGCCCAGCACGAGGCCGATCGCGGCGTCGACGAGCAGGGCCTGCCGGCCCATGCCGCGTGCGGTGCAGGCGAACACGACCGCGATGGCGATGCTGAAGCCGCCGCCGAGCCCGATGCAGGCGATCAGGAAGGCGAGCCCGCCCGCGATCCACAAGAGCGCGTTGCGATCGGCTTCTTCCGGTTCCGGCAGCCCCTCGCGGAAGGCGACGAAGAAATGCGCCAGGCCGAGGATGACGAGCCCGCTCGCCACCACATAGGGCATGGCGGTCGGGCCGACGCCATAGATCGAGGTGATGGTCTGCTGGGAGGCATCGTAGCCGACCAGCGCGGCGACGATCAGGAGCAGAACGCCCACGATCAGGGCCGGCTTGTTGGCACCTTGCGTGCGAGTCTCGTTCGTCATGGCGTTCCCGCGGGTGGTGGCCGGCGCCTTCGCAGCGCTTCTGGCGGTGAGAAAAGGGGCCGGTTTCCCGGCCCCTGCTGATTTTGGCTTTTTCGGCGGCTTACTTCACCAGGCCGACTTCGGTCATCACCTTGCCGACACGCTCGATCTCGGCCTTCTGGAAGGCAGCGAATTCCGCGCCGCCGAGGAACGCGTCGTCCCAGCCACGGGCCTTGAGGATCTCGCCCCATTCCTTCGTCTTGACCAGCTTGGCGACGGTCTCCTGCAGAGCCTTCTCCTGATCGGCCGAGAGGCCGGGAGGAGCGACGACCGAGCGCCAGTTCAGCAGCTCGAGATCGATGCCCTGCTCCTTCAGCGTCGGGGCGTCCGGCGCATTCTCCAGGCGCTTGCCGGCGGAGACGGCGAGCACGCGCAGCTTGCCTGCCTTGATCTGGCCCTCGAACTCGCCATAGCCGGAGACGCCGGCCGTGACGCGCCCGCCGAGCATGGCGGCCAGTGCCTCGCCGCCGCCCGAGAACGGGATGTAGTTGATCTTCTTGGCATCGGCGCCGACAGCCTGCGCGAACAGCGCCGCGAGGATGTGGTCGGTGCCGCCGGCCGAGCCGCCGGCCCAGGTCACCTTGGCCGGGTCGGCCTTCAGGCGCTCGGCCAGGTCCTTGGCGGTCTTGAGCGGGGATTCGGTCGGGACGACGATGACCTCGGCCTCGGCGGTGAGGCGCGCGATCGGCGTCACCTGCGTCAGGTTGACCGGCGATTTGTTGAGCAGGATCGCGCCGACCATGACGAAGCCGTTGACCATCAGCTGGTGGCCATCGCCCTTCGCGCCGATGAGCTGGGCGAGGCCGATGGTGCCGCCGGCGCCGGTCACGTTGTTGACCTGCACGCTCTTGACGAGGCCGGAAGCGGTCAGTGCCTGCTGCATCGAGCGCGCCGTGCCGTCCCAGCCGCCGCCGGGCGCGGCGGGAGCCATGATCTTGAGCTCGCTGACTTGGGCGAAGGCCGCCGTCGAGAGAGCCGCGAGCGCCACCGCCGTCAGGGCCGTGCGCTTCAGGATGGTTGTGAGCATGGATTCCTCCGCTTGCGGCTTTGCCGCGGGTTTCTTGAGGCGGCTTCGCCTGTGGCACCTTGCCGCGCCGGTCGTCAATTGCGCCTGATTGCATAATCGGAAGTCAAGAATTTTCGACGACAGGCAGCTTCCGTCGCATCTTCTATACCTTTCGTTCTACGACCCGCACGTGCCTGCTGATCGAAGCCTCTGGCCGGAAACTCTGCGATCGCGTAATCGCAGGGCCATGAGTTCCTCGATTATCCCCGGTGCTTCCGTGCCGGCTCCCTCGGTCCTTTCGCAGCGTCTTGCCCGCGCCGGCTACGCCCTGTTGGTCGCGCTGCCGCTGGCGATGTGGCTCGCCAATCGCTCGTCGCCGCTGGTCCTGGGATTGGCCGCCCTCTGTTTCCTGTGCTCCGCCCTGGCTGATCGGGGAGTGGCTGACCTCCTGCGGCGCCTGCGCGATGTGCTGCGGACGCCGGTGGGGCTGGCGCTCGGCGCGTTCATGGTGTGGTCGCTCGTGACGATCCTGTGGAGCCACCGGCAGGCCACCAGCCTCGCGATGTGGGGCGAACTGGCGATTCCACTGGCGAGCGGCCTTGCGATTGCCGCGAGCGGGCGCTTCCGGCCCGGCCGGTTGGAGAGCCGCGCCCTTGCCGTCGCCATCGCCGCCGCAGCGATCTTCATGATCGCGGAACTTGCGACCGGGCTCTCGCTTCGCATCGCGCTCGATATCGGCAGGCAGGTCACCTACATCTTCAACCGTCCAGTGCTGACCTGCCTCGTCCTGTTGCCCGTTGCCGCAGCCGGTCTGTTTCTCGGCAGGGGCAGGACGGTTTTCGACTGGCTGCTTTGCGCAGTCATGGTCCTCGTCGTGGCGAGCATTTCCTTCGACTCAGAGAGTGGCGCCGCCGGGCTCGGTTTCCTTCTGCTGGCCCTGGCCTGGATCGCGGCCCGGCTTCTGCCGCGTCTGACCCTTGCCGCAGTCGCTCTCGGCTTCGTCGCGACGATGGCGGTCGCCCCCGTGCTCGGTCGGCTCGGCGACGAGGCTCTTCCGGCCTCGCTGCACGAGCGGCTCGCCAATTCCCATTCGCGGGACCGTGTCGATATCTGGCTGAGCTTCGGCGAGGCGATCAGGGCGCGGCCGTTGCTGGGCTCGGGCTTCGGCACCTCGCCGACGCTGGATCGTCACCCCGTGGCGCTTGAAGTTTCGCCGCCGCGCCGCCAATTGCTCGCAGTCGGGCATCCGCATAGCGCGCCGGTCCAGGCCTGGGTCGAGACGGGCGTCGTCGGTGCGATCCTGCTGACCCTTGCCGGCCTGGCTTTCCTGTGGCGCCTCAGGCATCTCGCGGCGCGCGACCTCGCGCCGCGCCTGGCGCTGGCCGCCTCGGCCTTCGGGGTTGCGACGGTGGCGCATGGCGCCTGGCAAGGCTGGTGGGTCGCCGCGCTCGCGTTGGCGGCCGTCTGGCTGACCTATGGCTTGCCCTCCGAAGGCAGCGACGGCTGAGAGGATATCATGGCTGATTTCGACGTCGATCTCTTCGTCATCGGGGCCGGTTCCGGCGGCACGCGGGCCGCACGCATCGCATCGGGCCACGGCGCGCGGGTGATGATCGCCGAGGAGGATCGGATCGGCGGCACCTGCGTGATCCGCGGCTGCGTGCCCAAGAAGCTCTTCGTCTATGCCAGCCGCTTCGCCGAGGATTTCGAGGATGCGGCGGGTTTCGGCTGGACGCTGGGCACCAAGCCGTCCTTCGACTGGCCGACCCTGCGCGATGCGGTGGCGAATGAGGTCACGCGGCTTTCCGGCCTCTATCGAAAGGGCTTGGAAGGGGCGAAGGTCGAGATTCGCGAGGAGCGCGCTGTCGTCGAGGGGCCGCAGAGCGTGCGGTTGGCCAAGAGCGGCCAGATCATCCGCGCCCGCCACATCCTCGTCGCGACCGGAGGCTGGCCTTCCTTCGATCCGCCGATCCCCGGCGGCGAACTCGGCATCTCCTCGAACGAGGTCTTCCACCTGCCGGCCTTGCCGAAGCGGATGCTCGTGGTCGGCGGCGGCTATATCGCGCTCGAATTCGCTAGCCTCTTCGCCCGGCTCGGTGTCGCGGTCACGCTGCTCCATCGCGGCGATAACATCCTGCGCGGCTTCGACGAGGACATCCGCACGCGCCTGCGCGATGCGCTTGCCCATGCCGGCATCACCTTCCGCCTCGGCTGCACGATCGAGCGCATCGAGGAACTGGCGGACGGTACGCACCGCGCCCATTGCGCCAGCGGGACGCCGATCGACGCCGACGTCGTCCTGGTCGCGACCGGACGCCGGCCTAACACGAAGGGCCTTGGCCTGGAGCAGGCAGGGGTCGAGCTCGGCCCGCTCGGCGAGGTCGTCGTCGACGCCGCCTCCGCCAGCAGTGTGCCGTCGATCCACGCGGTCGGCGACGTCACCAACCGCGTCAACCTGACGCCCGTCGCTATCCGCGAGGGTCATTCCTTCGCCGACAGCATCTTTGGCAGCAAACGCTGGATAGTCGACCACGCCACCATCGCCTCGGCGGTCTTCACCACGCCGGAGGTCGGGACGGTCGGTTTGTCGGAAGGACAGGCCATGGCCGCCGGGCACGACGTCAGGATCTTCGAGTCCGGCTTCCGTCCGATGAAGGCGACGATCTCCGGCCGGCAGGAGCGCATCTATATGAAGCTCGTCGTCGATGTGAAGACCGACCGGGTGCTCGGCGTTCACATCCTCGGTCACGACGCCGGAGAGATCGTCCAGGCTGTCGCCATCGCCGTGACGATGGGCGCGACCAAGGCGGATTTCGACCGCACCGTCGCCCTGCATCCGAGCGCGGCCGAGGAACTCGTGACGATGCGCACGCCGCGCGCCGGCTAGCGCGGGGCAGGGCGCTGCCGGTTTCGGCAGCGTTGAATCAATCTGCGAGGCTGCTCTTCCGCAACATCAACGACTGATGGCATCTCGCTGAGATGAATCGGCTTTTCGATATCCGATAGAGTCGGATCGCGCCCGTTTCGCGCGCTGACCGGACTGTGGCTATTCCGGCGCCATGGGTGTATAGCCGCGCGTTCGCGCCACGAAGAGGTAACCACGCGCGATTTCAATGAGCAGGAGCACGTAGTCCCATGTCCGAGCGGTGGACGCCAGAGAGCTGGAGGGCCATGCCCGCCCAGCAGATTCCGGAATATCCGGACCAGGCAGCCTTGAAGGCGGTTGAGCAGCAGCTCGCCGGCTTTCCGCCGCTCGTTTTTGCAGGCGAGGCGCGCAAGCTCAAACGGGCGTTGGGCAAGGTCGCGGCCGGTGAGGCCTTCCTCCTGCAGGGCGGCGACTGCGCCGAGAGCTTCGCCGAGCATTCGGCCGACAATATCCGCGATTTCTTCCGGCTCTTTCTCCAGATGGCCGTGGTGCTGACCTTTGCCGGTGGCTCGCCGGTGGTGAAGGTCGGGCGCATCGCGGGCCAGTTCGCGAAGCCGCGTTCCGCGCCGAACGAGAAGATCGGCGACGTCGAGCTTCCCAGCTACAAGGGCGACATCGTCAACGACATCGCCTTCACGGCCGATGCGCGCATCCCCGATCCGCGCCGCCAGCTCGAGGCCTACAGGCAGTCGGCGGCGACGCTGAACCTGATCCGCGCCTTCGCGACGGGCGGCTATGCCAATCTCGACAACGCGCATCGCTGGATGCTCGGCTTCGTCAAGGACAGCCCGTCCTCGCATCGCTACCAGGAAGTGGCCGAGCGCATCACCGAGGCGCTCGACTTCATGCGCGCCATCGGCATCGATCCGGAAACCCATCCGGAGATGCGCACGACCGACTTCTACACCAGCCACGAGGCGCTGCTGCTCGGTTACGAGCAGGCGATGACGCGCACGGATTCGACCACCGGCGAGTGGTACGACACCTCCGGCCACATGGTCTGGATCGGCGACCGCACGCGCCAGCTCGACCACGCCCATGTCGAGTTCTTCCGCGGCATCAAGAACCCGATCGGCCTGAAATGCGGTCCTTCGACCACGGTCGACGGCCTGCTCAAGCTGATCGAGGTGCTCGATCCGCAGAACCAGCCGGGCCGCCTGACGCTGATCGCCCGCTTCGGTGCCGACAAGGTGTTCGACAACCTGCCGGCCCTGGTGCGCGCCACCAAGCGGGAAGGGCGCAATGTCGTCTGGTCCTGCGATCCGATGCATGGCAACACGGTCAAGGCCGCGAGCGGCTACAAGACGCGTCCCTTCGACCTGATCATGACCGAGGTGAAGAACTTCTTCGCCGTCCATCAGGCCGAAGGCACCCATGCCGGCGGCCTGCATCTGGAGATGACCGGCAAGAACGTCACCGAATGCACCGGCGGCGCGCGCGGTATGACCGATGCGGATCTCAACGACCGCTATCACACGGTCTGCGATCCCCGCCTCAATGCCGAGCAGGCGCTTGAGCTCGCCTTCCTGGTGGCCGAGCTGGTCAAGCGCGAGCGTTCCGGCCGCGCCCGGCCGGAGGTCGAGGCCGCCGAGTGAACTGAAGCCAGGCTGAAACGAAAAAGGGCCGGTGCGGATCGCACCGGCCCTTTTTCGTTGGAGAAACAAGTCAGAATTTGATGGCGGCTGCGACGCGGGCGGTGTTGACGTTCACGGTCACGCCTTCGACGTCATTGAAGCTGGTGAAGAGATATTCGCCGCGTACGATCAGGTTTTCTGTGAGTGCGGCTTCGAGGCCGCCGCCGACAGACCAGCCATACCCCCAGACGTCTTTCTTTGCGCCCCCGATTACGCGGGGCCAGCCAAAATAGCTCGTCGTGTAGTTGGAAGCCGGTGTGCGCCAGTCGGAAGCGACGGCGATGTTGGTGTCGAAGCGTCCGGCTGCCGCGCCGATCGTGAAGTACGGCATCAATCGCCCGTAGGCATAGCCGAAGCGGAGGCGAGCGTTAAAATAATCGTTCAGCCGGGCGTTTTGTACAGAGGCGATATAAACATCGCCCGAAGATAGTCGACGACCCTCGAGCGTGGACGCCGTCGTTTCCTGATCGACTCGGGAATATTCGGCCTCGAAACCGAGGATGACATCGCCAAATGCATAGTTATAACCCGCGAACACACCATAGGTCGGTCCGCGATCGTTCCGTGCCGGCGTCAATACCAGCTGGCCGGGGTCCATCTCGCCGAGCACGACTGTGCCGTTGAAGTTGCCGTTGGCGATGTCGAGGACGCCTTTGTCCGTACGGAAGCGAGTCTCGCTCAGCCCGCCGAATCCGCCGAAGTAAAAGCCCGACCAGTTGATGCCGAGATCGGGCGCTGGCGGGGCATCCTCGATCTGAGAGCCGCGCAGCACCGGATAATCAGCCGCAAGGGCAGGGGCTGTGAGAACACCTGTCGCGAGGGCAGCGGCCGCGCATGCAGGCGCGATGGAACGGATACGCATCCTGATCTCCCCGAGCAGCGGTCCGGTTCCATCCGTTTCACCCTGCTCGGCGATGATTCATGCCTTGGTAACCCTAATACCGGGTTAACGGTGCGGAAGCCGGGCCAACGACGCGATTGTCGCCTGCCTGCAAACGCGCCATAAGCCGCGTCATGACAACGCCAGTCGCCACATCGCCCTTGGTCCGCTTCGCGCCATCGCCCACGGGCTATCTCCATATCGGCAACGCCCGGCCGGCGCTGTTCAACTGGCTGTTCGCCCGTCGGCATGGCGGGCGTTTCCTGCTGCGTTACGACGACACCGACGTCGCCCGTTCGAAGCCGGAATATGCCGATGCCATCGCCGAGGATCTCGGCTGGCTCGGCATCGTGCCCGATCTCGTCATCAGGCAGTCGGAGCGCCTCCCGATCTACGACGCGGCAGCAGAGCGTTTGCGCCAGGCCGGTCGTCTCTATGCCTGCTACGAGAGCGCCGACGAATTGGACCGCCGCCGCAAGCGCCAGCTCGCCCGCGGCCTGCCGCCGATCTACGACCGCGCTGCGCTGAAGCTCACTGCCGAGCAGAAGGCGGCCTTCGAAGCCGAGGGGCGCAAGCCGCACTGGCGCTTCCTGCTGGAGGCGCGTGAGGTTACCTGGGACGATCTCGTGCGCGGCGCCTCTCATGTCGATTGCGCCTCGCTCTCGGACCCGGTGCTGGTGCGCGAGGACGGCAGCTACCTGTACACGCTGCCTTCCGTGGTCGACGACATCGAGACCGGCGTGACCCATGTCATCCGCGGAGAGGATCACGTCACCAACACGGCGGTGCAGGCACAGATCTTCGAGGCGCTGGGCGCGAGCCTGCCCGTCTTCGGCCATCACAACCTGCTGACCACGGCGAGCGGCGAGGGGCTTTCAAAGCGCCTCGGCCATTTGTCCCTGCGCGGCCTGCGCGACGGCGGTGTCGAGGCCCTGGCCGTCGCGGCGCTGGCTACGATGGTCGGTACCTCCGACGCGGTGCGCCCGGTGTCGAGCCTCGACGAACTCGCGGGCCTCGTCGAGCTCTCCCATGTCTCGCGCGCGCCGGCCAAGTTCGACGAGAACGAGCTGGCGGTGCTGAGCGCCCGCACGCTCCACCAGCTTCCATTCGCCGCCGTGGCGGGGCGGTTGGCGGCGCTCGGTATCGACGGCGAGGCCTTCTGGCTGGCGGTGCGGGGCAATCTCGCGAAGCTGGATGAAGCCGGCCAGTGGTGGCAGGTCGTCCAGGGACCGGCGACGCCCGTGATCGCGGATCAGCCCTTCGTGGCCACGGCCGCGGGCCTGCTGCCGCAGGAGCCCTTCGACGCCACGACCTGGAAAAGCTGGACGCAGGCCGTTGCCGCCGCGACCGGCGCCAAGGGCAAGGCGTTGTTCATGCCGCTGCGGCAGGCCCTGACAGGGCTGGACCACGGCCCGGAGTTGGCCGCTCTGCTGCCGCTGATCGGGCGCGAGAAGGTGCTGAAGCGGCTCGCCGGCGAGAGCGCCTGAGGACCCTCCGACCGTCATTCTCGGGCGCCGCGCAGCGGCGACCCGAGAATCTCATGCAGGAGAGGCACTGGTTTCCGAGATGCTCGGGTCAAGCCCGAGCATGACGTTCCCGCATTCCCTCACTCATGGCGGTGCATCGCCGAGCTGTGCTTGGTGTCGCGCATGGTCGAATAGACCAGGAACGACAGGAAGATGACGCCCGCGAGGTAGTAGTAGAACCACTCTTCATGGCCTTGCTGTTTGAAGAACAGGGCGATGGCCGGCGCCGTGCCGCCGAAGATGGAGACCGTCACCGCATAGGGCACGGCGACGCCGGTGGCGCGGATCGCGGTCGGGAAGAGCTCGGCTTTCACCACCGCGTTGATCGAGGTGTAGCCGGCGGTGAAGATCCAGGCGCCGCAGATCAGCAGGAAAGCCATCCACGCCGATTTCGTGCCGGCGAGCGTGGTCAGGATCGGCACGGTGAGGAGCGTGCCGGCGAGGCCGAAGAACATCAGCATCGGCTTGCGGCCGATCCTGTCGGAGATCAGGCCGTAGATCGGCTGCAGGATCGCCGCGAAGATCAGCGAGCCGGCGATGACATAGGTCGTCACGATGTCGGAGAGCCCGACCGTCTGTCTGACGAAGGTCTGCATATAGGTCGTGAAGGTGTAGAAGGCGGCCGTTCCGCCGGCCGTGAGGCCAACCACGATCGCGACCTCGCGCGGATACTTCATCAGGCCCTTGAGCGAGCTTTCGCGCTTCATCGTGCCCTTGGCCGCCTCGAAGGCTTCGGTCTCCTGCATATGCCGCCGCATGAACATTGCGGTCACGGCGAGCAGTGCGCCGATGACGAAGGGGATGCGCCAGCCCCAGGCGACGAGCTGCTCATGCGTCAGGAAGACGTTCTGGAGCAGCAGCAGCACGAGAATGGCGGTGAGCTGTCCGCCGATCAGCGTGACGTACTGGAAGCTCGAATAGAAGCCGCGATGCTCCGGGTCCGCGATCTCGGTGAGATAGGTGGCGCTCGCCCCATACTCGCCGCCGAGGCTGAGGCCCTCGATGATGCGCGCCAGGGCCAGCAGGACTGGGGCGGCGAAGCCGATCGTCGCATAGGTCGGCGTGAAGGCGATGATCAGCGAACCAAAGCACATCATCAGGACCGACACCATCAGCGACAGCCGCCGCCCGTAACGATCAGCCAGATGCCCGAACAGCCAGCCGCCGATCGGCCGCACGATGAAGCCCGCGGCGAACAGCGTCGCGGCGTTCAGCTGCTGCACGACCGGATCGTGCGAGGGGAAGAAATGCGGCGCGAAATACAGCGCGAAGGCGGTGTAGGCGTAGAAATCGTACCATTCGACGAGGTTGCCGACGGAGCCGATGAAGATCGCCTTGAGGCGTCTTTTCGCGTCGTCGATCTCGATCGGATGGGGATGTGGCGTGGTGGTCGTATCGGACATGGCGGCCTTCTGCAGCTGGGGAGCGTCAGAGGCGAGCGCGCGACCCGAAAGGCCGTGGAGGCGGTCTGGCGGCCTCCCGAAGGGCGGCTTGGGAACCCTTTTATGCGTCCGTTTTGGGCATGCGTCCAGCGGCCGGCACGCCGTCGCCATGCGCCCGCAATTGCGTTTGGCGCATGGAACTTTGCCGGTTCAGGGCCGAACGAGCTGCGGGCTGAGGTTCGGTGCGAGGTTGGGTGCGACGATGCGCACCGAGCGCCGCTCGCCGGTGACGCTGCGGGACTCGCTCTTCAATCCGTCCTTCTTGTCTAGCACCTTCTCGTCGACGATGCTCGGGCCGACACCGGCGGACTCGGTGCCCGCCGTCGGCGAATTCTCGGAGGGCATCGGCTTCTCCTCGGCGACATCCGGCGTGGCGCCCGGTTGCGCCGCCGGTGCCGGCTGGGTGCCGGCCCGCCGCTTCGCATCGGCTTTCGGGTCGAGCTTCGGACGGGAGAGCTCGGCGGCGCGCTGCTCGCTGAGGATCACGTCGCCCTTGCGCTTGTCGAGCAGGTATTCGGCGTTCTTGAGCGCGGCCGACCAGCTTTCGCCCTGGCCCCGACAGGTGCAGGCGGCATCGAAGCTGCGCGTGTATTTTCCGGCGTTCGCCAGCGAGGAATAGGGTTGCCCGGTCGAGCGCGAGGCCGCGTTCTGGATATCGCCGCCGGTGCTCATGCCGAAAGCCGTCGTCTCGACGCCGGGGCAGAGCGCCTGGCACATCTCGTCGGCATTGCCGGTGTTGTTGGTCAGCGGGAAGAAAAAGCCGTCGCAGGTCCGGACGCAAACCGTCTGCGGGCCGCCGAGGCGCGGCTTCTCGGGCTCGACAGGCTGATCCGGGTCAAGCTCCGGCAGGGTCGAATCGATTTCGCCGCGGCGCGGCTCGATCCCGAAGATCGTGTCGAAGAAGCCGCGCGGCTGGGCCCGGCAGTTGTTGTTGATCGCGGCGGCGAGCTGGGCGCGCCGCTGTTCGACGCCGCCGCCCTGGGCCTGGCGCTGCAGCGCCGTATACTGTGACTGCAACTGGCCGAGCTGAGCGCGGATCGCCCCGCATTGCGGCGGGCCGGAATCGAAAATGCCGAACGCGCGCTCGCAGCCCATGGCGCGATACTGGCCGGTGAGCTGCGAAAGCTGGGCGCCCGCGCGCTGGGCCGCCTGGGCGGCGCGCGGATCGCCGCCGCTGCGGCCCTGCAGGCTTTCGAGTTCCGATCGCCAGGCGTCGCAGGAAGGCGATTGCGCCGCGGCAGGCCCGCTCAGAGCCGCCAGCGCCAGCAGCGCCATACCGAAACGTCTGGAAAGTCGCAGAATCATCGCAGGTCGGGTCACGCCATCCATTGTCGAAAGCCGGCAAGCCGACTCTGTCCAAGAACACCCGCCAAACACGACGGAACTATGGAGCGGCCTGCGTCGGGGCGCCGCGGACTTGGCTCCTGTTGGAGGCTTCGCATGCCATATTCGGGCCGTGGCAGCAATCCGGGGACGGGGGCGGCGGCGCGGTGGTGGAAAACTCCCGCTTTCGCTAGAAGGGCAGCCTGAACGGCGCTGCCGGCGCCCGTCCTCGTGTTCCGCCAATGAGGCAAGCCCGCCCATGTCCGACTATCCGCCTCTTCACGAAGCCGTCATCCCCGAGCTGCCGAACTACTATCGCGGCAAGGTCCGCGAGAACTACGACCTGCCGGGCGATCGTCGCATCCTGATCTCGACCGATCGGCTCTCCGCCTTCGACCGTGCGATCGCCTCGATTCCCCTGAAGGGCCAGGTCCTGACCCAGACGGCGCGCTACTGGTTCGAGCAGACCGCCGACATCTGCCCCAACCATGTGCTGGAATATCCGGACCCGAACGTCGTGGTCGGCAGGCGCCTCGAAATCCTGCCCGTCGAGATCGTGGTCCGCGGCTATCTGGCCGGCACGACCGGCACCTCGATCCTGACGCTCTACAAGCAGGGCCAGCGCGAGATGTACGGCATCAGCCTGCCGGACGGCCTGCGCGACAATCAGGAACTGCCGCAGCCGATCATCACGCCGACGAGCAAGGCCTTCGACGGCGGCCATGACGAGCCGCTGTCGCAGCGCCAGATCGTCGAGGGCGGGCTGCTGACGCAGGAGCAGTGGGACACGGTTTCTGGCTACGCGCTCGCGCTCTTCGCGCGCGGCCAGAAGCTCGCCCGCGAGCGTGGCCTGATCCTCGCCGACACCAAATACGAATTCGGCACCGATGCGCAGGGGCGCATCATCCTCGCCGACGAGATCCATACGCCGGATTCGAGCCGCTATTGGTTCGCCGAAAGCTTCCTCGCCCGCTTCGCTGCCGGCGAGAAGCCCGAATCCTTCGATAAGGATTTCGTCCGCAACTGGGTCGTGGCCCGCTGTGACCCCTACAAGGAAGAGCTGCCGCCGATCCCGCAGGAGCTGATCGACCAGACCTCGGCGGTTTATGTCCGCGCCTACGAGACGATCACGGGGGCGGCTTTCGCTTATCCCCCGAAGGGCGAAGACCCGTTGCCGCGGATCAGGAAGAATCTCGCCCGGTATTTTTGAGGGCGCGGCGGGAACGTACGTCATTCTCGGGCTTGACCCGAGAATCTCAGGCCGAGAGAGGCGAGGGGCCTCGGCGTCACGAGATGCTCGGGTCAAGCCCGAGAATGACGGCGCCCACGCGTTTCCTCGCAGCCGCTACGCCCCGTCCTCGTCACGATAGTTGCCGGCGAGGTGGCGGCCGCGCTCGGTCAGCGTCGAGAGCACGCGCTCGAACACCTTGAGCTCGTCGGGCGCGATGCCCTCGAGCCAGCGCGCCTCGAAGCCGAGCGCCAGCGGCACGATCTGGTTGTAGATGCGCCGGCCGGCAGCAGTCAGCGTCGCGAAGGATTCGCGCCGGTCCTGCCGGTTCTCCGCACGCGAGACGAGGCCGCGTTTCTCCAGCTCGGTGACAGCGCGCGAGACCTTGGTCTTGTGCATCTGGGCGAGCTCGCCGATGTCGCGCGAGGTCAGCTTGCCGAACTCGCCGAGCTGCGCCACCACCCGCCATTCCGGGATGCCGATGCCGAAATGCTCGCCATAGATGCGCCCGAGCGCGCGGCCGCCCAGCGTGCCCACGACGTTGAGGCGATAGGGCAGGAAGCGCTCCAGATGGAGCGCCTGGTTTTCCGGATCGGGTGCTGGCGGTTTCGTTGTCATGGCGATGGACAGGCGCGCCTCAGCGCGCCTTCAGCCTGTTCATGAACGAGTCGTAGGACAGCTCTGCCACCTGCCACCAGAAACAGTCTCCAACTCTCGTAAGATATTGAAATACCATGATATTTTGATCTAGCCCAAGCTCGTCGTGGGATATTCGTGGGACTCTTTGCTTCGGCCAAGCCGTCTCTTTAACGCATTGATATCACTGTGTTTTTATTTTGTCGACAACTTGCCATCGGGCTCCCAGAAGATAGGTTTTCGTCGGCCCAATTCGCAGTTGTGAGGCGGAGTTTGGCGGTTACGAGAACGCTGAGTGCCGATATCGAGCAAGCCTTGGGTTCGGATTTTATTCCTCGAAGTTGTGTGTAAGAGCCGGTCTCAGATCCTTCGTCCTCCTAGCTTTCACCGCGCTTCTTGGTAGGTCGGGAAGGGCGGTGCGGCCCTGCCCGTTTGCAGACGTTCGAAAGGTCGCGGGAGGGTGGTTTGCCGACGTTCCTCCACGCCGGCCGAAGGGGCTGGGTCGCGCCACTTTCGGACCTTGGTGTGTCGCCAAGAACCGGACGTAGCCATTTTGACATCGCCGGGGTGACTTTCACGCGGGTGAGCTAGATTTCAGCGTCGCAGTTAAAACGGGTCGTCTTACGGACATCCTGAATGATCTTGTCGGCAAAATTTTGCGCTGCGGGCGAGAGACTCTGCTTTCGCAATGTGATCAGGGCCATGCTGCGCGTGATGCACGGCTCCGTCAGATTCAGAACGGCCGTTGCCTTGAGACTGGCTTTGGCCAGTCGGGAGGCTGGCTGAACGGCGACACCCAAGCCGGCCTCTGCCATCGCTATGACAGTCTCCGACTGGATGAACTGGTACCGGGTGGGCACCTCCAGCCCCTGCTCTTGCATCGCACCCTCCACGAGCCTGCGCACCGCCGTCGCCTGGATCTGCACGAGCATCGGAAAGCGCGACAATTCAGCCAGGGTGATGCTATCGCGCGGTGAAATGAGAAAATGATGCGGCACAAGAGCCTGGAGAGGCTCGACCATGATCGTTGTGCAGTCAAACGCCGGGTCGTCGGTCTGGGGCCCTACCGCGAAGTCGACCTCTTTCTGCCGCAACGCCTCGTATAGATCCTGCGAGGTCAGTTCCCGGACTGTGACGGCGATGCCCGGATAGGTCCGCACGAACTCGGTCAGCACAGGCGGCAGGTGAATTGAGGCCATGTGGGACGAGCAGGCCAGAGCGAGCTGGCCGCGCCTGGCGTCGCTCTCCTCGCGGATGCGGCGCAGGCCCAGATTGATCTCGTAGAACGCTTTTCGCGCGCTGTCGCGAAGATGATGTCCCTCCACGGTCAGCTTCACACTCCGCGTGGTCCGCTCGAACAACACGACACCGAGTTGCCCCTCGATCTGCATGATCTGGGCGCAGACCGCCGAATGCGACCGGTTGAGCGTCTCCGCGGCGGCCCGGAAGCTGCCCTTTTCCGCAACTGCCAGGAAGGTCTGAAGCACCTTCATGTTGATGCTACCGATGACGTCCATCGCGACACTCCCACTGGTCGATTAATCCAACCAATCTGTAGGATTTTGCGAATTGTTTTACCAGCCGAGAGAGCTACGCTCCTGAGATCGCAAGGCGATGTTCGGACGAAGCCGGCCTGGAAAAACGGCCCGGCGCGTTCGCAGGGAGGACATGATGGATTCCAACGAGGACGACATGGATCGCCGGCGCTTGCTGCGTTCGTAGCCTTGCGCGCTTGGCAATCGGCTTCTGCCGCCGGATGAGCACTGCTAGCCGGACACGTCCGAACAGCGCCTCCAGGCTCACATCGAAGGCCGGCTCCTGACCGCTGTCCGGATCGCGCCCACCTGCTCTCACCCACGCGGACACTGCTCTATGGTCTATCATCACCTCTATGCGAAATACGCCAAGCAGAGCCATGTTCGGGCTGGCGTGATTGGGGCTGGCGCCTATGGCACCGCTATCGTCACACAGGATCCCCATACGCCGCTTCTCACCGTCGTTGCGGTGGCCGACATTTCGCTCGACGCAGCCAGGGGCGCCTATCTGAAGGCCGGCTTCGAGCCATCGATGATCGCTTATGCCGACACGGTGGAGGCAGCGCAGCGTGAGATCGAAGCCGGCAAGCGGGTCTACACCGACAATCCTCTGATCGTGCCTGACCTGCCCTCAGTCGATATCGTGTGCGAAAGCACTGGGATTCCCGAGGCGAGCGCCGTCTATGCGTTGAGGGCGATCGAAAATCGCAAGCACGTCGCCATGATTACCAAGGATTGCGACGTCACAGTCGGTCCCATTCTCAAGAAGCTCGCCCGCGAGGCCGGGGTCGTCTACACGCCCGTGGACGGCGACCAGCACGGCCTGTTCATCCAGATGTTCGAATGGGCAAAATCCGTCGGCCTGACGGTGATAAGCGGCGGCAAGGCCACGGATGGCGAATTCATCTATGACGATGCAACGGGCGTCGCGCGCATCGTTACCGACAAGCCGATCCATGCACCCTATCAAGCCTCGATCGAGATCGCGCCTGAAGACCGGACATATCTCCAGATGATTCCCGAGGGTCGCGCCGAGGAGTACGTTGCCCGACGGGCCGCAATTCTGGGGCGACTTCCGCAGCCGGGCTCCTACGATCTTTGCGAGATGACGATCGCGGCAAACTACACGGGCCTGACGCCTGCGGTCGATACGCTGATCCATGCTCCGCTGCGCATCACCGAAATTCCCGTCGCCTATTGCGAGCAGTCGCATGGCGGTCTGTTCGATCGCGCCGGCAAGATCGACCTCGCCACCTGCCTCCGGGCGCCCGACGAGTCGGGGCTCGGCGGTGGCGTCTTTCTGGTTGTGCGCTGCGACAACGCCTATTCGAATCATGTCCTGACGACGAAAGGGCAGATCGGCAATTACGACAACACGGCCGCGGTGATCTATCGACCCTATCATCTGTGCGGAGTCGAGACCTCGACGTCGATCCTAATGGCCGGGTTGCTCGGCATCGACACCGGTTCGGACGACTACCTGCCGCGCTACGATCTGGTGAAGATCGCCGCGCGCGACATTCAGGCGGGCGAAACCTTCGGCAATGACCACAGCCCGCAGCTCGTGGCCCGCATCGTGCCCGCACGGCCGATCGCGCCCGGCAATCTTGCCTGTTCACATCTGCTCGTCGGCAACCGCGCTTCGGTGAATATCCCGGCGGGAACCTTGATAACCTACGACATGGTGGAGGAACCCGCAGGCTCGCAGCTCTGGAGCCTGAGACGGCGACAGGACGAAATCTTCCTGACGCCGGAACAATCCCCTGTCACCCGCAAGCTGGAAGAGGCGTGACGGTGGCAGCGCCCCGCATCGTCTTGTATCACGCGACGCCTGTTGCAATCGAACCCGTGATGGGAGCGATGGCGCGGCTGTGGCCTGAGGCGGAGGCTGTGAATCTGCTCGACGACAGCTTGACGACCGACCGTGCGAAGGATGGGGAATATCTGTCCGAGGGCCTGATGGAGCGTTTCGTCGCGCTCGGTCGCTATGCCCATCGCATCGGTGCCGACGGCATCCTCGTCACCTGCTCGGCCTACGGCCCGGCGATCGAGCGCATGGCGGAGACGCTTCCCGTTCCGGTGCTGAAGCCCAACGAGGCCATGTTTCGCCAGGCCATCGCTGCCGGTGGTCGCATTGGGATGCTGGCGACCTTCGCGCCAGCCGTCTCGACGATGACCCGCGAGTTCGATGACTTCGTGTCGGAGGCACAGTCCGCGACGACGCTCGATACGATCGTCGTGGACGACGCCATCGATCTTTTGAAGGCGGGCGACGCCGACAGCCATAATCGATTGATCGCCGAGCGCGCGCATGAGTTGGGCGGCCATGATGCGATCATGTTGGCGCATTTCTCGACGTCGCGCGCAGCCGCCGCGGTGCGGGCCCGCGTCGATATTCCGGTGCTTTCGGCTCCGGATGCGGCAGTGGCCCGAATGCGCGAGCTGGTTACTGGGGGCTGATCCGGCGCTGGGCGGCACTTGCCGATCGACGCAGCAGCAGGGGACGGCAACTCTAAACCAAGGCCTGATATCCGATCAGATCAACCAGGAAGCCCCGGAACAATGAGGGCTTCGGAACAGGGAGGAATGAAGATGTTGAGCTTCTTGAAGGCGAATTGTGCCGCGATGGCATTCGCCGCGCTTTCGGCCACGGCCGCGCTCGCCCAGACGGCAGCCACGACCTATCCGGCGGGCTATGCCGATATTGTGGCTGCGGCGAAGAAAGAGGGAAAGGTCGTCGTGTATTCGCCGACCGATTCCGTACAGGCCAACGCCCTGATCGGAGCGTTCCAGAAGAAGTATCCGGGCGTCACGGTCGACTATAACGACCTCTCGAACACTGCGATCTACAATCGCGTGGTCAGCGAGTTCGCGGCCCGTCAAGTCGGCGGCGACGTGGTCTGGTCGGTCGGACTGGATCTGCAGGTCCGCCTGGTCGCGGACGGGCTGGCGGAAACTTACGCCTCGCCCGAGGCGGGAAACCTGCCTAGCTTCGCGAAATACAAGGATTCGGCCTACCTGACCTCGATCGAGCCCGGCGTGATCCTCTACAACAAGCGTCTCGTGCCCGCAGCGCTGGTGCCGAAGAACCTCAGCGAGCTGACCAAATTCCTGAAGGACCACAAGGAGGTGTTTCAGGGAAAGGTCGCAAGCTGGGACCCCGAGAAGTCCGGACAGGGTTACGTCGCCATGCAGGACGACATGCGCAACAATCCCGGTTTCTGGCCCCTGATGGCCGCCTTCGGCGAGGCCGGCGGCAAGATTTACTCGAATTCAGGGCAGATGCGCGAGAAGGTCGTTTCCGGCGAGGAGATCATCGCGTTTTACGTCAACGGCGCTTATGCGACCGAATGGGTCAAAGCCAATCCGACGTTGGGAATCGTCTACTCCGATGACCGCACCAGCGCCGTCTCGCGCGCGGCCCTGATCGCAAAGAACGCCCCGCACCCCAACGCGGCCAAGCTTCTAATTGACTTCATGCTGTCCTTGGAAGGGCAGAGGGTGATGGGCGAGGCTGGCCTTCCCTCGGTTCGAAGCGATGTCGATGGCGTGCCCAACTTCAAGAGCCTGAACGTGCTCGCCAACGGCAAGCTGCAGCCGATCGCACTGGACGCTTCGCTGCTCGACAATCTCGACAAGACCAAGCGTGCGGACTTCTTCTCTCGCTGGAAGCAGGCGATGCGCCGCTGAGCGCCCGCCACACACGCCAAAGCGGAGAAGGACAATCCTATGCGTGCCGATGGTGATGCCTCGGGGTTTCGCGGAACCACGATCGGCCTGCTCGGATTGATGGTCCTCGCCCCTGTCGGGCTGATCATCTACCAGAGCTTTCTGGATGGGCCGTTCTTCTACCCCACGGCCGAATTCAGCTTCTCGTCGTTTGCCTATGTCTTCTTAGACCCGGATTTCTATCGGGCGCTCTGGACGACGCTGGTCTTCGCCATCGGCCTTGTCGTCATCGCGGTGCCGATGGGGGCGGCGCTGGCCTTCCTGCTGACGCGAACCGACATCAAGGGGCGCGCCTGGATCGAGCCTATAGTGTTGGTGCCGATGTTCCTGTCCGCGCTGGTCCTCGGCTTTGGCTATACCGTCTCCGTCGGGCCGTCAGGCTTCGTCTCGCTCGCCGTGCAGGATGTCCTGGGCTTCGTGCCATGGAACATTTACGGGCTGCCTTCGCTCATCGTCATCGGCGGGCTGAGCCATGTCCCTTACGTCTATCTCTACGTCTCCTCGGCGATGCGGAATCTGCCCGCCGATCTCGAGGAGGCCGCGCGCACCATGGGCGCCGGCCTGCCCCGGATCGCGATGGAGGTGACGCTGCCGCTGGTCCTGCCGGCGCTGGTCTACAGCGCGGCGCTCAATTTCCTGCTCGCCTTCGAGAGCTTCGGACTGCCGCTCATTCTCGCCGATCCCAGCGGAGTCCTGGTCCTGACCACCTATCTCTACAAGCTCACGACCCTCCTCGGCGTGCCCTCCTACCATCTCATGGCAGCGGTCGCCGTGCTGCTTTTGATCATCACTCTGCCGCTCGTCGCGATCCAGCGGCGCCTGCTCGACCGCTCGCGCCGCTATGCCACGGTCGGTGGAAAGGGTGGCCGGCCGACACGGGTCAAGCTCGGGAACACCGGACAGATCGTTGCGCTCTCTCTCATCGGGCTGTGGCTGCTGATCTCGGTCGTCCTGCCGATCAGCGGGATCGCCGTTCGTGCCTTCGTCGATTCCTGGGGCCAGGGCGTCAATTTGGCCGAGCATCTGACCCTTGCGAATTTCCAGCAGCTGTTCAAAATCTCGAGCCTGTCACGCGGCCTCGTCAACACCGGGCTGATCGCGGTGGTCGGAGGCGCGATCGCGGTCGTCGTCTATCTCGTCATAGCCCTGGCTGGTCATCGCAATACGAGCCTTGCGGCCGTGGCGCTCGACTACATGATCCTCCTGCCAAGGGCTCTGCCGGGGCTCGTCATCGGCCTCGCCTTCTTCTGGCTGTTCCTGTTCGTGCCGTTCCTCTCGCCGCTGCGCGCGACGCTGGTGAGCCTGCTTGTCGCCTATGTCGTGGTCGGTCTGTCCTATGGGCTGCGGCTGATCCAGAGCACGCTGCTTCAGGTCTCCCCCGAACTGGAAGAGTCGGCCCGCACCAGCGGCGCGACCCTGCGGCGGACCTGGACCGACATCGTCATCCCGATCGTCCGGCCGGGCCTCTTCGGCGCCTGGGCGATGATCATGATCATCTTCCTGCGTGAATATGCGACGGGCGTCTATCTCATGACCAGCGGCACCGAGGTCATCGGCTCGCTGATCGTCTCCCTGCTGGCCAGCGGCGACCTTGCCACGATCGCGGCCCTGTCCCTTATCAGCGTCACCTTCACGGCCCTCGGGCTGGCGGTGGCCTTCCGCTTCGGAGCCTATGCCAAATGACCGACCTGCGTGTCGAGAACGTCGAGTTAAGTCTCGGTGCCGTCCCCGTCCTCAGGGGCGCGAGCTTCGAAGGGAGCCGCGGCGAGGTCGTCGCACTGCTCGGCGCATCCGGCAGCGGCAAGACCACCTTGCTGCGCTCGATCGCAGGGCTGGAGCGCCCCTCGAAGGGCCGGATCGTGATCGGCGGAAAGACCGTACTCGACGTCGAGCGCCGTCTCAGCCTGCCGCCCGAGCAGCGCGACATCGGGCTCGTGTTCCAGTCCTATGCGCTCTGGCCACATCGCACGGTGGCGGAGAATGTTGCCTTCGGCTTGAAGCTGCGCGGCGTTGCGCCGGCGGAGATCGGGCGGCGCGTCACCGAGATGCTCGGGCGGCTCGGGCTGGGACATTTGGGCGAGCGATACCCGTTCCAGTTGTCGGGCGGCCAGCAGCAGCGCGTCGCGATCTGCCGCGCACTTGTCTATGAGCCGCGCGCCATTCTGCTCGACGAGCCACTCTCCAACCTTGATGCGAAGCTGCGCGACGAAGCCCGCTATTTCATTCGCAAGCTCATCCTCGATCTCGAACTCTGTGCGGTGATTGTCACGCACGACCAGAGCGAAGCGCTAGCGATGTCCGACCGTGTAATCCTGCTCAAGGACGGCGCAATCCTCCAGGAGGGGACGCCGATGGAGATCTATGAGAACCCGCGCAACCGCTATGTCGCGGAGTTCCTCGGTTCGAATAACCTGCTGCATGGGCAAGCCCGTGCCGAAGCGGATGGGTCGACCTCCATCCACGGTGCGGACTGGCAGCTGACCGGGCAGGCGCAGGATGGGGTGTCGTCCGAGGCTGCGGTCGCTGTGGTCCGCGTCGACAAGGTGCGGATCGTCGATGGCCCCGGCCAGAACCGTGTCCCCGTCGAGATCGAAGCCAGCATCTATCTGGGCCAGCATTGGGAATACCGGATGGCGCTGGGTGGCGCGCCTCTGCGCGCCTTCGGGCCGCAATCTATCACCGCCGGGCCTGCCTGGTGCGAGGTCCCGCCCGAGAGCGTGTGGATCTTTGCCGACCGGCAGCCGTAATACACGCCATCAATCCTGCGGTTATCTACGCCGGACGAACCTCGCCAGCGTAGCCAGCATGGTCAGCTCCTCCGCTTCGAAAATTTCATGACAGCCATCGCATCAAAGACATCCACTGGCTGAAGCTCGTGCCCTTGAACGGACGTTTTCCGTTTGCTGCGCCACTAGCGAAGGTTTCCAAGTCATCGCGCGGAATCCAATCGGCCTGCCCAAAATCGGCTCCCGCGTCCACAAGGGGCCTTCGAACGTGGCACTGCCGCGCCGACTGGATCGCCGGAAAACGGACGTTCCAGAAGTCAGCTAGGGGCCACTCATCGACCTTCGGACAGTGCGCCGCGAATGTCTCACTTGGGTCGAATTTGCCCGTTGGCCGCTCTCCAGAGAGCGGACATTCGGCGCGAACCAAGCCGGACTCCTTTGTCCCAATCAATCCACTAGGGTCGGGAGCCGACACGCGGCTTTGCATAGGACCACGGCGGGGGGCGTCGACCTGTCTATGAGAACATTTCGGGAATCGTCGTGGTAAAATTCGTGGGACTTTTGGTTCAAAAGCGTCCCACGAATTCCAATCGTTTCCACTTCGTTCTCATTGTTCATAGAATGATTTGAGAACGAAGATATTCAGAGATTTCAGCGACTTAACGTGCTTTTAGACGGTTCATGAAGGTGTCGTACGAAAGCTCCGCGCACTGCCACCAGAGCAGGTTCTCGCCACGGAAGGCGACCATCGAATCGTAGCCCTTCTTGAAGTCCGGGCTTTTGGCGCTGGTTTCGGCG
>NZ_JBFUIF010000026.1:0-74045 GCF_056402015.1 Allobosea sp. P4_C6
GATCAGATCAAAGACGCGACCGTCAAACGCTATCACTACGACAGCCACGACCAGCTCGATCGTCACCTCCAGGACTTCGTCTCAGCTTACAATTTCGGCCGGCGCCTGAAGACCCTCAAAGGCCTCACGCCCTACGAGTTCATCTGCAAGCGCTGGACTTCAGAGCCGGAACGATTCACCCTCGATCCAATCCACCAAATGCCGGGACTAAACACCTAGATATTCGCGCCGACGTGACCGAAGATAAGCAAGAACGTTAACCGCCTAATGTCGCGCCTGCGGCGTCGAGGATAGCCCAAAACGGGCATCGAGAACCCCTCGGCCTCCCTTCAGGCACAGTTGAGTCGGTCAGGACGATCAGCAGGCAACCGCTAGATCCACCCTCGCCGCCGCCTAAATCTGTGTGCGCAGAAGGCCTGCCAGCCAGTCGGAGAGCCTCTCGCTCGCAGACCTCTGTCGCCATTTGGTTATCGTGTAGGGGGTCGAGCGCTTCAGATCGGACAAGAACATCTCGATCTGATGGCGTGCGAACTCCCGATCGTAGAAATTGATGTTCGCCTCGTCGTTCAGGCGAAGGGCGCGCTCGTCGATGTTGGTGGAGCCCACCGAGGTCCAGACGTCATCGACGATCACGAGCTTGCAGTGATACATCGTTGGCTCGAATTCATGGATCTTGATGCCGGCCTCGAGCAATTCTCCCCAAAAATGCCGCGATGCTTTCTGGACAAGCCGCGCATCGGTCCTCTGGCCCGGCACGATAATCTCGATGTCCACGCCGCGCTTTCTCGCCTCCAGCAATTGCTGTCGCGTGATCGCGTCAGGAACGAAATAAGGAGTGCCGATCCGGATGCTCTTTTGAGCCGCGGCAAGCGCCGTCATCAGCATGAGATGCATGACGTTGCGTTGATGAGTCGAGCTGACGACGACTTGGGCATCCAGCTGTCCATCGGGTCTGATGGACGGGAAGAACCGGTCTCCCATCAGCAATTCGCCTGTTGCCTCGATCCAGTGTTCGGCGAACGCGGCCTGCAATTCCGAAACCGCGGGCCCTTCGAGCCGATAGTGATTGTCGCGCCACTCGGCCGCAGTCCTGGCATCGCCATTCCATTCGTCACCGATACCGACGCCGCCGGTGAACCCGATCCGGCCGTCGACGATGAGGAGCTTCCGGTGTGTCCGGTTGTTGATCCGGTCCAGCGTGCTCCATTTGACGGGGCGAAATTTGACCACCTCCACGCCGGCCGTCTGCATTCGCTCTACGAGCCTCTCCTCCATCGGGATGCTGCCAACCCAGTCGAGAAGAACCTTCACGCTCACTCCATCGCGGGCCTTCTGAGACAGCACATCGGCGAATTGATCCGCGATATCGCCCCGCCAGTAGATGTAGGTCTCGAATGTAATCGTGTTCTTGGCGCCGCGAATGGCACGAAGCATGGAAGGGAAAATCTCGTTCCCATTGACGAGCGTCTCGACCTTGTTGCCGGGGATGGCGTTGGAGCCGAAAAGTGCTCCCATCGAGGTCCTGAACTGATCGTCGGAGGATGCGAGATGGTGAGGCAGCGGCTGCTGCAGGTCCCTCCGCTCAGGCATGAGGTTGGCGACGATCAGGCATCCGACGACGCCGGCCGCAGCTGAAAGAACGGCAATGGCAAACGGATATTTTGCGAACTTCATGCGGCCCCCGCCAGTACGGCAACGAAGTTCTCGAATTCAACGAAGATCGGCATCAGGTATAAGCAACCTGCGAGACGATAGGTGTCGTAGCCAACACAGCGCTGCCCCAGCCAGAGAAGACCACCCACCCCAAGCACCCGAAACCGTTTCAGCGTCTTGGTTTGCTGCTGTCGGTTTCAGGTGCGCAACTGGGCGAAATGCGTTCTATCGCGGCCGGCGCTCTCAGGCTTACCAATAGCGATAATAGCCGAAGTCGCGAGCTCGCCTGCCATAG
This sequence comes from Allobosea sp. P4_C6, assembly GCF_056402015.1. Classification (NCBI taxonomy): domain Bacteria; kingdom Pseudomonadati; phylum Pseudomonadota; class Alphaproteobacteria; order Hyphomicrobiales; family Alloboseaceae; genus Allobosea; species Allobosea sp. P4_C6. Next base: position 1,949 of record NZ_JBFUIF010000026.1, read on the forward strand.
GCGCGAGCATGCGGAGGCGGCCCCCCATAATAGCGACCGTAGCCATGTCCATGGTGCCAATGGCGCGAACCGTGCCAACCCTTGTGGCCTTTGTACCCGTGGCCACCATTCTTTATCTGTTGGATATGGCCAGGCGCCTCCAGGCTCGTCAGACCTGCCACAGGGGCGGCTTGGGACGTCGATGGCGAGCCGAAGCTCAGCATGGCTGCTGCAACGAAGATTAACTTTCGCATCGGTTCCTCCTCAAGGAAGCATCGCGATAATCACATGCCAAGCAGCGGGCTCTGAAAAGCACCAACACACCCGCTGCACGGCCGCCAGGCGTCAGTCACAGATGCTCATACGGCGCTCGACAACCTCGCCATAGCGATTGACCCGACGCTTTATGACGATGCGGCAATCGTCATCGTCGTCATCGAGCACAGCAGGACCCCGGAAGCCACGTCGCTCCCCAGCAAAGCGGTACCCACGGGGCTCGTGATAGCGCGGGCCGTCATATCCCGGCCGGTCGATTCCGAACTCGAACTGGACCTGCGCCTGGGCCGGAGCGCTGAAGGCGGCGGTGGCCGCGACAGCAGCGGCGATCAGGATTGGCCGCAACATGGCGTTGTCTCCTTGGTTGATCAGGGTGAACCCGATCGAAGGAGCCCACCCTGTCAGGGTGGGCTCCCGTTGATCATTCGATGATCTGAACGATCTTGCGTGTCTTCGGCTCGACCAGGACGGTCTGGTCATTGACCACGGTGTAGCGATATTCCGTCTTGCCATAGCGGGTCGGAACCTCACGATAGGTGACCGTATCGGGCAAGGTTGCGCCGACGACCACCTTCTCGCGGTAAGCCACCGACGGCATCTTCTGTTCCCTCACATAAGTGCGGAACTCGGTGCGCTGGTCGGCCGCGATTCCGCCGACAATCGCGCCCGCAGCAGCACCGCCGACCGCACCCACGGCCGCCCCGGCCGGTCCGCCGACGATCGCGCCGCCGACAGCACCTGTGGCCGCGCCGCTTGCGGCTCCACCGGCCGCGCCAGAATTAGACTGCGAGAACGCGGTCGCCGGAACGATGGCCAGCGCGGCGACCACAACAAGATTCTTGATCATGGTACTTCTCCCTTTGATGGCTCCCCCGCCGCTTAGCAAAACGGCTGGCCGGATTGCGTGTTCCATGAATAACCGTTCATAATGAGAGGCTTAGCGCGAGCGCTTGCTCAAGGTTGTGCCGCCGCCGCTTCGATTTCTGCCTGGGCGTTTGCGCAAACCTTTGCGTGCCCGGCGGAAATCCTGGCGTGACAACGACGCATCGTTGGAAATCGGCGCGCATTCGAGGGGCCGCAATGATCGGCATTTGCAGTGCTGCCAATTCCGAGCGCGGTTTTCCTGGCCAAACCACGCACAGCCCGATGCGGACACGACCGACGTCTGCAAGTTCGGGTCGGTGTGATCGTGGTCGATCAGCCACAGGCGACGGATCGAGCTGCTGTTCAGATCGACGGCCAGGCAAGGGCCCTACATCTCAGACCGGCGAACTTTGCCTTGTATCCGTTAGCCGAAGCAGCGCAAGCGAGCGCCACCTGTTCCTCGGAAGTCGATACGCACCTAGAAGCGATCGGCCGCGAAGGGCTCGAGGTCGCAGAATGTTGGCAAGCCTGTCATCGCTTCTGCCAGAAGCCGCCCGGTGGCCGGCCCCAGCGTGAAGCCGTGATGGGCATGGCCGAACGCAAACCACAGGTTGCGATGCCGGGGAGCGCGACCGATGATCGGCAGCATGTCCGGCAGGCAGGGGCGCGCGCCGCGCCAGGGCTCGGCGTCAAGGCGCCGGCCGAGCGGCATGATCCGCCGCGCGATCTGCTCCGCCCGGTCGAGCTGCCAGGAATCCGACGGCTCGTCGCGGCCGGCGAGCTCGATGCCGGTAGTCAGGCGAATGCCGCGCCGCATCTGGCTCAGCACGAAACCGGCCTGCGCATCGCAAAGCGGATGCTGCGGCGTCGCCTCGTCCACGGCCTCGTAATGCATGTGATAGCCGCGCTTGAAGCCGATCGGGAAGCGATACCCGAAACGCTCGCAGAAATCGCCCGACCAAGGCCCCAGCGCGACGACGAGTTCCGGTGCCTGCCAGTTTCCCGCGTCGGTCGGCAGGTGCCATTCCGTGCCTTCGTTACGCAAGGCGAAAGCGTCCGCCTTCGTCAACGCGCCGCCACGCGCGCAGAAAAGCTCGGCATAGGCGCGCGTCACCGCGCCTGGATCGCTGACGGTGACGGGGTCGCGCCAATGCAGCGCACCGGCCACGGCGGCCGACAGCAAAGCAGGCTCGCGGCTGCGTAACGCGTCCGGCTCGAGCACATCATAGGTGAGCCCGTAGCGCTGCAGCTCAGTCGCAGTACGGACTGCCTGCTCAAGGGCGCGAGGGTTGCGGTAGAGCTCGATCCACCCCTCCCCCCGCATCAGCGCTTCGGTGCCGGCGGCTTTCGTCCAGTGCCGGTGTTCCGAGATACTGCGCTCGATCAGCGGCAGGATGGCGCGGCCCAACCTGTCGAGCCGGTCCGGTGCCGAATTCCACCAATAGCGCGCCAGCCAGGGCGCCATCCGCAGCAGCGTCGCCGGTCGATAGCGCACGGCGATGGAGCGGTTCGAGGCGAAGGCGGCGAGCGTCGCGAGATCTCGGGGGAAAGCGTAGGGAACGACGGAGGAACGCTCGATCAGCCCGGCGTTGCCATGGCTGGTTTCCGCTCCCGGCTCGCCGCGATCAACCAGCAGGACGGTGCGGCCGCGTTCCTGCAGATGCAGGGCGACGCTGACGCCGATGATGCCGGCCCCGAGCACGATCACATCAGTCTGTCGTGTTGCAGTCGTCATCGCGCCGGGCAGACCCGTCTCCACTCGCCCGACAAGGGGCATAGCCGAAGACGAGCCTCAAACTGAAGCGATTTGCAAGAAAATAAAAATCCTTTGACACTTTGAAAGAAAAATTTCTTGATGAGGCGTCGCAGGGATTTTCGATGTCGCAGACTCTCCGCCAGAGATTGCAGGCTTGCCTCGCCAACGGCTCCAGGGCCGACAAGGCGCTGGCGAGCTACATGCTGGCGCAGATGCCGAGCCTGCCCTTCGAGACCGCGGCCAGCCTGGCGGAGAAGGTGTCGCTCAGCGAGCCGACGGTCGGGCGCTTCTGCCGGACGCTCGGCTACAAAAGCCTGAAGGACCTCAAGTCGAGCCTCGCCGAGGAGATCGGCGACAGGCCCTGGCTGATCAGCGACCGGCTGCGGGATTTCCAGCAGCGCAGCCTCGCAGGCGACGACCAGCTCGCGCGCAGCCTGCAGCTCGAGATCGCCGGCCTCGTCAGGCTCTACGAACTCGCCCAGAGCGAGGAATGGAAGCGCGTGGCGCGCCGGCTGGCGACCTCGCCGTCGGTCTACGTCACCGGCTTTCAGACCGAGCGCGGGCTCGCGCAGTATCTCGCCAACCAGCTCCAATACCTGCGCGACGGCGTGCATCTGGTCGACCTCGCCGCCGGCAATTTCTCGGAGTTGCTGCTCTCCGGCGAGGCTGGTCGCTGCCTCGTCATCTTCGAGGCGCGGCGCTACTCGCGCATGGCCAAGGTACTGGCGCAGGAAGCGAAGGCCGCAGGCATCGCGACGACCCTCGTCACCGATTCTTTTTGCGACTGGGGGCGCGAACTGGTCGACGAGATGCTGGTCGTCTCGACCGAGTTCAACCTGTTCTGGGACTCGACCGCCCATATGGCGAGCCTGAGCAATCTCATGATCAACGCCGTCTTCGTCGAGCTCGGCCCGCAGGTCGAGCAACGGTTGAACCGCATGGCGGAACTCTACGGCCGCTTCACCGGCCATGTCGGCGACAACTCCGGCCCGCTCGGCTGACGGTCGCTGCCATCCACGCCTTCGCAGCATCTCGAAACAAAAGGGGAAACGGGATGAAGACGATGATGAAAGGGAGCCTGCTGGCACTGGGTCTCGCCACCCTCGCCGCAACCGCGGCGCCGGCACAGGAGGCGACGTTCGTGATGACCGCGCGTCTCGTCGGCGCGCCGACCTACAACCCGACCAAGGCGACCAAGCTCAACACGGCGACGACGCTGATCTTCGACCGTCTCGTCGTGCAGGACGCGGACCAGAGCTTCCATGGCCAGCTCGCATCCTCATGGGAATCGAGCCCCGACGGCATGCAGTGGACCTTCAAGCTGAAGCCCGGCGTGAAATTCCATAATGGCGAGCCGTTCAACGCCAAGACGATCGAGTGGTGGGTGCCGCAGTTCAAGGGCACCGAGAACGCCTTCACCGTCGAGGCGATCGAGCGCGTCGAGGTCGTCGACGACCTGACCGTGCGCTTCCACATGAAGCACCCGGATCCAAACCTGCTGTTCAACCTCGCCACATCGTTCATGTGCGTTCCCGAGCCGAAGGCCTTCGAGGCGCTCGGCGACAAGTTCGGGGTGACGGAGGCGATCGGCACCGGCCCCTACAAGATGCAGCAATTCACCGTCGGCCAGCAGACCGTTCTGGTCCGCAACGACGACTACGCCTGGGCTTCCGACCTGTCGGCCAACAAGGGGCCCGCCAAGTTCAAGAAGCTGACCTTCCGCGAGATCGGGGAGGAATCGACGGCCTATCTCGAGCTGAAGACGGGCGGCGCCGACTTGCTGGTCAACGTCCCGACCGACTTCCTGCCGCGCATCCAGGCCGACAAGGCGGTGAAGCTCGTGACCATTCCCGGCAACGAGCTGGTCTACATGCCGATCAACACCAGCGTAGAGCCGTTCACCGACATCAAGGTGCGCGAGGGGACCGCTTTCGCCGTCAACCAGAAGGAAATCCTGAACAGCCTTTACGGCGGCAACGGCGCGGCTGCGGACACCTTCCTGATTTCCTCGCTCAAGGAGTCGCAGGTCGATCCGAAGGCCAGGATCTCCTACGACCCGGAGCGCTCGAAGAAGCTGTTCGATGAAGCCGGCTGGAAGGCAGGCCCCGACGGTATCCGCGTCAAGGACGGCAAGCGCCTCGAGGTGAAGCTGTGGACCCAGAACGGCACGGAGTTCAAGCGCCTCGTCGAGATCGTCCAGGCCCAGCTCAAGGCCGTCGGCATGCAGGCTGATATCAGCATCGTCGATGCAGGGTCGATCAATGCCCAGTATCGCAAGAAGACCGAGCACCAGCTCGCGATCCGCTCCTATCAGTGGACCAATGCCGACATCGTCGACTGGTTCTTCGCTGCGAAGCGGGCAGGCTATCCCAACGTCTCGATGTTCAACGATCCGGAAGCGGAGCGGCTGAACGACATCGCCATGAACAAGTCGAAGACCTGGGACGAGCGCGTCGCGAACTTCACCAGGTATCATGAGTACGTGCTGTCGCAGTACCCGTTCGCACCGATCTACCAGCCGGCGCAGAGCCTCGCCTATGGCAAGCGCATCGTGATGCCGGAGAAGATCCGCGGGACCGGGCTCTACGGGCCGACGATGCTCGACATCGCTCCGGCGAACTGAGCCTAGATCGCCGCGCGTTCGATAGGACGCGATAACGGCGATCTGTCTTTCTGTTGCCGCATCGGATTCTTCCGAAAAGTGGATCCCACTTTTCGGTCCGATGCTCTAGGCCACGGCCGCACACGGGAGAGATCCTTGCTGCGCTTTGCGATCCGCCGGCTCGCCATGCTGGTGCCGGTGTTCCTCGCCGTCTCGCTGGTGATCTTCATGATCATCCATCTCGTGCCGGGCGACCCGCTGGAGCATCTGATCCAGGTCGGCTCGTCGCCCGAGCAGCGAGCGCAGATGATCGCCCGCTACGGCCTCGACCAGCCGCTCCTCGTCCAGTACGGGCGCTGGCTCGCCAAGATCGTCACCGGCGATCTTGGCGACGCCATCGTGATGCGCCAGCCCGTCGCGCGGCTGATCGCGGAGAACATGCCGCACAGCCTCGCGCTCGGCGGCACGGCTCTCCTCTTCTCGACGACGGTCGGGATCGTAACCGGCGTGCTCGCCGCCTCCTTCCGCGACAGCCTGTTCGACCGGACCGTGATGGGCTTCATCCTGCTCGGCTCGACGCTGCCGAGCTTCTGGCTGGCGCTCTTGATGATCCTGATGTTCGCCGTGCAGTTCGAGTGGTTTCCGGTCTCGGGCGCGCGCAGCTGGGATGCGCTGGTCCTGCCGGCGCTGACCATCGGCATCGGCGGCACCGCGCTGATCGCCCGCGTGACCCGCGCAGCGATGATCGAGATCGCCGGCCGCGACTTCGTGCGCGTGCTTCAGGCCAAGGGCGTACCGTTCTGGCGCATCCAGCTCCGCCATGTGCTCCAGCAGGCGATGCTGCCGGTGATGACCATTCTCGGCCTGCGGATCGGCTGGATTCTCGGCGGCGCCGTCACCGTGGAATACGTTTTCGCCCGGCCGGGCCTGGGCTCCCTGCTGATCACGGCGCTCGGGCAGCGCGATTATCCGCTGGTGCAGGGCTGCCTGCTGATGCTCGCCATAGCGGTGATGCTCGGCACGCTGCTCGGCGACCTGGCCCAGGCGGCACTCGATCCGCGCCTGCGCGAAGCCATGGGTGCAAGATGATGGGTGCAAGATGAGCCGTCCGTCCCTTGCAGGCCGCCTGGCCTGTTCGCCGCGCGGCGCCATCTGCGCGCTGTTCCTACTCGCGCTCGTGCTCTGCGCGATCTTCGCGCCCTGGATCGCGCCCTATGACTATGCCGCGCAGAAACTCTCCATCGCCAACACGCCACCCTCGGCAGCGCATTGGCTCGGCACGGATGAGTTCGGGCGCGATCTGCTCTCACGCATCATCCAGGGCGCACGCACCTCGCTCAGCGTCAGTGTGCTCTCCATCGCACTCTCGGTGATCGCAGGCGCGACGCTCGGCGCCGCAGCCGGTTATTTCGGCGGCGTCTTCGACCGGGTCGTCACCGTCATCGTCGACCTGACCTGGTCCTTCCCGGAAATCCTGCTGGCACTGATCCTGATCGCGATCCTCGGGCCGGGGCTGCATTCCACCGCGATCGCCATCGCCATTGCCTATCTCGCGCAATTCACCCGGCTGACGCGGGCGCAGGTGATGGCGCTCCGGGGCGAACTCTTCGTCGATGCGGCGGTGACGGCTGGCGCGGGGCCTGGGCGCGTGCTGTTCGCCCATCTTCTGCCCAACGCGATGACGCCTGTCATCGTCGCCGGGATGCTCGCGACGGGCGATGCCATCGTACTCGAGGCGACGCTCGGCTTCTTCGGGCTCGGCGCGCAGCCGCCGGTCCCGAGCTGGGGGGCGATGATGAGTTCCGGTACGGCGCAGATCTTCATCGCGCCCTGGATCATCATCTTCCCCGGCCTCGTGATCGCCACCACCGTCATCGCCATCAACCTGTTCGGCGACGCGCTGATCGAGGCGCTCGATATCCGCCGGCCGCTGCGCGACGGCTGACGACCACCATCGGACAGAAACAAGAGAGACCGCAGGGAACGCCATGACCTTCACCGTGCTGACCGCCGAGTTCTCGCATGAGAGCAACACCTTCAGCCGCTGCCCGGCCGATTATGCCGCCTTCACGGATCGCGGCATCCGGCTTGGCGACGAGGCGATCACGGAGCGTGGGGAGGCGAATACCCCGATCGCCGGATTCCTCGACATCGGCCGCCCGGCCGGCTGGCGAGTGATCCATGCGATCAGCGCCGCAGCCCAGCCCTCGGGCCCGGTGACGCGCGATGCCTTCGATCGCATCGCCGACGTGATCGTCGAAGCGGCCAGGGCCCATGCCGGGACGATCGACGGCGTGCTGCTCGGCCTGCACGGCGCAATGGTGACGGAGTTCTGCGAGGATGGCGAAGGCGAATTGCTGGAGCGGCTGCGCGCTGTTCTCGGCCCCGACGTGCCGATCGGCATCACGCTCGATCCCCATGCCAACGWCACCCGGAAGATGACCGAGCTGGCTGATATCGTCGTCTCCTACAAGACCTATCCACATGTCGACGTCCGCGAGACCGGGCGGCTGGCCGCCGACATCATGCAGCGCACGATGGCGGGGGAGATCAGGCCGGTGACCTTGCGTGCCGAGCGGCCGATGCTGGAGGAGGTCAATGGCGGGCGCACCGATATCGGCCCGATGGTCGAGCGCATCGCCAAGGCAAAGGCCTACGAGAAGCAGACGGATGTCTTCGCCGTCAGCGTCAATGGCGGCTTCGGCAATGCCGATATCGAAGAGGTCGGCCCGACCGTCCTCGTGACCTGCCAGGGCGATCTCGACCGGCATCGCGGCTTCGCCGAGGCGCTGGTCGACGACATGTGGCAGCGCCGCTTCGAGATGGTGACGCCCTTCCTCCCGGTGGACGATGCCGTCGCGGAGGCTGCCGCCTATGTCGCGACATCGGGCCCGCTGATCATCGCGGACTATGCCGACAATCCCGGCGGCGGGGGCTATGGCGATGCGACAGGGCTGCTCGAAGGCATGATCGCGGCCGATCTCAAGGATGCCTGCTTCGGCCCGATCGTCGATCCGGAGACTGCTGCCGAACTGCACCGGGCACAGCCAGGCACGGCAGTGTCCGTCAGGCTCGGCGGCAAGGTCGATCCCGAGATCGGCGGCGGGCCGCTTTCCGTCACCGGCACGCTCGTCAGCCTGAGCGACGGTGACTATGTCGGGGACGGGCCGATGATGGGCGGGCTGCACGCGAGTTGGGGGCCCTGCGCCGTGCTGCGCGTCGGCGACATTGAAATCCTCGTCACCACGATCCGCGCGCAGATGAACGACCTGCAGCAGTTCCGCGCCTTCGGTATCGACCCTGCGGCCAAGCGCATCGTCGGGCTGAAGTCGATGCAGCATTTCCGGGCCGCCTTCGAGCCGATCGCCGGCAAGGTGATCGTCTGCGACAGCGGCGCGCTCTGCACGCCGGACCTGACCAAGCTGCCCTATCGCCGCGCCCGCCGGCCGATCTTTCCGCTTGATAAATGACAGCGGACAGCCGCTCAGAGCGCGCGGCAGCTCAGCGCGCGCGCAACCCCCGTGCGGCATTCATTGCTCGCCTGAGAGCGGTTAAAGCGGCCCCTGCGGCGATGATCCAGAGAGCGATAACCAGCACCTCGTTGTGGCCGCGCCAAAGCGGCTCCAGCAGCGTCAGGAGGGCCGCCATGGTGATCACCGCCATACGGTGCTGCTTGGCCATCGGGCCGGAGAAATCGGCCGGCAGCCCGCAGGCGCGACCGAGTTCACGTGTGTAAGCGGTCAGGACCGCAAAACCGGCAGCCGCCCAACCCAAGGCTGGAACGCCAACCCCGTAACCGGCGCCGACGAGAATCAGGATATCGGCAACGCGATCGGGGAACTCGTTCCAGAACGGCCCATCCGGCGCCTGCTTACCCCCTTCGATCGCCACCATTCCGTCGAACAGGTTGCAGAGCAGCCTGAACTGGCAGAACAGCGCGGCCGCCAGAAGAAGGGCCACGCGGGTGCCTGCCCCGGCCGTACCCGCCTGCCAGAACGCCACGCCGGCGAAGGCGGCCATGACCATGCTGGCCATCGAGATCTGGTTCGGCGTCACGGCGGCTGCGCTTAGTCTGCGGGCGATGGCGCGCGCCCAGCCGGAATCGCGGCTGGCGAGCGGGCGTCGATTCTCGTCCTTCGCCATGGTTCAGGCCTTCCGGATGCGCCAGAGCGAATAATTGTAGAGCGCGGCGTAGCTCGTCGCGACGGTGAGCGGCACGGCGATGGTGCGGAGGATCTCGGGCGTGCCGCCGATCGTGTGGAGGATCGTCAGCAGGCTCGCCGAGACGAGGCCGGCGATCAGCGGCGGCGCCAGCAATGCGGCCACGCCGGAGAAGCGGCTGGCGAGATACTCGATGCAGCGCTTCAGGACCAGCGTGATCGAAGCCGAGATCGCGCCCTGCAACAGGCCCGCATGGAGCGGTGCCGGCATTGGATGGGCGCGGTTGGCAAAGGCCGCCCAGCTACCCATCGCGACGAAAGCGAAGGCGACATGGACGACGCTGCTGCGCATCAGGCGTGCGAGCGGCCGGGTCATACGTCCGACCATCCGTAGCGGACCAGATGGAAGAAGATCGGAGCGGAGAAAACAACGGAATCGAGCCGGTCGATGAAGCCGCCATGGCCGGCGATCAGATGGCCCCAATCCTTGACGCCGCGATCGCGCTTGATCGCCGACATGACGAGCCCGCCGAAGAAGCCCAGGAGGACGATGACCAGCGAGAGAAAGGCGGCCTGGAGCGGCGTGAACGGCGTCATCCAGGACAGGCCGGCGCCGACGGCGGTGGCGCTGAGCGCGCCGCCGACGAAACCCTGGACCGTCTTCGAGGGCGAGAGCTTCGGCGCGATCTTGGTGCGGCCGAGCAGCTTGCCCCAGACATATTGCAGGACGTCGCTGATCTGCACGACGATGACGAGGAAGGCGATCAGCAGGACGTTGCGGCCCTGGTAGCCGGCGATGTCGAGGCTCAGCAGCGCCGGCACATGCGAGGTGCTGAAGACGCAGATCATCAGTGCCCACTGCACTTCGGCGATGCGCATGAGGAAATGGTCAGTGTCGCCGCGCAAGGCGGCGATGATCGGCATGAGCAGGAAGGCGTAGACGGGGATGAAGATCGAGTAGAGCCCGTACCACTCGATCCAGATCAGGTAGTACTGCACCGGCAGCACGATGAAGAAGGCCGCCGCCAGCGCCCAGTGGTCCGCCCGGCGCGTATCGGTCAGCGTAATGAACTCACGCAGGGCTGCGAAGGAGCAGAACGCGAAGAGCAGCGTTACGCCGGTCTTGCCGCCGATCAGCGCCAGCCCCATCAGCACAACCATGACCCACCAGGCCCGAATGCGATCGTTCAGGTTCTCCACCACAGCATGCGACCCGTCGGGCGACAGCCTGCGCTGCAGCACGTAGCCGACGACGGAAGCCGCGATCAGGACGACGAGCAGGCCGGCCAGCACAGCGACCAGATCGGGATGCGGCATGGTCATGACATGTTCGACTTCGGTGACAGGGCGAGCAGGGCCGCCTCCGACCTGGCCAGGAAATCCTGCTTCGTCTCCGCTTCGGCAAGCCGGAGCGGCGCGCCGAAAGTGACGGTGCAGATCAGCGGAATGGGCACGAACTCGCCCTTCGGCATGACCCGGTTGAGGTTGTCGATCCAGGTCGGCACGAGGGCGACGTTCGGACGCGCCTTCGCAAGATGGAACAGGCCACTTTTGAACGGCAGGAGCGGAGCCTGCGTCATATTTCGCGTGCCTTCGGGGAAGACGATCAGGGACGAGCCGGCATCCAGCGCTTCTGTCATCTGGACGATCGGATCACGTGTCCGGCTGGCGCGATCGCGATCGATCAAAACCGCGTTGAAGACATCACAACCGATGAAGCGCCTCATGCGGCTTTTCAGCCAGTAATCGCTGCCCGCGACTGGCCTGGTCGCAAATCGCATCCGACGCGGCAAAACGGTCCAGATCAGGACGAAGTCGCCATGGCTCGCATGATTGGCGTAATAGATCTGCTGCTCGGCGGCCGGCGCCACGCCTTCCCACCGCCCACGGACAGCAGTCAGGAAGCGGGCAAAGAACAGGATCAGCGTGCCCGCCAATCTGACCAACGCTCCCCGCATATCCCCGCCCCGCTTGTCGCCCATCGCTGAGGTAGCGTTCAATTCCGACGCTGTCGATATTGTTTTGGAGTCCGAATTGGTTTCGGAGGGCTGGATCAACGCCGCGAAGATCCGCATTCGCGGGGATGTCGAACGGTGTTCCGCCGGTCGATGGCCCAAATCGTCAAGATGAGACTGAAATTGAGGCTCTCCGGCCCGTAAGGGGCGATAGAGAATCTGAACCGAACCTTCGGCGCGGCAGTGCCATTACCGAATAGCTTCTCATCTGTCGGAAACTGGTCATATTGAATTCACCGCCAGGGAATTGCGTTGCACATGTCGTGCTTGCCGATCCCGGTGAGATTATTCCGAAGCGGCACCGGATCGCACCATTTCCGAACATCGAGTGGCGTCCGGAGCGCGGGCTCTCCAGCAGGTGAGCGTCACAATTCCGGTTGCTCCGGCCCAGCGTCAGATGAGCCAGAGCTGAAAACTGCCCATCCGCCTTTACACGACTCCGCGCGCCATGTTGAAGGGCCTTCAAACCGAGTCCTTCGGCACCGCCAAAGGTGCCGTCAGGCGATCAGGAGGAGTGCCCGCATGGTCAAGGAATTCACCGGCAAACGAGTGATCGTGATGGGCGGCAGCCGCGGCATCGGGCGCTCCATCGCGCTGAGGTTCGCGGCCGGCGGCGCGTCCGTCTCGATCTGTGCGCGGGGCGCCGGACCGCTCGAGGCAACGCGCAGGGAAATCGCGGCGCTCGGCGTCACGGCTCACGGGGCCAGCGTCGATCTCGCCGACGCAAGCGCGATCGAGGCCTATGTGCCCGAGGCGGTGAAGGCTCTTGGCGGGCTGGACGTCCTCGTCAACAACGCCTCCGGCTTCGGCCATTCGGACGATGAGGAGGGCTGGGCCGCCTCGCTCAACGTCGACATGATGGCTATTGTCCGCGGTAGCCATGCGGCGATCCCCCATATGAAGCCGGGCTCGTCGATCGTGAACATCTCGTCGATCTCGGCCTTGCGTGCCTCATCGCGTGCGGCGCCCTACGGCGCCATCAAGGCGGCGGTGATGCATTACACCGCGAGCCAGGCGAAGATGCTGTCGCGCAAGGGTATCCGGGTGAATGGTGTCGCGCCCGGTTCGATCGAGTTCCCGGGCGGCTCGTGGGAGGATCGGAAGACGTCGAACCCCGAACTCTATCAAGCGACGTTGGCCAGCATCCCCTTCGGCCGGATGGGCAAGCCCGAGGAAGTCGCCGAGGTCGTGCTCTTCCTCGCTTCCAACAAGGCCAGCTGGGTCACCGCCCAGACCATCGTCGTCGACGGCGGGCAACTCGTAGGACCCTGATCTCGGTTCGTCGACGCAGCGGTAATGGCTCCGTCGCGAACACGCCGGTYGCATTTGCTCGGCAGAAGCTGCGGATCAGGCAGGTGCGGCTCGATGGCCACGCGAAGTTTCATGGCGCATATGCCGGGAAGCCCCCCGCCACCGGGCGGGCTTCCTGTAGCCCTCGATGTCATGGCTGCGGCGGTCACGCTGCATCGATGGCGTGTCCCATTCGCTTGGCGAACGTGCATCGCCGTTCCATTCGCTGCCGGGAGCGAAGCGGCTTCCGGCCGGATTTCCTGTGTGAAGGAAAGTCTCGAAAAATGATCACTGGCGCGCTTTTGACCGGCTGCGTCAGGGTCTGAGTCTACCCTTGAGGCAACGCGACCTTGATGTGGCCGCAGCATTAGGAGATCGTGGCATCTCCTTTGGCAGCAACGAGCTTTGTCCTTGAGCGCGACCTCCTCCCAGTCCTCCGTGCACTATGAGCCCGACGAACAGGTCGAGCGCATCAAGGCAGAGGTGGTGCGCAAGCTCACCTATTCGCTCGGGAAAAACCCGGCTGTCGCTCAACCGCATGACTGGCTGACGGCGGGTATCCTCGCCGCACGCGACCATGTCGTCGACGTCTGGCAGAATTCGACGAAGGAGAGCTACGCCACCGGGCGCAAGCGGGTCTACTACCTCTCGCTGGAGTTCCTGATCGGCCGATCGCTCGCCGACACGCTGAACAATCTCGGGCTGACCGGCGCGATGGCGCAGGCCATGCATGAGTTGGGCGTCGACCTCAACGACATCGAAACCATCGAGCCCGATGCCGCCCTGGGCAATGGCGGCCTCGGCCGGCTCGCCGCCTGCTACATGGAGGCGATGGCATCGACCGGCGTCGCCGCGCTCGGCTACGGCATCCGGTACGATCACGGCCTGTTCAAGCAGCGCATCGACGGCGGCAAGCAAGTCGAAGTGCCGGAAGACTGGCTCTCCTTCCGCAATCCGTGGGAGTTCGAACGGCGCGAGAGCGCCTACAAGATCGGCTTCGGCGGCTCGGTCACCGGCACTGCCGAGCCCGGCGAGGTCTTCTGGGCTCCGGAAGAAACGGTCTTCGCCGTCGCCTACGACACGCCGATCGTCGGCTGGCGCGGCCGGGACGCCACCACGCTGCGGCTGTGGCGCGCCCGCGCGATGCACCCGCTTTCGCTCGACGCCTTCAACCAGGGCGACCTGATCGGCGCTGTGGCGGAGCGGAACCGCGCCGAGGCCATCTCGAAGGTGCTCTATCCAAACGATTCCACGCCGGTCGGCCAGGAATTGCGGTTGCGGCAGGAGTTCTTCTTCACCTCCGCATCGTTGCAGGACCTCGTCCGGCGGCATTATCGACAGTTCGGCAAGCTGGACGATCTCGCCGAGAAGGCGTCGATCCAGCTCAACGACACGCACCCTGCGCTCGCCGTGGCGGAGCTGATGCGGCTGCTGATCGACCAGCACAAGATGGAATGGGAGCAGGCCTGGGCAGTCACCAACGCCACGATCTCCTACACCAACCACACGCTCCTGCCGGAGGCCCTGGAGACCTGGCCGGTGGCGCTGATGGAGCGGCTGCTGCCGCGCCACATGCAGATCATCTTCGGCATCAACGCCCGCTTCCTCGACAGCGTGCGCCGCGACGCGCCCGAGGCCGACCTCGCCGCGCTTTCGCTGATCGACGAGCATCACGGCCGCCGCGTGCGCATGGCCCATCTCGCCTTCGTCGGCTCGCACAAGGTGAACGGCGTCTCGGCGCTGCATTCCAGCCTGATGAAGGAGACGGTCTTCGCGCCGCTCAACGGCGTCTTTCCGGATCGCATCACCAACGTCACCAACGGGATCACGCCGCGCCGCTGGCTGTTCGGCGCCAACCCCGGATTGACGAAGCTGCTTGAAGAGACGTGCGGAGAAGCGGTCACCGACGATATCGGCCTCATCCGCCGGTTCGGCGCCCATGCGGGCGACAAGGCCGTCCATGAGCGCCTCATCGCCATTCGCCGCGAGAACAAGCTGAAGCTGGCCAAGATCATCCGCCAGGATTGCGGGGTCACGGTCGATCCCGATGCGCTATTCGACGTCCAGATCAAGCGCATCCACGAATACAAGCGCCAGTTGCTCAACATCCTCGAGACGATCGCGCTTTACGATGCGATCCGCTCCGAGCCCTATCGAGACTGGGCGCCGCGCGTGAAGATCTTCGCCGGCAAGGCGGCGTCGAACTACGCCACCGCCAAGTCGATCATCAACCTGATCAACGACGTCGCCGCCGTGGTGAACAACGACATCACCACGCGCGACCGACTCAAGGTCGTCTTCCTGCCGAACTACAATGTCAGCCTGGCCGAGATGATCATTCCGGCCGCCGACCTCTCGGAGCAGATCTCCACCGCCGGCATGGAGGCCTCCGGCACCGGCAACATGAAGTTCGCGCTGAACGGCGCCGTCACCATCGGCACGCTCGACGGCGCCAATATCGAGATCGGCGAGCGCGTCGGCGAAGACAACATCGTCATCTTCGGCATGACGGCGGAACAGGTCGAAGCGGCCAAGCGCAACCCGCGCCCGACAGCCGATGTCATCCGGGAGGCACCGCACCTCGAAGGGGTGCTGGATGCCGTCGCCAGCGGCGCCTATTCGCCGCGCGATCGCGACCGCTATCTCGGCCTCGTCGAGGGCCTGCGCGCCAATGACTGGTTCATGGTGCTGAACGACTTCGAGAGCTACCGCCAGGCACAGAGGCGGGTCGATGCGCTCTGGGGCGATCCCGCGCAATGGTGGCGTATGGCCGTGACCAACACCGCCCATTGCGCCTGGTTCAGCGCCGACCGCGCCATCCGCGAATATGCCGATCGGATCTGGAACGTGCCGGCCGGCTACGCTCCCAAGGGCTGAGATCTTGGCCGGACATCGCCCGTTCGAGTCTACACGCCGCACGCAACGTCTCGTGCTCCGATGACCCGCTGGTCCGTCGTCCGCAGCGCCTGCCCGGCGGAGCTGGGGGCGACGCCGACGCGGGATGGCGTGGCTTTCGCCGTCTTCTCCCGGCACGGCGAGCGCGTGCATCTATGCCTGTTCGACGAGGGCGGCGAAACGGAGGTCGCGCGGCAGCCCCTGCCAGTCCGCAGCGGCGACATCCATCATGGCTTCGTGCCGGGCGCGCGGCCGGGATTGCGCTATGGCTTGCGGGTCGAGGGTCCCTGGCAGCCCGAGCAGGGCCATCGCTTCGATGCATCGAAGCTGCTCGTCGACCCTTATGCGAAATCGGTCGATCGCCCGTTCCGATGGGACCCGCGCCTCGTGCAGCGTGGCGTGGATTCGGCCGGGCTCGTACCCCTGGGCATCGTCACCGCCGACGATGCTGCACAGGTCGTCGCTCCGCGATCGCCGGGTTTCATCTATGAGCTGTCCGTCAGGGCGTTCAGCATGCACCAGCCGGCTGCGCCGGAAGCGCTACGCGGCACGCTGGCGGCGCTGACCGAGCCGGCACTGATCGCGCATCTCAAGAAGCTCGGTGTCAGCCATGTCGAGTTGATGCCCGTTGCCGCCTGGATGGATGAGCGGCACCTGCCGCCTCTCGGGCTGCGCAATGCCTGGGGCTACAACCCCGTCAACTTCTTCGCGCTCGATCCGCGATTGGCTCCGAACGGGGCGGCCGATCTCGCAGCGCTGTGCGCGACCTATGACCGCGCCGGCATCGGCGTGATCCTGGACGTCGTCTTCAACCACACGGCCGAAAGCGACGAACACGGCGCCACCATCTCGCTGCGCGGCCTCGATAACGCGGTGTATTATCGCCATGCCGAGGACGATCCCGGCCGGCTGATCAACGACACCGGCTGCGGCCACACCATCGCGCTCGATAGCGCGCCGGTCGTGCGCCTGGCGATGGACGCGTTGCGCCATTGGCGCCGCCTCGGCGTCTCCGGCTTCCGCTTCGACCTCGGCACCGTGCTCGGGCGCACCGCCACAGGTTTCTCGCCGGACGCGCCCTTCTTCTCCGCCCTCCTCCAGGATCCGGACCTCTCGCAGTCGATCCTGATCGCCGAGCCCTGGGACATCGGCCCCGGCGGCTATCGCCTGGGCGAGTTCCCCGCCCCCTTCGCCGAATGGAACGGCCGCTATCGCGACGATGTCCGCCGCTTCTGGCGTGGCGACAGCGGCATGGCTGGAGCGTTCGCGACGCGGCTTGCCGGCTCCTCCGACCTCTTCGCCGCCCGCCATCGCGGCCCGCAGGCGAGCGTCAACTTCATCGCCGCCCATGATGGCTTCACTCTCGCCGATCTCGTCAGCTACGCCACCAAGCACAACGAGGCGAATGGCGAGGATAATCGCGACGGCGACAATGACAGCCACAGCTGGAACGACGGCATCGAAGGTCCAAGCGGCGATCCCGCAATCGAGGCGACACGGCGACGCGACGCCCGCGCCCTGCTGGCGACGCTTTTCCTGTCACGCGGCATCCCGATGCTGACGGCCGGCGACGAGTTCGGGCGGACCCAACGCGGCAACAACAACGCCTATGCGCAGGACAACGACATCACCTGGCTCGATTGGGCGTCAGTCGACGGGGCCATGATCGACTTCGTCGCGGAACTGATGCGCCTGCGCCGTGCCCATCCCGTTCTCGGGCAAGATGCCTTCCTGACCGGGGATGGCGAGCCGCCCGACGCACTCTGGCTGAAGCCGAACGGCCAGCGTGTGGCCGACGACGAATGGACGAGCCTGGATGCCTTCTGCCTCCAGCTCAACGGTACGGAAGAAAGCCTCCTCATCGCCGTCAACCGTGCGCGGGAAGCCATCCCTTTGTCGATGGCCACAGGAAGATGGAACAGATTGCTCGCCTCGACCGAGGGCGCAGCCGGCGGACTGCCGCCCCGCAGCGTCAGCCTCTGGCGCTGCGCGGCGTAGAGCACGTTGATTTTGCACGGAACCACGCCGTCATTCCAGGGCGGGCCGCAGGCCCGAGCCCGGAACCCATGAACACGACAGCTCATCCAAAAGCGCGCCGATCCGACGGGCCTTCTCGTTTGACCCCGTGTTCATGGGTTCCGGGCTCTTCGCTGACGCGAAGCCCCCGAATGACGCCGCGGTTCCGTCAACACTCCTGAGTTCTAGCGAACGCCGAGCATCGTCACATCAGGACGATCAGCGAGCGCGGCGACAGCGTGATCTCCTGATCGGCCTTCACCCCTTTGCGGCCTTCGTCCGAGTTAGGGCCGGTCTCTGTATCCAGCACCACTGCCCAGGAGCCCGGCTTCACCCGCGCCGGAATCTTGAACACGACCTCGCCATCGAAGGCATTGAACAGGATCAGCGCCTCGTCGCCCCCGGCCTCGACATCGGGCCTATGCATCAGCAGACCGATCGCGAGCACGCCCGGGTCATCCCAGTGCTCCTCCTGCTGGTCGCCGCCGGCCGGATTGACCCAGCGCAGCACGCAGCCGTCGCGGAAGGATGCCCGGCGGAAGATCGGATGCTCCGTCCGCAGCGCGATCACGCGCTTCACGAAGCTGGCAAGCGCCTCGTCGCGAGCGGTGATCTCGTCCCAGCGCATCCAGGCGGTGTCGTTATCCTGGGCGTAGACGTTGTTGTTGCCGCGGTTGGAATGGCCATGCTCGTCTCCGGAGAGCAGCATTGGCGTGCCGTGGGAGAGGAGCAGCGTCGCCAGCAGATTGCGCTTTTGCCGCTCGCGCACGGCAATGATGCCCTCGTCTTCTGTCGGCCCCTCGGTGCCATAGTTGAAGGACAGATTGTGGCCGTGGCCGTCCTTGTTGTCCTCGCCGTTCGGCTCGTTGTGCTTGTCGTTGTAGGAAACGAGGTCATTGAGCGTGAAGCCGTCATGCGCGGTCAGGAAGTTCACTCCGGCCCAGGGTCTGCGGCCGCGCTGATCGTAGATGTCACCAGAGCCCGTGACCCGCGCGGCGAGGTCGCGGATGATGCCTTCCTCGCCCTTCCAATAGGCCCGCACGGTATCGCGGTACTTGTCGTTCCATTCGGCCCAGCCGGGTGGGAAGCTGCCGACCTGATAGCCGCCGGGGCCGATATCCCAGGGCTCGCCGACCAGCTTGACCTTGCGCAGCACCGGGTCCTGCCCGATCGCGTCGAAGAAGCCGCCGCGCGGGTCGAAGCCATGCGGCTCGCGGCCGAGGATCGTGCCGAGATCGAAGCGGAAACCGTCGACTTCCATGACCTCGACCCAGTAGCGCAGCGAATCCATCACCATCTGCAGCACGCGCGGATGGGAAGTGTTGACCGTGTTCCCGGTGCCGGTGTCGTTGATGTAGAAGCGCGGCTCCTTCGGCATCGTCCGGTAGTAGGAGAAATTGTCGATGCCCTTGAAGGAGAGCGTCGGCCCGAGCTCGTTGCCTTCCGCCGTATGGTTGTAGACCACGTCCAGCACGACCTCGAGCCCGGCATCGTGGAACTTGCGGACCATGTCGCGGAATGAGGACAGGCCGGCCCGGCCGAGATAGCGCGCCATCGGCGCGAAGAAGCCGATGCTATTGTAGCCCCAATAGTTCGACAGGCCCTTGGCGACGAGGTGATGGTCGTCGAGATAGGCATGCACCGGCAGAAGCTCGACCGTGGTGACGCCGAGTGCCTTGATATAGTCGATCACCGCCTTCTCGCCGAGGCCGTCGAAGGTGCCGCGCTTGTCCTCCGGCACCGCCGGGTGAAGCTGGGTGAAGCCGCGTACATGGGCCTCGTAGAAGATCGTCCGGTCCCATTCGACCGCCGGCGATGCGGGGCGCTTCGGATCGGCCTTCCAGTCCACGACCACGCATTTCGGCGTGAACGGGGCGCTGTCCAACTCGCTGAAGCTGAGGTCCCGATCCTTTCCAGCTCCGATCTCGTAGCCGTAATGCGCGTCGTTCCAGTCGAGGGCGCCTGAGAACTCCCTGGCATAGGGATCGAGCAGCAGCTTGTTGGGATTGAACCGATGCCCCTCTTCGGGCGCGAAGCGGCCATGGACGCGATAGCCATAGCGCTGCCCCGGGCCGATGCCGGGCAAGTAACCGTGAAAGACCTCGTCGGTATATTCCGGCAAGGTGATGCGTGCCGTCTCGGTCTTGCCGCTCTCGTCGAAAAGGCAGAGCTCGACCCGTTCGGCATGGGCCGAGAACAGCGCGAAGTTGGTGCCCTCCCCGTCGCAGGTCGCCCCGAGTTCGCTGATATGCCCAGGCTTGATCTCGCTCGGATCGATGGAAGTCCGCGCCATGCCGCTCTCGCCTCATCCTTTGAGGCGGGAACGGGCAACGGCATCGCGCCACGACCCTGTCATCTCCGCCCGTCATGCTGGTCGTGAAGGCTGCAACGTCGCGCATGCCGCCCGGTTCCGGCGGAACGGTCCCGATCTTGCATAATGATTTTGCAATGCAACATGGAACTATGATGACTCCGCTGGGTTTCTCGATGGGCGACGTGCCGAGGACGTGACGATGGCCGATGTGCTGAAGCAGGCTGAGACCGAGACCGTCTCGTCCACGTCAGGCCACGCCCTCACCTATGCCCAGGCCGTCAGGCATGAACCCGCCGAAGCGCCTTCGCCTATAGCGGCTGCGACCAAACTCCTCTTCGTCACCTCCGAGATGGGGGATTTCATCAAGGCCGGCGGGCTCGGAGAGGTCTCCACGGCACTGCCGCGTCAGTTGCGCGGATTCTGCGACGTCCGCGTTCTGATCCCCGGGTTCCGCCAGGTGCGGGCTGCCAGGCCGACCATGGACATCGTGCGGACGATGCCGCGCACGGCGAGCCTGCCTCCCTGGTCGCTCGGGCGCTTCGCCACCCCGGACGGGCTCACGATCTACGCCGTGCTCTGCGATGAACTCTATGATCGCGAAGGATCGCCCTACGGGCCTTTCGGCGGCGGGGATTTCGGCGACAACGACGTCCGTTTCGGCCGGCTGTCGCTCGCGGCCGCGGAAATCGCCGCCGGTGAAGCCGATCCGAACTGGAAGCCGGACATCATCCACGTCAACGACTGGCCGTCCGCGCTCGCGGCCGGGTATCTGCGCTGGAAGGGATTGGCTACCCCGTCGATCCTGACGATCCACAACCTCGCCTATCAGGGCCTCTACCAGCCGCAGCGCATGGCCGCGCTCGGCATCCCCGACCTCGCCTTCCACGTCAACGGCGCCGAATTCCACGGCAAGATCTCGTTCTTGAAGAGCGGCATCTTCTACGGCTCCCACGTCACCACGGTCAGCGAAACCTACGCCCAGGAAATCACCACGCCGGAACATGGCTGCGGCCTCGAAGGGCTCCTGAAGACGCGCATGGACGAGGGCCGCCTCACCGGCATCGTCAACGGCATCGACGATAGCTGGAACGCGCTGATCGAAGGCGGCAAGACCAGCGAGCAGATCATCCGGCAGTGGAAGCGACGCAACGCCGCCGAAATCCGCAAGGTCTTCGAACTGCCCGACTCGCGCGGCCCGCTGTTCTCCATCGTCTCGCGCCTCGTCCATCAGAAGGGCATCGACCTGTCGCTGGAAGCGGCGGAGACCATCGTCAGGCAAGGCGGCCAGCTCGTCGTCACCGGACGCGGCGAGCCGCGCATCGAGGAGGCGGTCGAGAAGCTGGCGCGGCAGTATCCCCGCTCGGTCGCCGCTCGCATCGGCTTCGACGATGGCGAGGCGCGGCGCCTCTTCGCGGCGAGCGACTTCCTGCTGATGCCCTCCCGCTTCGAACCCTGTGGCCTGAGCCAGATGTACGCCCAACGCTCCGGCGCCCTGCCGATCGCCTATCGTACCGGCGGGCTCGTCGACACGATCGAGGATGGGCTTTCGGGCTTCCTGTTCTCGTCGCTGACCGGGGCGGGGCTCACCGGCGCCGTCACGCGTGCCCTCGAAGCCTATCGCTCGAAGCGCGACTTCCGGCAAATGCGCGAGCACGCGATGGCCAAGCGCTTCGACTGGCGCCGCCCCACGTTCCGCTATGCCGATGTCTACGCTCGAGCCCTGGCCGCTTGAACAGCGTGGCACGAGGCTTCTGGACGCAAAAAAGCCGCTCCCATAGAGAGCGGCTATTGGCAGCCCGGAGAGTGCGACCGGTCGAGCCGGCAACCTCAGACTTTCTTCGTCGATGCGGCTTTGCCGGGCGCGGCTTTCGTCGCAGCGGCCTTGAGGGGCGCCTGCGCCTTCGGCTTGCCATCGGCGTCAGGCGTGACCTTGCCCTTTACCGGCGCTTTCGCTTTGGGGGCTTTGTCGACGCTCGCGGCGACGCGCTGCTCGGCCTGTCGCCAATGCTCGGTATCGCGCCCCTCCGGCTTGCCCTCCGCCTCCCAGATCGCATAGGCGGTATCGCGGACGATCTGCTCCCGGCTCATCGACAATTTCCTTGCCTCAGGGCTAAAATCCGGTTGAACAACCGCAGCCAAAGCGCCCGGTTCCGGGCAGGATCTGACGAAATATGCGGCATCTTGAAGCCGGAACGCAAAGCATCTCTGCTGCGTTGCATCATGAATGATTCCCCGGCTGCGGTGGAGTCCCTCTCGCGCCGCGACAAGGGCGACTGATGCGCCAGACTTTGCCTCCCCTGCCCAGCTTGTCCTTGCATGAGGTCGATCTCCTCGAGCAGGCGCGGCATCCCGACCCCTTCGCCGTGCTCGGCCGACACGCCTTCGAGGGCGGCCATTTCGTGCGGGCCTTCCTGCCCGGCACCAATTATGTCGAGCTCGTCACCGGAGAGGGCGACGACCGCAAATCCGTCGCCATGATCGGCCTGGGCAACAGCATATTCCAGGCCATCGCGCCGGCTGACGAGCCCTATCGGCTCCGGATTTCCTGGCCGGACGGCATCGTCGAGGCGGCCGATCCCTACGCCTTCGGCCTGCTGCTCTCGGAGGAGGACATCTACCTCTTCGCCGAGGGACGGCATTTCGATCTGTCGACCCGGCTCGGCGCCAATCCGCGCAGCTTCGACGGCGTCGACGGCGTTCTCTTCGCCGTCTGGGCGCCGAACGCCTCTCATGTCTCGGTCGTCGGCGACTTCAACGGCTGGGATGCCCGCCGTCACGCGATGCGCCGTCGCCTCGGCCCCGGCATCTGGGAACTGTTCATCCCGGGCATCGGCCCCGGCGCTGTCTACAAATATGCGATCACCGGCTCCCATGGCGAACAGCTGCCCTGGAAGGCCGATCCGCTCGGCCGGCGGCACGAGCTTCCGCCGCGCACCGGCTCGATCGTCGCAGCGGCACCCGCATTCACCTGGACAGACGCCGAATGGCTGAAGCATCGCGAGAACGCCACTCCGATGAACGAGCCGCTTGCGGCCTATGAGGTCCATGTCGGCTCATGGCTGCGGACGGAATGGGGCCAGCTCGGCAGCTGGGACGAAGCGACGGACAGGCTGATCCCCTATCTGCAGTATATGGGCTTCACCCATGTCGAATTGCTGCCGATCACGGAGCACCCGTTCGGGGGCTCATGGGGCTACCAGCCGCTCGGGCTGTTCGCGCCGACCGCCCGGCTCGGCTCTGCGGAGGACTTCGCCCGCTTCGTCGATCGCTGCCACGCCGCCGGCATCGGGGTGATCCTGGATTGGGTGCCGGCGCATTTCCCGTCTGACGATCACGGCATTGCCCGCTTCGACGGCACCGCGCTCTATGAGCACGAGGACCCGCGACAGGGCTTCCACCGCGACTGGAACACGCTGATCTACAATGTCGGCCGGCGTGAGGTGCGCGGCTTCCTGATCGCCTCGGCGCTGTGGTGGCTCGAAACCTTCCATCTTGATGGACTGCGCGTCGATGCGGTGGCGTCGATGCTCTATCGCGACTACAGCCGCCTGCCCGGCGAATGGGTGCCCAACCATCTCGGCGGGCGCGAGAATTTCGAGGCGATCTCGTTCTTCCAGGAGCTCAACACGCTGGTCGGCGCTCGCAGCCGCGGGGCCATCACCATCGCCGAGGAATCGACGGCATGGCCCGGCGTGACCTCTCCCGTCCACCATGGCGGGCTCGGGTTCCACTTCAAATGGAACATGGGCTGGATGCACGATACCCTGCGCTATTTCGCGCGCGATCCGATCCATCGCGGCTTTCACGGCGACGACGTCACCTTCGGGCTGATCTACGCCTTCTCCGAGAACTTCGTGCTGCCGATCTCCCATGACGAGGTCGTGCACGGCAAAGGATCGCTGCTCGGCCGCATGCCCGGCGACGATTGGCAGCGCTTCGCGAATTTGCGCCTCTGCCTTGCGCTGATGTGGACGCATCCGGGCAAGAAGCTGCTCTTCATGGGTTGCGAGTTCGGCCAGGAAGACGAGTGGAACGTCGATGCTCCCTTCCCCTGGCCCGCCGATGACGACGTCCGGCGTCGCGGTGCGATGCAGCTGATGCGCGATCTCAATGCGCTCTATCGCGCGACCCCGGCGCTCTATCGCCTGGACCACAGCCCCGATGGCTTCGACTGGGTCATCGCGGACGACAACGTCAACGCCATCTTCGCCTTCGCGCGATCTGCCGGGGACGATCGGCCGCCCCTGCTCGTCGTCTCGAACATGACGCCGGTCCCGCGCCACGATTATCGCGTCGGCGTCCCCGCTTCAGGCCTTTGGGCGGAACGGCTCAACAGCGACGCGGCCGCCTATGGCGGCTCGGACCTGGGCAATGGCGGGCAGGTTGTGGCTGAGCCCGTGGCCGCGCATGGGCAGACGCAATCATTGTCATTGACCCTGCCCCCGCTGTCTCTGGTCGTGCTGGAACATGCCGGCCCGGCGCGCAAGATCTGAGCTTCGGAGCGAGCGATGACCGACGACATCCTGCGCCAGCTCGCCATGCGCGCCGGCATCGCGCCCGAATGGACCGACCAGACCGGCACGCTGCGCCAGGTCTCGCCGGACAGCCTGCGCGCCATCCTGCTGGCGCTTGGTCTGCCCACGGCTGGCGACGAGGCCCTGCGCAACTCGCTCGCTGCCATCGAAGCCAACCCGCTCTCGGGTTCGGCGAGTTTCGTGACCGCCCGTGTCGGCCGACCGGTCGACCTGCCGGTGGCAGGCGAAGCCGGCATGACTGTCGAGACGGT
Source organism: Allobosea sp. P4_C6 (assembly GCF_056402015.1). NCBI lineage: Bacteria > Pseudomonadati > Pseudomonadota > Alphaproteobacteria > Hyphomicrobiales > Alloboseaceae > Allobosea > Allobosea sp. P4_C6. Next base: position 26,902 of record NZ_JBFUIF010000026.1, read on the forward strand.
TCGGGAGGACGGAACGCGCCGCACCGTCACGGCCGACAGATCGGGAGATCGCCTGTCCCTGCCCGCCTTCGACGAGCCGGGCTACCACAGCATCCAGCTCGACAGCGGGACCATCACAGTTGCGGTCGCCCCGGCGCGCTGCATCACCTTCCCGGATCTGTCGGGCGGGCGCGCCGGCTGGGGGCTGGCCGCCCAGATCTATTCCCTGCGCAGCGACAATGACGGCGGCATCGGCAATTTCGCTGGGGTTGCCGCGCTCGGGCGCGCCGCAGCCGCCCAGGGCGCCGACACCTTGGCGATCAGCCCCGTCCACGCGCTCTACGGCGCCCTGCCCGCCCAGTTCAGCCCCTACTCCCCTTCGACACGGCTCTTCTACAACCCTCTTCATGCCGATCCCGTCGCGGCGCTGCCGGACGGCCTGATCCGCGATGTCATCGCGCGCCAAGGACTCGCGGAGGAGATGGAGCGGCTCTCCGGCCTCAGTCAGATCGACTGGCTTGCCGCGACCCCACTGAAACAGCGCTTCCTGCGGGGCCTGTTCGACGGGCTGCTCGGCACGGATGGCGGCAGTGAGCCCCGCGCGGCCTTTCAGCGCTTTGCTGACGAGGCCTCCCCCTTGCTGCGCTCTCACGCGATCTTCGAGGTGCTGCACGCAGCAGAGCTGGCGCGCGACCCGACATTGCGGAGCTGGCGCGATTGGCTCCCGGGCTATCGCGACCCCGACGGTGCCGAGGTCGGTGCGTTCGCCGGGGCCCATGCGAGCGATGTGAACTATCATATCTTCCTGCAATGGCTCACGAGCTGCTCCTACGCGGGAGCCCAGCGCGCGTGCCGGGATGCCGGCATGATGGTCGGTCTCATCGCCGATCTGGCCATCGGCATGGACGGGTCCGGCAGCCATGCCTGGAGCCGGCAGGACGAGATCCTGCACGGGCTCAGCATCGGCGCCCCGCCCGACTACTACGCCGCCGACGGCCAGAACTGGGCCTTGACCACCTTCTCCCCGCGCGGCCTCGCGGCAAGCGGCTACGCGCCTTTCATCGAAACCCTGCGCGCGAGCCTGCGCCATGTCGGCGGTATCCGCATCGACCACGTCATGGGCATGAGCCGCCTCTGGCTCATCCCCGAAGGTGCGGGCGCACTCGACGGCGCCTATGTCAGCTTTCCCTCGGAAACGCTGTTCCGGCTCATCGCGCTCGAATCCTGGCGGCACCGTGCCATCGTCATCGGCGAGGATCTGGGCACCCTGCCCTACGGCTTCCGCGACTATCTGCGCGAGCAGGGCGTCGCCGGCCTGCGCGTATTGCGGTTCGAGCGCACCGAGCGCGGCTATGTCCGGCCGTGGGACTGGGATCCACAGGCGGTCGCGTTGACGAGCACTCATGATCTCGTGYCGACCGCAGGCTGGTGGGCAGGCTCGGATATCGATCCGGCCGATGGCGCCGAACCGGAAAATGCCCGCGCCTGGGAGCGCGGCGTGCTTTGGGGCGCCTTTCAGGATGCCGGTTTGGCCGAGGGCGAGCGCCCTGCTCCCGATGACACCGCTCCGGTGGTGGACGCGGCGATCCGCTATATCGCCGCGACGCCCTGCACGCTGAAGATCGTGCCGATAGAGGATGCGCTCGGCCTGCGCGTGCAGCCCAACGTCCCCGGCACGACGATCGAGAAGCCCAATTGGCGCCACCGGCTGGATGGCGATGCCGGGAATCTGCTCGACGACGAAGGCGTGCGCCGCAGGCTCGCCCTGCTCGGCCCTGCCCAATCCGCTTGAGGCGGAAAACGGAGGCCAGCTATCCGGGCGCTCAGCGTTGCGCCTGTGACGCTGGTAGCTGATCGATAGCGTTGCGTAGCGCCACCCTATCCAGCCCGTTTTGAGGCGCGCCGCTCAGCGCGCTGCGGTCCGCACGCCGCGTTCGTAGAGAGCCTGATCGAACAGGCCGTCGAGCGCCGGGGCCTGGGGGAAGTCGCCGAGTTCCACCTGATAGGCGAGCAGCTCCTCGGTTGCCCCGCGAATCCTGCCGGGGTCGTTGACGAAGCTCACTGCCGGCGAGGTCAGGGCTCGCGCGATCGTGCCCTCCTCGACCAGGCCGCCGCCGAGAACGGCGAGCACGAGCGGCGCCGCCTTGGCCGGCTCGCTGCGAATCTGCTCGGTCGCTCGATGGAAGAGGCCGACGAAACGCTCGGCCAGATCGGGCCGGTTCTTGAGGAGGTCGCCCGATGCCGCGACGACGACACCTGGAATGTTCGGGAACATGTCCGGCGAATTGACGATGCGCTTGATGCGCGGGTCCCGCTCGGAAACAAGCGTGACCGAAGGCTCGAGCAGCGTGCCGCCATCGATGGCGCCCGTCAGCATGGCCTGTTGCACCACCTCGATGCCCATATTGGCGATCTCGACGTCGGATCGCTCGACCTTGCCGACTTTCCAGAGCCAATGGTGAAGGGCGACCGTCGGCACGCCGCCGGGCGGCAGTGTGCCCAACTTGGCCTTGCGGCCCGTCGCAGCCTTGAAGGCGGCAAAGGCCTTGGCCGGGTCGTTGCCATTTTCGGCGAAGGCCTTGGCCAGGGTGGGACCCGCCATGAAGGCGGCACCGCCGACGGCAGCGGCAGTGATGATCGCGGTGTCGAGTCCGCGGGCGCGGGCGACGGCCACCGGAGCGACGCCGATGACCAGGATGTCGATCGTCCCGGAGGCGAAGGCCTGGATGGCGTTCGGGCCGGAGTCGAACTTGCTGAGCTTGAGGTCGAGGCCGGCATCTCGTGCCGATCCGTCTCCTGCGACGACGAACAGGGCGCTCGCTCCGATGACCGGCACATAGCCGATGCGCAGCGTCGTGCTTTGAGCGAAGCCCTGACCGATCCCGGCCACGGTACCGGCCGCCAGAGCCAGCAGAGTTCTGCGGTCGATCATATCAAGCTCCGTTCGGCCGCATGACAGACGCGGCCGAGCGGCGTTATGGCACTGCTCGGATAGAAAATACCTTCGAATTTCTGCTTGGAGAGAGATTGAAGCCTGCGTTCTGCAGTCGTGCGATGGGCAATCCATCTCTGCGGATCATAATCGGTTTCGCCGGGTCGCCGAAGGCAATCAGGCCCCGGCCGATCCGCCGTTCCTTCTCGCCAGCAACCCGACAATTCCGGCAGCGCAGAATGTGATGAGATGTTCGAGCAATAGCTCGGTGTTCTCGCCTGGGGGGGCATCACGGCGCTCCTGATCGAGCCGTGCGGCGCGGTCGCCGGACGCCATCGTCATGACCAGCGCTCCAACCATGAAAAGATAGGCATCGACGCGGCAAGCGGGGGATGAACCCGGGTAGAGCCGCGCAAATGCCGCCAGGAAATCGCTGGCCGTGGGGTCGAAATGCTCGGCCAATACACCGCGCGCGGCCTCGCGCGGATCGACCGCCTCGCGGGCCGTCAGCTGCGCGAACGCCGCCCCTTGAACGCCTTCCGCGAAACGCTGGCGCACGGAAGGGCCCATGAAGGCTTCGACCACCGCACGGATATCAGGCGCGGACACGGCCATCGCCACGCCGAGCGCCGTGCCGCGTGCCAGGGCCAGCGCATCCGCCCGGCGGGCGAAGACGGCCCGATACAGCGCCTCCTTCGAGCCGAAGTAATAGCTCAGCTGCGAAAGCCGGACGTCAGCCGCGGCCGCGAGATCCCGCATCGAAGCGCCATCGGCGCCGCCACGTTCCGCGAATGTCCGCTCCGCAGCGTCGAGAATGCGCTCGCGCGTCGACGCCCCTGACATCGAATCCCTTTCCTTCGCAACGCCTCCGCGCTGCGCGATTTCCTCTTACCAGAAAGCGCATCTTACGCTATTGGTCGGACGTTCGTCCAAATTATGCCGAGAAAAGCACATCGGGACGGGAAGGAAACCAGCATGATGCCGACCGGGCGCCTCGTCGATCTCTCGATCCCGCTCGAAAACGATGTGCCTGCCGATCCGCCTTTCCAGAAGGTCAGGATCGACTACCGCACCCATGAGGGCACCGCGAAGGACATCGCTGCGGCTTTTCCCGGCCTGAAGCCTGAGCAACTCCCGGACGCTATGGGCTGGGCCGTCGAGCTTGCGACGATCTCGACGCATAACGGCACCCATGTCGACGCGCCCTGGCATTATCACCCGACGCAGGATGGCGGCGCCCCTGCCCTGAAGATCGACGAATGCCCGCTGGAGTGGTTCCTGCAGCCGGGCGTGAAGCTCGATTTCCGCCATCTTCCGGATGGTCACGTCGTCACCCCCGCCCAGATCGATGCCGAGCTGGAGCGGATCGGCCATCGCCTCAGCCCGCTCGAAATCGTGGTGGTCAACACCCGCGCCGGAAGCCGCTACGGACAGGCCGATTATATCGACTCCGGCTGCGGCTTCGGCCGCGAGGCCACGCTGCATCTCGTCCGTCAAGGGATCAAGGTCGTCGGCACCGATGGCTGGAGTTGGGATGCCCCGTTCAGCCATACCGCCCGGCGTTTCGCCGAGACGGGCGACGCCTCGCTGATCTGGGAGGGCCATAAGGCCGGGCGCGAGGCCGGCTACTGCCAGATCGAGAAGCTGCATAATCTCGAAGCGCTGCCGGCAACCGGCTTCATGGTCAGTTGCCTGCCGGTGAAGGTCCGCAACGGGTCCGCCGGCTGGACACGCGCCGTCGCCATCCTGCCCGCCTGAAACGAAAAGCAAGGGAGACGCCCATGAGCAAGGTCATCATCACCTGCGCCGTCACCGGCGGCATCCATACGCCGACCATGTCCGAGCATCTGCCGATCACGCCCGACCAGATCGCGGAACAGGCCATCGCCGCCGCCGAAGCCGGCGCGGCCATCCTGCATCTGCACGCCCGCGACCCCAAGGACGGCCGCCCGACGCCGGACCCCGCCGTGTTCATGGAGTTTCTGCCGCGCATCAAGCAGGCGACGGACGCGGTGGTGAACATCACCACCGGCGRCGGCCTGACCATGACGGTGGATGAGCGCCTCGCGGCGCCGCTCAAGGCCGCGCCCGAGATGTGCTCGCTCAACATGGGCTCGATGAATTTCGCGCTGCACCCGCTGGCGGAGAAGTACAGCGACTGGAAACACCCCTGGGAACAGCCCTATCTCGCCGGCACCAAGGACTTCATCTTCCGCAACACCTTCGGCGATATCGAGCGCATCTACAAATTGCTCGGCGAGGGGCACGGCACCAAGTTCGAGCACGAGTGCTACGATGTCGGCCACCTCTACAATCTCGCGCATTGCCTCGATCGCGGCTGGTTCAAGCCCCCGGTCTTCCTGCAGTTGATCTTCGGCATTTTGGGCGGCATCGGTGCCGACCCTGAGAATCTGATGTTCATGAAGCGCACTGCCGACAAGCTGTTCGGCAAGGACTATCACTGGTCTGTTCTTGCGGCTGGCCGTCATCAGATGGCGTTCTGCACGCAGGCCGCGATGATGGGCGGCAATGTCCGCGTCGGCCTGGAGGACAGCCTGTTCATCGGCAGGGGCAAGCTCGCCACCTCCAATGCCGAGCAGGTCGCCAAGATCCGCCGCATCGTCGAAGAACTCGGCTACGAGATCGCCACCCCGGAGGAGGCCCGCGCCACGCTCGGCCTCAAGGGCGGCGACCGAGTGAATTTCTGAGGCCACCGATGTCGCGCAGCCCCAATCCGCTCGATGGCTTCACGGTCGATCCTGCGGCGATCCGCTATGTCGGCGAAGGCCTGCAACGGCCAGAATGCATCCTCGCGGAGCGCGACGGCTCGCTATGGAGCGCCGATGCGCGCGGTGGCGTGGTGCATATCCGGCCCGACGGCACGCAGCGCCTGATTACCCAGACGGCCAGCCGCCGCTTCACCGACGCGGCTGACGAGGAAGCGCGCTTCGTTTCCGGTACGCTGCCGAACGGCCTCGCCTTCGCGGGCAATGGCGACATCCTCATCTCCAATTTCGGCACGGACCGTCTGGAATTGATGACGCGCGGCGGCGAGACCCGCGTGCTGGTCGACACCATCGACGGGCAGCCCATCGGCAAGGTCAATTTTGTGCTGCGCGACAGCCGCGACCGCGTCTGGATGACGATCTCGACGCGGACGCAGAACTGGATGCGGGCGATGAGCCCGACCATCCGCGACGGCTATATCGCCCTTTATGATGGCGGACGCCTGCGGATCGTCGCCGACGGCTTCGCCTTCACCAACGAGATCAGGCTCGATGCCCGCGAGGAGTGGCTCTATGTCGCCGAGACCTGCGCCTGCCGGGTGACGCGGCTGCGCGTCCAGCCCGATGGCAGCCTGACTGACCGCGAGACCTTTGGTCCCAGCGATCACGGCGCCTTCATCGACGGCATCGCCTTCGATGCTCACGGCAATCTCTGGGGCACCCATGTGATGGTCGACCGGATCTTTGCGATCACGCCCGACGGCGATCTGCGCATCCTGCTCGACGACGACCGCGGCAGCGAGGCCGGCAAGGCGCTGATGGCCGCCTTTGCCCGCGACGAAGTGACCTCCGAGCTGATGCTCGCCTGCGGCGGCACGATCGCACCCTGGTTCGCCAGCATCACCTTCGGCGGCCCCGATCTCGGGACGGCCTATGTCGGCAGTCTGCGGGCCTCGCGCATTCCGTATTTCCGCTCACCCGTCGCCGGGCTGCCCATGGCGCATTGGTAGTCGCCGCGACATCACGCACCGCATCGCAATCAAAAAAGGACCTGGGAGGGACCATGAAACGCTTCATCGCAGCATTGGCCGGCGTATCCGCGCTGTGCCTCGCCGGCGCGGCCCGCGCCGAGATTTCGGGGGGCTCCGTCAAGATCGGCGTGCTCACCGACATGTCCGGCGTCTACTCGGACATCACCGGCAAGGGCTCCATCGTCGCAACGCAGATGGCCGTCGATGACTGCATGAAGGCCGAATGCGCCGGCATGAAGATCGAGGTTGTCTCGGCCGACCATCAGAACAAGCCCGATATCGGCTCGACCATCGCACGCGAATGGATCGACCGGCAGGGTGTCGACGTCCTCGCCGACATGTCGAACGCCTCGCTGCAGCTCGCGATTCCGCCGCTGCTCAAGGACAAGAACCGGGTCGGCCTGTTCCCCGGCGGCACGGCGCGCCTCACCGGCGATGCCTGCCAGCCCGACCATATCGTGCAGTGGTTGTGGGACACCTACGTCCAGGTCGCCGGTGTCGCGAACTACCTGACCAAGCCCGGAACCAAATGGTTCCTCGTCACGGCCGACTATGCGCTGGGCCACCAGCTCGAGGCCGACGCGAAGACTCTGGTGACAGCCAAGGGCGGCACCTATGTCGGGTCGATCCGGCACGCCTTCCCTGCGGTGGATCTCTCGTCGCAGTTGCTGACCGCGCAGGGCTCAGGCGCGGATTTCATCGCGCTCGCCAACGCCGGAGGCGACACGGTCGCGGGCATCAAGACCGCCCGCGATTTCGGCATCGGGCAGGACAAGCAGAAGCTCGTCGCCTTCTTTCTCACCGCGATGGACGTCAAGAGCGTCGGCCTCGCCTCGGCGCAGGGCACCGTGCTGACCGAAGGCTTCTACTGGAACCTCGACGAGCGCACCCGCGCCTTTTCCGAGCGCTTCAAGGCCGCGCATGGCGCCGTGCCGTCGGCGATCCAGGCCGGCATCTATTCGTCGGTCCGGCACTATCTGAAGGCTGTCGCCGCCGCGAAGTCCGACGAGGCGAAGACCGTGATCGCCAAGATGCGCGAGCTGCCGATCGAGGACGACGTCGTGCGCAACGCCAAGCTGCGCGCGGACGGCCGCATGGTCCATGACTTCTACGTCTTCCGCGCCAAGCAGCCCTCGGAGTCGAAAAGCGAGTGGGATCTCTACGATGTCCTCGCGACCATTCCGGGCGACCAGGCGTTCCGGCCGTTGAGCGAAAGCGCCTGCCCGGCTCTCAAGCGCTGAAGCCGGAAAACAAGTTGCATCATGGAGTTACAGCCGAATTCGATCAGATTGATTCAACCTGATCGGATCCGGCTTTAGAACGACCGGCCGGCGTCGCCTTACCGCCGGCCGTCACGACGTTCTGCAGTTGGGGTTCCGGCGGAGGGCGGCTACCGGGCGTTGCGAGCCGCGACTTCGCCCGCCGCATCAGATCGAGAAGATAAAGCGCCGCCGGCGTCAACGGCAGATCGGCCCGGCGCACGACAACGAGCGCCGGCGCGGTCAGCTCCTCCACGATCTTGATCGTGGTCAGGGCTTGCCCGGTCATCTCGAAATCCTGCCACTGGCTCGGCACCATCGCCAGCAGGTCGCTATTGGCGAGGCATGTCAGCAAGGTGAGCGCGGACTGGCTACGCACCGCCAGATGCGGCGCCGGCAGCTCGTGGCCGGCGAAGAATGCGTTGATCTCGGCGCTGTCATCCGCCGTGATCGACGTCGTGACCCAGTCCTGTCCGACGAGGTCGCGCAACGACGTCGCGCCCGCGAGCGGATGCCCTGCCCGGCAGAGCACGACGCGGCGGTTCTGGAAGAGCACTTCGAGGCTGAGTTCAGGCACGGCCTGCGCCCCGCCCTCCGGGCCGATGTAGAAATCGACCGAGCCGTCCCGCAGTCGCGTTTCGAGGGTGGGATAGAAGCCCTCGATGATATGCAGCTTGATGTTCGGGTAGCGCGCCCGGAAGGGCCGCAGGCTCGACGGCAGCAGCGCGAGATGCGCAGCGATCGAAAGGCCGACCGTCACGGTGCCCGTGCCGGCTCCGCGCAGCTGCTCCATCTCCTCGCGCGTGCGGCGAATCTCCGACAGGATCGAGCGAGCACGGGCGATGAAGGCCTGGCCGAAGGGCGTGCAGACGACGCCGCGGGCGCGCCGCTCAAACAATGGCGCCCCCAATTCACGCTCGAGCATGGCGAGGCTGCGCGTCAGCGCGGGCTGCGCGATCCGCAAATGGCGGGAGGCCGCCCTGACACTGCCACGCTCGGCGATCGCGACGACTTCCTCGAAGTGATGAAGCTTCATGATCCGGCCTCCCGCCGAGCGCACCGAAGCGATATCAAACTGCTATCGCTCCGGCATTATTGTCATCTATTCAGGTATATGCCCGTCCGCTAGCTCTGTTCCACCGAAAACGCAGGCGCCGCGCCCTCACGGGAAGAATGGCGCCGCAGGAGGAACGCATGGACATCATCAAGCCCGCCTTCCATCACGTCACGTTCAAGACCAGCCGCCTCGCGGAGATGGTCGCTTGGTACGGCCGGGTGGTCGGCTCCACGCCGAATTTCCAGGATGCGAACAATGCCTGGACGACCAATGACGCAGCCAATCACCGCGTAGCCTTTCTGTCAGCGCCGGGTCTCGGCGACGATCCCGACAAGCGCAGCCATAACGGCATGCACCACAGCGCGTTCGAATATGAGAGCTTCGCCGACCTGATGTCGTCCTATGCCCGGCTGCGTGACGAGGGCATCCTGCCGGCCTTCTGCCTCGACCATGGCATGACGATCTCGATCTACTATCGCGATCCCGAGGGCAATTTCGTCGAGCTGCAATGCGACAGCTATGGCGACTGGGCGCAATCCAGCGAATGGATGCGAACGTCGCCGGATTTCAGGGAAAACCCGATCGGGACTTTCTTCGACCCCGAACGCGTCTACCAAGCCCATAAGGGCGGGGCCGGCTTCGAAGCGCTGCACACGGGCATGCGCAAGGGGGACTACGAACCGGCCGGTGCGCCGCCCGATCTCGGCCTGCCGATTTGACGGCAAGGCGGAGGTTCGTCAGCGATGACAGCCCGACTGAACCCTGAGGATCGCGCGGCGATCGAGGATCTGATCCAGCGCCATGCCTGGCTGATCGACCATGGCGAGTCGGATCGCATCGGCGAGCTGTTCACCACGGATGCCGCGCTCTATGGCGTCGGCCCCGACAAGGTCGGGCGCGCGGCCATCGCCGCCTGGGGCGCGGAGCGCGCGGCCATGCGCGAGAGGCGCTCGCGGCACGTCCAGAGCAACATCCTGATCGAGGCCGTTTCGCCCGACACCGCGCGCGGCTTCGTCGTGCTGACGCTCTATCGCCATGACGGCGCCGGGCCGGGCTCGGCCACGCCCTTCCTGATCTGCGAATACGCCGACCGCTACCGCAAGGAGCCGGATGGGGAATGGCGCTTCGCGGAGCGGCGCCTGTCCGTGCTGTTCGGCCAAGCCTGACATCGATCGGAGCCGGCTGGATAGCTGGCACCTGAGCTCAATCCGAAGGAGTGCCTTCAATGCGTCTCGCCACCATCTCCCGCAACGGCAAGGCCCGGCTGGCGGCCTATCGCGGCCAGGATCTCGTCGATCTCTCGGCGGTCGGCACCGGCCTGCCGGAAAGCATGCTCGCCTTCATCGAGGGCGGGCCTGCGGCACGGGCCGCCGTCGCCGCCGCGCTCGACAAGGCCCCGGCCTCTGCAGTGCTCGACCCGGAGCGGGCGACCTTCCTGCCGGTGTTGCCGCGTCCGGGCAAGATCATCTGCGTCGGCCTGAACTATGCCGATCATTCGGCGGAGAGCGGCTTCAAGCAGCCGGACTATCCGACGCTCTTCGGCCGCTTCTCGACGACGCTGATCGGTCATCGGGCGCCGATGATCCGGCCGAACCTCTCGGACCAGCTCGACTATGAGGGCGAGATCGCGGCGGTGATCGGCCGGCACGGCAAGCATGTGCCGAAGGCCGCCGCGCTCGATCTCGTCGCCGGCTACGCCGTCTTCAACGAAGGCTCGGTGCGCGAGTACCAGTTCAAGTCGCCGCAATGGACGGTCGGCAAGAATTTCGACGGCACCGGCGCCTTCGGCCCGGCGCTGGTCACTGCGGACGAACTGCCTCCGGGCGCGAAGGGGCTGAAGCTCGAAACCCGCCTCAACGGCCAGACCGTCCAAAGCGCCTCGACCGACACCATGGTCTTCGATGTCGCGAGCCTGATCGCGATCATCAGCGAGGCGATCACGCTGGAACCGGGCGATGTCATCGTCACCGGCACGCCTGCCGGCGTCGGCGGTGCGCGCAAGCCGCCGCTCTTCATGAAGCCCGGCGATGTCTGCGAGGTCGAGGTCGAGGGCATCGGCCTGCTGGTCAATCCCATTGCTCAGGAAGCAGCCGCACAGACCGCCGCGTGACCGGGCGGGCATCGTTGAGCAAGACGGAAGGGGACATGCGGTGAAGGACAGCGGCAACGAGATCGACGTGCTGATCGCCGGCGCCGGCCCTGTGGGGCTAGCCGCCGCCATCGAACTCGGCAGCCGCGGCGTGCGCTGCCTCGTGGTGGAGCGCAACGACCGGGTCGGCTACGCGCCGCGCGCAAAGACGACGAATGTCCGCACCCGCGAGCATCTGCGCCGCTGGGGCATCGCCGACAGGCTGCGCGAGGTCTCGCCGATCCCGCGCGACTATCCCTCCAACGTCGTCTTCGCCACGCGGATGACCGGGCCCAGGCTCGCGCGCTTCGAGAACGCGCTGAACGGCAGCCCGGCGCGCAACGACCTCTATTCGGAATCCGCCCAGTGGGTGCCGCAATATGTGCTGGAGGAGGTGCTGCGCGAGCATGCGGCCTCGCTGCCGGGCGTGAGCATCAGCTTCAGCACCGAACTCGCCTCCTTCAAGCAGGATGGCGGCGGCGTCACCAGTGAACTCAAGGACCTTTCGACGGGCAAGGTCGAGCAGGTCAGGAGCGCCTACCTCATCGGCGCCGACGGCGCGCGCAGCCTGGTGCGCGACGCCATCGGCGCGACGATGACCGGCGACAGGGCCTATTCGCGCAACTACAACATCATCTTCCGCGCTCCCGACCTCGCCAGCTGCCATGCGCATGGCGAGGCGATCATGTACTGGATGATCAACGAGGAGCTGCCCTCGCTGCTCGGGCCGATGGATGGGCAGGGCCTGTGGTTCTTCATGGTCACCAAGCTCGCCAACGACATCGATCCGGCGAGCGTCGACCCCGTCGCCCTGATCCGCCAGGGCACCGGCCTGCACGACCTCGAGATCGAGATCGTCGGCAAGGACCCCTGGGTCGCGCACAAGCTGGTTGCCGATCGTTACGAGGAGGGGCGCGTCTTCCTCGCTGGCGACGCCTGCCATCTCCACCCGCCCTTCGGCGGCTTCGGCATGAACATGGGCATCGGCGATGCGGTCGATCTCGGCTGGAAGCTCGCCGCCGCGCTCCAGGGCTGGGGCGGGCCTGAACTGCTGGCGAGCTACGAGGCGGAGCGGCGCCAGGTGCATGAACGCACCATCGCGGAAGCGGTGATCAATTACGGCGTGCTCGGCAATCAGCTCGTCCGGCCGGGGCTGGAAGATCCCGGGCCGCTCGGCGAGGCGACGCGCCGCGAGGTCGGCGAGATCATCGAGGCGACCAAGCTGCGCGAATTCAGGACGCTCGGCATCGTGCTGGGCTCGCGTTACGCGGATTCGCCGGTCATCGTACCGGATGGCAGCGAGCCGCCGCCGGAGCATTTCATGCTCTATGTGCCCTCGGCCCATCCCGGCTGCCTCGCGCCGCATCTGTGGCTGAACGACGGCTCGTCGCTCTACGACAATTTCGGCTCCGGCTTCACGCTGCTCGTCACGGCGGGCGAGACGCAGCAGGCGGCAGGCTTCGCAGCAGTGGCCGAGCACCTCGGAATCCCGCTGACGGTTCTCGCTCCGGGGGACCGGCGCTTGCCTGCGCGTTACGCTGCGCGGTTCGCGCTGATCCGGCCGGACCAGCACGTCGCCTGGCGCAGCGACGCCCTGCCGGCGGATGCGGCGGAACTGCTCGCACGCGTCACCGGGGCCATCGAAAAGGGAGCGGTCGCACCGGTATCTGCCACGGCCGCATAGAAGACCAACGACAAAACAATCGGGGAGGAAACGATGATACGAGGAATGGCGGGCGCCTTGCTGGGCGCCCTGTTCGGCCTGTCTCTCTCAGCGGCAGGTGCGCTCGCGCAGACCATCGAGCTCAAGGTCTCGCATTACCTGCCTCCCAACCACCAGCTTCACAAGAAGCTCGAAGAGTGGGGCGACGATCTTGCCAAGCGCTCGGGCGGGCGGCTCAAGCTGACGATCTTCCCCGCCGCGCAGATGGGGCCGATGCCACGGCAATACGATCTCGCCCGCACCGGCGTCGCCGATATCGCCTTCTTCCTGCACGGTGCGCTGCCGGGGCGCTTCCCGCTGACGGAGCTCACCCAGATCCCCTACATCTTCAATCGCGGTGAAGGCGCCGCCTCCAAGGCGATCAGCACTGCGGAGGCCTCCGCGATCGTGACCGGGATGGCCGCCGATCTCGCCGCCGAGCATGAAGGCACGAAGCTGCTCTACTTCATCGCGACGCCGACGGTGAGCCTGTTCTTCAACCGCGGCGCGGTGCGCGACCCTGCCGCGATGCGCGGCCTGCGCATCAGGCACAACGGGCCGATAGCGTCCGCGATGATCGAGGCCTGGGGCGGCAGCCCGGCGGCTGTCACGCCGGCAGAGCTTTCAGACGCGCTGGCCAAGGGCACCATCACCGGCATGCTGTTCAACTACGAGGCGGCAAAGTCCTTCCAGATGGCCGAGAGCATGAAGTCGGTCACGCCGCTGAAGGCGTCCGCCGGCACCTTCGCGCTGGTCATGAATGCCGAGCGCTACAAGTCCCTGCCGGAAGACCTGCGCAAGATCATCGACGAGACCACCGGGCCGGAGGCCGCGCGGAAGATCGGCGCGCTCTACGACGCGGCCGAGGATGACGGCGAGAAGTATCTGCGCGCGGCCAATGTCGAGATCGTCGATCTGACACCCGCCGAACGGGCCGCCTTCGAGGAGAAGACCAAGCCCATCGCCGCCGCCTTCCTGCCCAAGGCCGAGGCGAAGAACCCCAAGGCGCGCGACTTCTACGAGCGGCTGCGGGCAGCCGTGGGCAGGGCGCAATGACCGGCGGCGGCGCAGGACATCGCTTCGATCCGGCGCGTCTTCTGACAGCTTGCGGAGCGATCGCGCTGGCCGTGATGCTGCTCTGGACGATGCTCGACATCGGCGGGCGGCTCGCCTTCAACCATCCGATCCACGGCACGCTCGACCTCGTCGAGGTCACGCTGGTTCTCGTCGCCTTCCTGGCGCTGCCGGATTGCTTCCGGCGGGACGAGCAGATCAAGGTCGACATCTTCGACGCGGCGGCGGGGCCGCGTGGGCTCGCGATGCTGATCCTGATCGGCGAGATCGCGACGCTTGCCTTCCTCGGGCTGCTCGCCGCCACGCTCCTGCAGCCGCTCATGGACGCCTATCGCTTCGGCGACCAGAAGCCCGATCTGCCGGTGCCGATCTGGACGCTCCTGTTGACGATCGAAGTCGCCCTCATCGTTTCCATGATCGTCGTCCTGGGCCGCGTCATCACGCAGGTCAGGATGTTTCCGCGGGGCGAGAACAAGCCGAAAGCGGCCGCACTGCATCGCCAGGAGGAGGCCACGCCATGAGCACGACCACCATTGGCCTCCTCGGCATGGCGACGCTCGTCGGCATGATCCTGGCCCGCATTCCGGTCGCCGTGGCGCTCGGCCTCGTCGGCTTCGTCGGCTATGCCGCCATCGACGGCTTCGCCAAGGCCAGGCTCGTCTTCGGCGCGGTGCCGCTCGAATTATCTTCCGCTTATTCGCTCTCGGTGCTGCCGTTGTTCACGCTGATGGGCGCGCTCGCGACGATGGCCGGCCTATCCGGCGATCTGTTCCGCGCGAGCAACGGCATCTTCGCCGGCATCCGCGGCTCGCTCGCCATGGCGGCGGTCGGCGCCTCGGCGGCCTTCGGCGCCGTCTGCGGCTCGTCGCTGGCGACGGCGGCGACGATGAGCCGGATCTCGATTCCGCAGATGCTGAAGGCCGGATATTCGCCAGCGCTGGCGGCGGGTGTGGTCGCCGCCGGCGGCACGCTCGGCATCCTGATCCCGCCTTCGCTGATCCTGATGATCTACGGCATCATCGCCCAGCTCTCGATCATCAAGCTGTTTGCGGCAGCGCTGATCCCGGGTCTTCTGCTCACCGCCCTCTACCTCGCGACCGTGGCGCTCTGGGTCTGGCTGCGGCCCGAAGCGGCGCCGAAGCTGCCGGCGGAGAGCCGGGCCCAGACCTTCCGCCTGGTGCTGTCGATCTGGGACGTCGCGCTGCTTTTCGCGGTCACTTTCGGCGGCATCTATCTCGGCTGGTTCAGCCCGACCGAGGCGGCTGCGGTCGGCGCCTTCGGCGCCCTCCTGCTGGGGCTCCTGCGCGGCGGCTTCAAGCGCGGCGACGTCGCCACCGCCTTCACCGAGACGACGCGCATCACCGCCAATCTCGTCCTGATCGTGCTGGGATCGACGATCTTCTCCTATTTCGTCGTGCAGACCGGCATGGCCCAGTCCGTGGTCAGGAGCATCGATGCGGTCGGCCTGCCGCCGCTTGCGGTGATGCTGCTGCTCGTCGCCTTCTACGTCTTCCTCGGCTGCTTCCTCGAAGGGATCGGCATGGTGCTGGTGACGGTGCCGGTGCTGCTGCCGCTCGTGCTGTCGACGGGCTACGATCCGATCTGGTTCGGCGTGCTCCTGGTGATCGTCGTCGAGATCGGGCTGATCCATCCGCCGGTCGGCATGAACCTCTTCGTCATCCGTACGCAGGCGCCCGAGATCAGCCTGGGCGCGATGTATCGCGGGGTGCTGCCCTTCCTGGTCGCGCCCTTCGTGCTGATCGCCATGCTGCTCGCCTGGCCGGACCTCGCGCTGTGGCTGCCGCGCCATCTTGGAGGCATGTGAAGGCGGCGCGCGGTCGGCCCGTCAGGCCTTTGGAAGCTGGCAGGGCCGTCCGATCGAAGTTCAGGCCGCTTCGCGAATGAAGCGGCTGAGGAAGAGGCGGGTCCGCGGATGCTGTGGATTGGCCAGCACCTCTTCCGGGCGCCCCTGCTCCACCACGAGCCCGCCATCCATGAACACGACGCGATCGGCCGCCTCCCGTGCGAAGCCGATCTCATGGGTGACGACGATCATCGTCAGCCCCTGCACGGCCAGATCGCGCATCGTCGCCAGCACCTCGCCGACCAGCTCGGGATCGAGCGCCGAAGTAGGCTCGTCGAACAGCATCAGCCTCGGGCGGATGGCGAGCGCACGAGCGATGGCGACGCGCTGCTGCTGGCCGCCGGAGAGCTGGCGCGGATAGGCGTTGGCCTTCTCGGTCAGCCCGATGCGGCCCAGCAGTTCCATCGCGTAGTCGGTCGCGGCCTTGCGGCCGTGCCGGTGCACGCCGACCGGCGCCTCGATGATGTTCTCCAGCGCCGTCATGTGCGGGTAGAGGTTGAACTGCTGGAAGACCATGCCGATCTGGCGGCGCTGCGCCGCGATCGCCCGGTTCGACAGCTTGATCAGCYGCTCGCCGGCGAGCCGGTAGCCGATCTGCTCGCCCGCGACCATGATCGAGCCGCGATCGATCGCCTCCAGATGGTTGATGCAGCGCAGGAAGGTCGACTTGCCCGAGCCTGAAGGCCCGAGGATCACGACGACCTCCCCGGACGCGACATCGAGATCGATGCCCTTCAGCACCTCGTTGGAGCCGAAGGATTTGTGGACGTTGCGGGCGCTGACCAGCGGCACGGCTCCGGCGTCGGTTGCGTTGCGGATCATGGGGTGGGCTCCGCGATGACGACGGGCGCCGCCTGGGTCGAGCCGCGCTCGCCGCGGGCGTAATAGCGCTCGATGAAGCCCTGGCCGACGTTCAGGACCGAGGTGATGGCGAGATACCAGATCACCGCGACCATCAGCATCGGGATGACCTCGAAGGTGCGGTTGTAGACAGCCTGCACCGAATAGAGCAGATCGGCCATGGCGATGACGCTGACCAGCGAGGTCGCCTTGATCATGCTGATGAGCTGGTTGCCGGTGGGCGGYACGATCGAGCGCATCGCCTGGGGAATGATGACCCGGCGCAGAGCCCGCGAGCGCGTCATGCCGAAGGCATCGGTCGCCTCGACCTGCCCCTTGTCGACCGAGAGCAGCCCACCCCGGATGATCTCGGCCATATAGGCCGCCTCGTTCAGCGAGAGGCCGGCGATGGCCGCCGTCATCGGCGTGATCAGGTCGTTGGTGTGCCAGCTGACGAGCGTCGGCCCGAAGGGGATGGAAATCGAGATTTCGGGAAAGAGCGTCGAGAGATTGTACCAGAAGATGAGCTGCACCAGCAGCGGCGTGCCACGGAAGAACCAGATGTAGAGGCCGGCGAGGCCGCTCAGCAGCCGGTCGTCCGAGAGCCGGGCGACCGCAAGCAGCAGCCCGATGGCGACGCCGATCACCATCGCGACGACCGTCAGCCCGAGCGTGACGTAGAGCCCGCGCAGGATCGACTCGGCGGTGAACCACTGGGCCACCACCGGCCAGCCGAAATTCGGATTCCAGGCGACGATCCAGGCGAAATTGGCCGCGACGACGAGCACGAAGGCCCAGATCAGCCAGCGACCCCATTCGACCGGGCGGTGGGCGGTGGCGACGTCGCGCAACGTCGCCTGCCTATCGCCCGCCATGTCAGCTGCGGTGCTCATCGTTCGGCCGCCGCTCAGTTCGTCGACCGGTTGATGCCGGGCTCGTCGATCATGTTGTTCTCGAGCCCCCATTTCTTGAAGATCGCGGCATAGGTGCCGTTCGCCTTCAGCGCCTTGATGCCGTCGAGCAGGGCGGCGCCGAGCGGTGAGCCCTTGGGCACAACGGCGCCCTGGAACAGGTCCTGGAAGCCGTTCGCCTTGCCGATCGCGGCGAGTTCGAGATCGCCCTTCGCCTGCTGGACGAAATAGCTGAGCGGCGCCTGCGACGAGAAGAACGCGTCGGACCGGCGCGAGCGCACGGACAGGATCGATGTCGGCTGGTCGGTGAAGGACATCACCTCGAGCGCCGGCTTGCCGTCGGCCGCGCATTTCTCGGCCTGCGCCTTGATGACCTTCTCGGCCGAACCGGCGGACATCACCGCGATCTTCTTGCCGCAGCTATCCTCGAGGCTGGTGATGCCCTTCGGATTGCCCTTCTGCACCGCGAAGATCACGAATTCGCGGACGTAGTCGACGAAGTCGTTCGCCTCCTGGCGCGTCTTGAAATCGCCGATCGGCCCCATCGCGAACTGGAAGCGCCCGGCCGCGATGCCGCTCAGCGCCGAGGCGAGGCCGTTGACCGTCGCATGCTCGATCTTGACGCCGAACAGCTCGCCCAGCGCCTCGGCCAGATCGGCGCTGGCGCCGATCATCTTGTTGGTGTCCGTGACGATCTCGTAGGGCGGGAAGGAGCCGTTGTTGACCGAGATCATCTTGCCAGCGCTGCGGATGGTTTCCGGCAGCTTGGCGCGCAGGCTCTCGTCGACCTTCTGCTTCGGGATCTGAATGGATTGGTCCTGCGCCTGGGCCGCCCCCTGCATGAGCGCTACGGAGAGCGCGACGGCACCGGCCAATTTCACGATCGTCTTCATGGCGACATTCCCCTTCGTCGTTATGTCTTTGATCAGATGGCGCCGCTCAGGCGACGCGCGCAGGCTCCGCCAATTCACCGGCGGCTGGGAACAGCGTCTCTGGCGTCAGATCGGTCTCCGCGAGCTCCTGGATCCGCAGCTGATCGAGAAACGCGGCAATCATCACCCGGTTCGGGCCGAGACCGCTAGCGTTCCAATCCGCCGGGAGATCATGTCCGCTGCGCACCAGTTCGTCGATCAGCCAGGGCGTGGTGTCGGCGTAACGGCGGCGCTTCTCCAACCAGACACGCTGGCTCTCGTCGAGCAGATCGCTGAGCGCCTGCGGCAGCCAGGGATCGCGCGCTACGATCTCGGGCTTGAGCCCGATGATGTGCATGCCCGGCACGTAACCGACCTTGTCGAAATACCCCTTCTCAGCCGCGCGGATATCAGGCAGCAGCGCGCGGAACGGCGAGCCGGGCGAGAAGAAGCCCTTGGGCATGAACGGCATCAGGACGGCGTCGATCTCGCCTGCCGTGAGCAGGTCGAGCAGGGGCGGCTGGCCCGGCAGCGCCTCGATCCGGCCGGGCCGCGCATAGCGCCCGACACGGTCGGTGATCGGGTGGTCCGCGCCAAGGCGGCTGACCGCCCAGAAAGCGTCCTCGATGCCGACGCCGGATTCGGCCAGAGCGGCCCGTGTCCAGGTGTTGCCGGAATCCTGCCAGCCGGCGATGCCGATGCGTTTGCCGCGGAGATCCTCGAAACGCTTCAGCGGGCTCGCCGCCGTGGTGACCACGCAGCGATGCCGGAAACCGCGCATGATGAAGTTCGGAATGCCGAAGACGCCGGTCTCGCCACGTGCCTTGCCCGTGGTGTAGCGGCTGAACGAGATTTCCGAGGCATCGAAGCGCGGATCGCTGGCGAAATCGTCCGGCAGGGCCGCCAGCCGCTCGATCTTCAGTTCGAATTTTTCGGGGACGAGATCGCCGAGCAGCAGCGGCGTGATGAAGTCCCAGTCGCGCAGGGCCAGCCGGATAACAGGTTTCAACACACACCTCGTTCCAAGCCTTGAATATGGCGAGATTAAATGTTCACTTTACCTGATCAATCGATATTACGTTCCTGAACATTCTTTTCTGAATCTGATGAACAGCGAAACCGACGCAACCTGGCTGGCAAGCCGCCTGACGCAACGCACAGCACGCGGGCTCGCGCTGGAGGTCAGCGGCCTGATCCGCTCGGGCGCCCTGCCCGTGGGCCTGCGGCTACCAACCGTGCGTGACCTTGCCTTCCGGCTCGGCGTCAGCCCCGGCACGATCTCCGAGGCCTGGAGCGAGCTGAAGCGGCAGAAGATCGTCTCGGGCCGCGGCCGCGGCGGCGCCTGGGTCAGCGGCGACAGTGCCACTCCGCGCCCTTCCCGCATGGGCAGCGTCGCGCATTTCGCGCCTGATGTGCTCGACCTCTCATTTGCCATTCCCGATGCCGGGCTGCTGCCGCCGCTGCGCGAGGCGCTGGCGCATGCGGCCGGGGCCGAGAACCTGAACAGCTACGAGCGCACGCCTATCCTGCCCGCGCTGCGGGACGCGGTCTTGCCGCAATGGCCTTATGCCCCTGACGCCTTCCTCGCCACCAATGGCGGCTACAACGCGGTCTACTCGGTTCTCCATGCGACCGTGCTGCCGGGGGCTTGCGTGGCGATCGAAGACCCCACCGCGATGCGGCTCCTCGACATCATCGAGGATCTCGGCGCGGAGATCCTGCCGATCGGCTGCGATGCGGAAGGCCCCCTGCCCGATCAGCTGGCGGCGGCGCTGGCGCGGCGCCCTGCCGCCTTCATCTTCCAGCCGCGCACGCATTCCGTGACCGGCCGGCATGTCAGCGCCGGGCGCCTGCAGGAACTGGCCGCGGTGCTGGCCGGCAGCGAAACCCTGGTGATCGAGGATGATGGCGTCGGCGATGTTTCGGTTCACCCGCCGATCAGCCTGGGAACGACCATGCCGGAGCGGGTCGTCCATATCCGCTCGTTCTCGAAGTCGCTCGGGCCCGATCTCAGGATCGCCGTGCTGTCGGCGCCAACCAACATCATCCGGCAGATCCAGTCCTATCGCAGCTTCTCATCGGGCTGGACGAGCCGGCTGCTGCAGGCCGCGACAGCCTGGCTGATCGAGGATGCCGCGACGGCGCAACACGTCGCCAAAGCCCGCGCGATCTATGCCGAGCGTCGGCGGACATTGCTGGCCGGCCTGGCGGAGCATGGCGTCGCCATGCCGGAGACCGACGGGCTCTGTATCTGGATCCCCGTCGAATCCGAGCAATACGCACTGGTGACGCTTGCCGCCCATGGCATCGCTGTCCTGCCGGGCAGCAAATGCTCGCTGCGGCCGACCGAGCATGTCCGGCTCGCCACGGCGATTTTGGCTGATGGGCATGAGCGGGTCGCGGCCGCTGTGGCGCGCGCTGCGCGCCGCAGCGATTGAGGCCGGCCGGCGCAAGCCAACCGACCCTGCACCCCAACTGGCTCAGGCGCCGGGCTTGGTCCCGTCTGTCGCGATATGCCGGATCGCGATGCGGTCGAACCGGGGCTCGGTCTCGCCCTGCTGATGGGTCTCGATCTCGCCATCGCGCACGCTGAAGCGCAGCACGGTCCCGCCGGTGCCGCGCCAATCGCTGGTCTCGCCGTCATCCTCGTAGAGTTCGCCGCTGGCGCCCTCGACGATACCGCAGACGAGCAGTTCGCGCAGGTCGTCGATGCCCTCGGGATTGCCGAGCGGGATCAGCGCACCGGCGCGGACGAAGACCGGCAGGCGGCCGAGCGGCGCCGCGACCGTCGCGACCGCGCCACCGGCAAAGTGCTTGCCCTCGTGCCAGTCGTACCAGCCGCCCTCATGCACCGGCAGGTAGACGCTGCGCTCGCGGGCGCCCTCCTCCAGCACCGGCGCGACCAGCACGTCCGGGCCGAGCATGAAGGCATCGTCGGTGTTCACGGCCGTCGCATCCTGCGGGAAGTCCCAGAGCAGCGGGCGGATCGCCGGCGTGCCGTCGCGGCTCGCCCGCCACATCAGCGTGTAGAGATAGGGCATCAGCCGGTAGCGCAACGAGATCGCCTCGCGCACCTGCGGCACTATCTCCGGATACATCCAGGGCAGGTTGACGACGCCGTCATCGTTCCAGGAGTTCATGACCATGCGCGGCCATAAGGAGCAGAACTCGTTGAAGCGCACGAAGAGCTCGGGGCCGGGCGTCGGGCCGTGGAAGCCGCCGACATCATGGCCGATGCTGAATAGGCCCGACAGGCTCATGTTGAGGCCTTGCGTCAGGTTGTAGCGCAGTGTCTTCCAGGCGGTCTCGTTGTCGCCCGACCAGGTCTGGGCGTA
Organism: Allobosea sp. P4_C6; assembly: GCF_056402015.1. NCBI lineage: Bacteria > Pseudomonadati > Pseudomonadota > Alphaproteobacteria > Hyphomicrobiales > Alloboseaceae > Allobosea > Allobosea sp. P4_C6. The sequence continues at coordinate 48,651 of NZ_JBFUIF010000026.1, forward strand.
GCGCGAGATTCCGGCGCAGCCACCGCGGGTGATCGCATATTGCCGCTTGCCGGGCTGGTGCTCGGCCTGCGCCTCATAGGAGAGCTTCGTCATCAACAGCGGCTGCGCCGGGCGCGCCAGCGCCTGCCGGAACGGCCGGCCGTCGCCGTCGCAGACAGCGTCCTCGTCCCAGATCTCGTATTCGTTGTTGTCGTTCCAGACGGTGGTGAAGCCATAGTCGAGCAGCGCCGTCTCGATGCCGTTCCGCCACCAGGCCCGGCCCTTGGGGTTGGTGTAGTCGAGGTGGAAGCCCAGCCCGTCCCAGAACTGTGCGACGGCCGGCTCACCGGTCTTGCCGTCCTTCACGAGGAAGCCGCCGTCGAGCGTTTCCTTCAGCCGCGGATGGTCGTCGAGGAGGCAGGGCTTGAGATTGGCGACGGTGAAGATGCCGACATCGTTCAGCCGCTGCATCGTCGCCTTCGGGTCCGGAAACTTGTCCCGGTTCCAGTTGAAGGCGTAGCGGCGATGGCCGATCTGGGTGTAGCCCGAGCCGAAGTGGAAGCTGTCGCAGGGGATGCGATGCGCCTCCAGCTTGCCGATGAAGTCGCTGATGCGGGCATCGGCATCGGGCGCGTCGGCGATCGCCATCGAAGTCACGCCGAAGCCGAAGGACCAGAGCGGCGCGAAGGCCTGCCCGCCGGTCAGCCAGGAGAAGCGCCGGACCACGTCCGGCACTGTCGGGCCGGCCATCACGTAATAGTCGAGATCGCCATCGTCGCCTTTCCATGAGCGGAATAGGCCATGGTAGTTGTCGAGCGTGCAGCCGAGATCGACGCTGCCGGTCGAGAGGTTGTCGTAGAAGATGCCGTGCGCGCCGACCGGCCCGTCGACGATGAAGAAGGGCAGCATCTTGTAGAGCGGGTCCGACAGCTCCGCGTCGAAACCGCAGGGATCGACCGCGTCGATGGCGAAACGGCGACCGGTGCGATCGAGCGAGCCGGCCTTGTCGCCGAGGCCGTAATGTCGCTCGGCGTAGTCGCGCGCCATGAAATGCGCGAGCGCGCCGGTGCGCGGCGAAACCAGATAGGCCTGCGTGGTGCGGTCCTGGAGGAAGGGCTTTTCCTCGCCATCGCGGCGCCAGGCGATGCCGAAGGGCGCGAGCGTGACCTCGGCCGTCAGCCCGCCGGCCGAAAGAACGACCCAACCCTCGCCGGTGCTGACCTTGGCGCTCGGGCAAGTGAAACCTGAGAGATCGTCGCGTGGACGCCCCTCATAGGCCGGCTCCAGCCCGCCGGGCGCGATCGACCAGCCACGGTCGAGCCGATAGCCGTCCTGCGGCTTCAGCGTGACACGGCCGATATCGCCTTCGAGGATGCGGACGGCGAGCGTGTGGCCGAGCCCGACATCGAACAGGGCAGCTTCGCCATCGCGGCCGAGATAGCGGCCTTGCGTGAGGGCTTTCATAGAATGGTCTCCGAATACCGAAATCTTGTTCCCGCCGTCATTCCGGGGCTTCGCATAGCGAAGAGCCCGGAACCCAGAACCGACGCCGGCGCCGCAACTGTCGATCGGGCCGATCCTCTCCTGAGAAGCCATCGGTTCTAGGTTCCGGGCTCAGGCCTTCGGCCTGCCCCGGAATGACGGAGCAAATCTTCAAACCCTGACCGCTTTTCCCGCTTCGTCGAACAGATGCAGCTTCTGCTGCGGGAAGGCGAGCGGGACCATATGGCCGCGCTCGTGCTCGCTCTGGCCGTCGAGCTTGAGCGTGATCTGGGGCAGGCCGGCAGCCGAGCCATATAGATAGCTTTCGCCGCCAAGCCGCTCGACCAGCTCGATGGCGAGCGGCAGGCCCTGCCCTTCCGGCGCCAGCGCGAGATGTTCGGGCCGGATGCCGGCCGTCACGGCTGCGCCGGCGGCAAGGTCACCGGTCGCGCAGGCGATCTCATATTTATTCCCTTGGCCGCCCTCGCCGAGCGCGACCCTGCCTGCCGCCGTCACGCGGCCCGGCAGCAGGTTCATGCGCGGCGAGCCGATGAAGCCGGCGACGAAGAGATTTTCGGGCCGGTTGTAGAGTTCGAGCGGCGTGCCGACCTGCTCGATCCTGCCGCCATGGAGCACGACGATGCGATTGGCCAGCGTCATCGCCTCGACCTGGTCATGGGTGACGTAGATCATCGTGCCGCCGAGCTCGGCGTGGAGCGCGGCGAGTTCCTTGCGGGTCGCGACGCGGAGTTCCGCGTCGAGGTTCGAGAGCGGCTCGTCGAACAGGAAGATCTTCGGGTCGCGGACGATGGCGCGGCCGATGGCGACCCGCTGGCGCTGGCCGCCGGAGAGCGCCCTGGGCTTGCGCTCAAGATAGTCGGTGAGGCGCAGCATTGTAGCCGCGCGCCTGACGCGCTTATCGATCTCGTCCCGCTTGAAACCCATATTCTCCAGCGCGAAGGCCATGTTCGCGTAGACGCTCATATGCGGATAGAGCGCGTAAGACTGGAACACCATCGCAAGGCCGCGCTCGGATGCCGGCAGACCAGTGACGTCGGCGCCGTCGATCGCGATCGTGCCCCCGGTGATCTCCTCCAGCCCCGCGATCGAGCGCAGCAGCGTCGATTTTCCGCAGCCGGAGGGGCCGACGAAGACGACGAACTCGCCGTCTGCGACATGCAGGTCGATGCCGTGCAGCACCGTCGTCGCGCCATAGGCCTTGCGAACGGCGGAGAGCTTCAGTTCGGCCATGCCAAGGGCCTCCTGGACCATGCTGTCTTTGCGCGGAACCGCGCCGTCATTCCGGGGCGTCGCGCAGCGGCGAGCCCGGAACCCATGAACACAGATCTCAGCCGCAAAGGCTCCGTCCCAACAGCGTATCGATGGATGAAAGTCGTATTCATGGGTTCCGGGCTCAGGCCTGCGGCCTGCCCCGGAATGACGGCGGGGCTTCCCGAAGAAAGCATGGTTCCAGCGACATCTCTCATTTCATGCCTGTATTGGCGATGCCTGTGGTGATGAAGCGCTGCAGGAAGACGAAGACGAGCGCGACCGGCAGCAGCGTCACCACCGTCATCGCCAGCAGGTAGTGCCACTGCGTCTGCAACTCGCCCTGGAAGGCGTTGAGGCCGATCTGCAGCGTGTAGGCCTCGGTCTTGGTCAGCACCGCGAGCGGCCAGAGAAACTCGTTCCAGCGCCACATGATCGAGAAGATCGCGAGCACGGCCAGAGCCGGCATGGCGAGCGGCATGACGATGCGCCAGTAGATCTGCCACTCCGAAGCCTTGTCCATGCGCGCCGCCTCGATCAGGTCGCGCGGCAGGGTGAGCATGTACTGGCGCAGCAGGAAGACGCCGGTCGGCGTCGCCGCGCCGGGCAGGATCACGGCCCAGAGCGAATTGACGAGGCCGAGCTTGGTGATGACGAGATAGACCGGCACGAGGATGATCGTGATCGGGATCATCAGCGTGCCCACCACCATCAGCATCACCGCCGTCTTGCCACGGAATTCGTAGATCGAGAGCGCATAGGCCGCCATCGAGTTGATGATCAGCGTGATGATCGTCGCGACGACCGTGACGAAGACCGAGTTCCACAGGAAGCGCGTGAAGGCGAAGCGCTCCAGCGGCTCGGTGTAGTTCTCCGTGGCGAGCTTGAATTCGCGCACCGGAGTGCGCTTGTCGATCGGCACGCGGATCGTCTCGCCCGGATTGGCCGGGTCGACCATCTGCGCCTGAATGCCGATGCGGCGCACCTGCGCCAGCACGCGCTTGCTGCCATCGGGCATCTCGACCTCGAAGAGCGGCAGCCTCTGAGTCTGGCCGGGCACCACGACCTCCTTCTGCGACATCGGCAGCAGCGAGGGCGGGAATTCGAGGAGGCCGGCCTGCGTCTTGAACGAGGACATGCCGAGCCAGAGCACGGGGCCGAACATCAGCACGACGCCGAAAGCGAGGTAGGCATAGGCCGCGATATCGGTCCAATGCCAGCGGCCCGGCTTGCGGCGGGCGGTGGCCAAGCGGGTCACAAGACTCATGCGGCCCCCTTGCGGCGGCTTGCCGCGAGCTGGGCCAGCGTCAGCGCGAAGAGCACGACGCCGAGCACGACGGAGGCCGCCGCCGCCAGGCCGAAATTCTGGACCTGATTGGCGAAGGCCGTCTCGTAGATGTAATGCACCACCATCAGCGTCGCGGTGCCCGGCCCGCCGCCGGTCAGCACGAAGACCTCGTCGAAGGTCTGCACGCCGCGGATCAGCGCCAGCACGATGACGACGATCATGTTGGGCCAGAGCAGCGGCAAGGTGATGCGCCAGAACATGCGCCAGCGCGGCGTCGCATCCATCTCTGCCGCCTCGTAGAGATCGGCCGGGATGGCCTGCAGGCCGGCAAGCAGTATCAGCGTGTAGAAGCCCATATGCGCCCAGATCGAGACGAAGACGATCCAGAACATCGCCCAACTGGGATCGACCAGGAAGAGGATGCGCTCGCCGCCGAGCGAGGTGATGCCGGCGTTGAGCAGCCCGTCGCGCTGCAGAATCCATTTCCAGGTCAGCGCGACCACCACCGGCGAGAGCAGAACGGGAAAGAAGTAGACCGCCCGGAAGAAGCCGCGCGCCCGGATCTTCATGTTCAGCACCACCGCCGTCAGCAGCGAGAACAGAACCATCGCGGTGACCTGGAAGGCGGTGAAGCGGGCGGTGTTGTAGACGCCGCGCCAGAAATGATCCTCGCGGCAGGAGCTGGGGTCGAGGAAGGAGCCGCAGTCGAAGAGATAGGCGTATTGCTGCGCCCCGACGAAAGGGCGCTCGGAGGGGAAGAGCCCCGCCCCGCCCGTCACCGAGAAGATGAAGTTGATGACGAGCGGCAGGAAGACGAAGAGCGAGAAGAAGGCGAGGTTCGGAAGGAGGAAGACATAGGCCATCCGCCGCTCGCCGATCCCGCGCTGGAGCGCGCGCATCGGCCAGTCGACCAGCCGCATGAACCACGCCAGCGGCGCGGCGAGGAGGCCGGCGGCGCCCGCGCCACCCTGGCGCGGGTTCGGGTCGGCGGGGGCCATCGCCCTTACTTCTTGCGCTCGGCGATCTGCTGGGCGATGTCGGATTCGATCCGCTTGAAGGCGTCGTCGAGGCTGCCTTCACCCGAGATCGCCTGGCCGAGACGGCTGATCACCGCGTTGAAGATGACGCGGTTGTTGACGTAGCCCTGCAGCTTGTAGGCGACCGGCGAAAGCTGCGCGACCTGATCCGAGAAGACCTTCAGCGCGGCCTTGGCCTGCGGCTTGGCATCCTTGTAGTCGAGGCCCTTGGCCGCGATGCCGAGATGGCCGGGCACGAAGAGCGAGCGGGCGTAGAACTCGCTCAGCACCGGTTCGCTGGCGAGATAATCCATCACCTTGGCGACGGCCTCCGGGCTCTTGGTCGTCTTGATCGCGACGAGGCCGGCGCCGCCCGGCATGCCCGAGCAGTTCGCCGCGCCGCAGGGCGAGGGAACCGCGACCCAGTCGAAGGCGTCGCCGACCGTCTTGTCGAACTGGGCGATCTGCCAGGAGCCGGAGTGGTACATCACCACCTGGGCGTTCTTGAACTCGTCGTTGGCGCCGCGATAGGCCGTGCCGGAAACCGAGCCCCAGAGCTCTTTCTTCATCACGCCGTTATTGTGCCAGTCATAGACCAGCTTGGCGGCGCGCTTGAAACCGTCGTCGATCACGGCCGGCTCGCCCTTGTCGTCGAAGACCTTGGCGCCTTCCGAAACCGCGACCGAAAAGAAGCGGTGGCCCGAGCGGTCCATCGCCAGCGGGAACGGCGCCTGCACCTTGGCGGCGACATCCTTCGCCGCCTTGCCCCAGTCGTCCCAGGTCGCCTTGGGGCCGGGCATGGCGATGCCCGCCTGCTCGAACAGCGTCTTGTTGACGAAGGGGCCGGTGACGGTGAGCTGCGTCATGAAGCCGGTGATCGCGCTGGAATCGCCTTCGGGGCGCATCCAGGGCAGGAACGGCCCGAAATTGTTCTCCCAGTAGGAGGCGTCCTTCAGATAGGGGCGCATGTCGAGCGCGTAGCGGGCGATGCCGCCGAGATCGACGACGCGGGCGATGTCCGGCCCCTGCCCCGAGGCGAGCTGGACCGGGAGATTCTCCGTGATCGCCTTGTAGGGCACCTGGTCGAGCACGACCTTGATGCCCTTGTTCTCAGCCTCGAAGCGCTTCAGCAGATCGGAGACGACCTCGCCCTCGTTGCCGTCGGAATACCAGGCGATGCGCACCGTGGTCTGGGCGAAGACCCCGCTGCCGGCGACGAGGCCAACCGTCAGCGCGAGCGCGGAAATCCAATGCTTCCTCTGCATCTGCGTTCCATCCCTGAATGATCGCGACGCCTCAACGAGCGTCTTGACAACTACTAAGGCAAACGTTTGCCTTGCTTGTCAACGGGCGAAGCGCACGCCATTGCTGCGCTCATTGGCCGATGCCACCTGCCAGTGAAAACCACCGCGCGCATGGACTGGGGAGGATAATGACGGCGAAGGCCGCAAGACCGCAGCAGGCAAGACCGGGGCAAGGCGGGATTTCGCTCGCCACCGTCGCGCGCGACACCGGTGTCTCGGTCGCGACGGTTTCCCGTATCGTCAACGGCAAGAGCGGCCGGGCCTCGGCCGACACCATCGTTCGCGTCGAGGAAGCGATCGCGCGGCTGGGCTATCGACCCAACCCGGTCGGGCGTGCACTCAAGCGCCGGGCCAGCCGCGTCGTGGCTATGCTGGCGCCCAATCTCGACAACCCCGCCATGGCCGCGATCGCGGTCTCGACGGAGGCCGCACTGCGCGATGCCGGCTTCGTCATGATCCTCTGCGACACGCATGATCGCGCCGATCTGCAGGATGACTACCTGCGGGCGATGCGCGACCAGTTCGTCGCGGGCTACGTCATGGTCAGTGCGGTGCGCAGCCCGGGCCTCTCCGATGCGCTGAAGCGCGGCGACCCGATGGTCTTCGTCGCGCGCCGCAACCCGCTCGGCGGCGGGGCCTATGTCGGCATCGACAACCGCGCCGCCGGCGCGGACGCAGCCGATTACCTGCTGGCACGGGGCATCGAGAGCACGGCCGTGCTGATGGCCGCAGAGAATGCGTCCAGCACCGCAGAGCGGGCAGCCGGCTTCATCGACAGGCTCCTGGCGCGCGGCTTTGCCGCCGACAGGATTCGCCGGGCGAGCGCGCCCGGGCTGTCGCATATCGAGATCGGCTACGCCGCTGCAAAGAACATGGTGGAGGATGGCGGCTGGCCGGATAGCGCGCTGTGCGTCAGCGACATGATCGCCTATGGCGCCTATCGGCTGGCGGCCGAAAGCAGCGTCGCCATTCCCGAACGGTGCGCGCTGATCGGGATCGACGGGAATGCGATCAATCGCTGGATCGCGCCCTGGCTGACGTCGATCCGAATTCCCTATGAGCACTTCGGCCAATATGTCGTGGCACAGCTGAGGTCATTGTGGAGCGGCGCGCCGACGCAGGAGGTCAACGTGCCCCATGATCCGCCGCTCGTGATCGAAAGCGCCGGCGTCTAATACTCGGCTCGCCGTGCACTCACGGCAGCGGGCGGAGCGCGACCAGCGGCTCTTCCGCCGTCCCGCCCAGGATCAGCGCCGCGAAGGGCACCTCTCGCGTCGACCCACCATCAGCCAGCACGACCATGCCGACGTTGCGGCCATCGAAACGCACATCCTTCACCCGCACCCCGTCCCGTTGCCCCCGCACTTTCGCTCCGACGATCTTGCCGATGCGCCAGTGCTGACCCACGGTTGCCGATCCCGCCGAGGGGTCCGCAGCGGCTTCGCTTCGGTCGGAGGCGCCGCCGGCTGCGGCCTGGTCTGTCTGGGCTGCCGGCGTCATGTCACGTCCGTATTCTTGATTGAGCGACGGTCCGGCGCCTGGAGCGGGAGACGGGGCCGCGGCAACGGCAGGGTCAGCCCTGGATGGTGTCGCTCCCGAACCCGTTCCCTGCTGCGGCGCCATGCCGGTCGAGCCCGAACCGGTCTCAGCCTTTTCGGCAGCCTCGGATGTCTTGCCGGCGGCACGGCTTTGCTCCGCTTCCTGCGCGGTATCCAGCGACGGGCGGGTCGCCGGCTGCTGATCCGGGCGTGGCTGCTCGGCCGTACCGGAAGCAGGCGGTGTGCTCGGTGAAACCGGAATCAGGCTGCTCGCCGTTTGCCCCGCCTGCTGATTCGCGCCTGAGACTGGCGGCGCACCGGGCGGTGCCGGCCGCGGCGCCTCGGGATGGTATTCGCGCAGCTTCTCCAGAACAGCTTCCCTGTCGCCGAGCTGGATCGCTCCGTCGCGCGGCGGCGGCACCTCACCCAAATCGACCACGTTCAGCTTCTGCCCCAGCCCGAGAACCCCGCCCCGGCCGACGATGATCTGCGCCAATCGGCCATCCGAGGTCACGATCACGTCATGCAGCGTGCCGATCTCGGCCTTACCGGCCAAGAGCTTGAAGTCCTTGATCTCGGTGAAGGAGACCGAGGGTGCTTGAGCCCATGCTGACGGAGCGACAGCTATCGAAGCGCTTCCAAGAATCGCGAGATATTTCAGCATGATGGCCTCCTCATCGGGCGACGACCGCCTCGCACGGAGGACTCGACGGGAAACGCACCGCCAGCCGCGCTGTTCCGACGGCGAAGGCGTACGCCCAAAGTCTAGCGCCGCGACACTTTGCCCAATGAAGCGGCAGCTTGACGGCCTTCCGGCAGGGTTTCACTATTCTAAACAGGAACAAGGCGTTCTTGTTCGCCTGGGAGGTTGAGATGCTGCATGAGCTCTCGCGCCGCCAGTTTCTGAAAGCCGCAGGTGCGGGTCTGGGCGGCTCTGCCGTCGCCGCGCTCGGGTTTGGTGGTGCCGAGGAGGCACTCGCCCAGGCCGTGCGGCCCTTCAAGCTGGCGCGCACCACGGAAACGCGAAACACCTGTCCGTACTGCTCCGTCGCCTGCGGCGTGATCATGTACAGCCTGGGCGACAAGTCCAAGAACGCCCACCCGGCGGTCATCCACATCGAAGGCGACCCGGACCACCCCACCAATCGCGGCACGCTCTGCCCGAAGGGTTCCGCCCTCCTCGATTTCGTCCATTCCGAGACGCGCACCAAGTTCCCGCAATATCGCGGCCCCGGCGAGCGCCAATTCCGGCAGGTCAGCTGGGGCGAGGCGCTCGACCGCATCGCGCGGCTGATGAAGGACGACCGCGACAAGAACTTCATCGCCACCAACCAGGACGGCGTGACCGTCAACCGTTGGCTGTCCACCGGTTTCCTGGCGGCGTCGGCGACAACCAACGAAACGGCCTTCCTGACCTACAAGGTCGTGCGAAGTCTCGGGGTCCTGGCGTTCGACAACCAGGCGCGCGTTTGACACGGACCGACGGTGGCCAGTCTGGCCCCAACATTCGGTCGCGGTGCGATGACGAACTCCTGGACGGACATCAAGAACACCGACCTCGTCATTATCATGGGCGGCAATGCCGCCGAGGCGCATCCGTGCGGGTTCAAATGGGTCACTGAGGCGAAAGCCCAGCGTGGCGCCAAGCTGATCGTCGTCGACCCGCGCTTCACGCGCTCGGCCTCGGTCGCGGATTTCTACGCGCCGATCCGGCAAGGCACCGACATCGCCTTCCTGCTCGGGGCGATGAAGTACTGCATCGACAACGACAAGATCCAGCATGATTACGTGCGCGCCTTCACCAACGCGCCCTATATCGTGAAGGAGGGCTTCGGTTATCAGGACGGGCTGTTCACCGGCTATGACGAGGCCAAGCGCGACTATGATCGCTCGAGCTGGGAATACGAGCTCGGGCCGGACGGCTATGTCCAGATCGACGAGACGCTCCAGCACCCGCGCTCGGTGTACCAGCTGCTGAAGAAGCACATCTCGGTGTATACGCCGGAGATGGTGGAACGCATCTGCGGCACGCCAAAGGACAAGTTCCTGGCGATCTGCAAGATGATCGCGGAATGCTCCGCGCGCGACAAGACGATGACGTCGATGTACGCGCTCGGCTGGACGCAGCACTCCAAGGGCTCGCAGAACATCCGCTCGATGGCGATGCTGCAGCTCCTGCTCGGCAATATCGGCGTGCGCGGCGGCGGCATGAACGCCCTGCGCGGGCACTCCAACATCCAGGGACTGACCGATATCGGCCTGATGTCGAATCTCGTCCCGGGTTACCTCACGCTGGGGACCGACAAGGAGGTCGATTTTTCGACCTACATGTCGACGCGAGGCTTCAAGCCGCTCAGGCCCAACCAGATGAGCTACTGGCAGAACTACAAGAAGTTCATGGTGAGCTTCCTGAAGTCGATGTGGGGCCCGGCGGCGACGCCGGAAAACGAGTTCGCCTATCAGTGGCTGCCCAAGCTCGACGTGCCCGGCTACGACGTGCTGCGCACCTTCGAGCTGATGAACCAGGGCAAGGTGAACGGCTATTTCTGCCAGGGCTTCAATCCGCTGCTGTCCTTCCCCAACCGGGGCAAGATCACAGCTTCGCTGTCGAAGCTGAAGTTCCTGGTGGTGATGGACCCGCTGCAGACGGAGACATCGCGGTTCTGGAAGGATGAGGGCGTCCATAACGACGTCAAGCCGGAGTCGATCCAGACCGAGGTCTTCGAGCTGCCGACGACCTGCTTCGCCGAGGACGAGGGCTCGCTGGTCAATTCCGGCCGCTGGTTGCAATGGCACTGGCCGGGGCAGGAACCTCCGGGCGAAGCCAAGCCCGACACCTGGATCATGGCGCAGATCCACATGCGCCTGCGCGCGCTCTACCAGAAGGAGGGCGGGGCCTTCCCCGACCCCATCCTCAACCTGCACTGGCCCTATCGCGATCCGCAGGACCCGCAGCCCGACGAGATGGCCAAGGAGATGAACGGCTACGTCGTCTCGACCGTGACCGACCCGGTCGATCCGACCAAGGTCGTGCTGGAGAAGGGCAAGCTGCTCGACACCTTCGGCCAGCTCCGCGACGACGGCTCGACCGCCTGCGGCTGCTGGATCTATTCCGGCAGCTGGACCGAGCGGGGCAACATGATGGCCCGGCGCGACACCAGCGACCCCGGCAATACCGGCGCCTATTCGAACTGGGCCTTCGCCTGGCCGGCCAACCGGCGCATCCTCTACAATCGCGCCTCGGCCGATATCGACGGCAAGGCCTGGGATCCCACGCGCAAGCTGATCGAATGGAACGGCACGGCCTGGACTGGCTACGACGTGCCGGACATCGCGCCGACCGCCAAGCCGCGGGATGTCGGCCCGTTCATCATGAACCCCGAGGGAACGGCCCGCCTGTTCTCGCGCGGCATGATGAAGGACGGCCCCTTCCCGGCCCATTACGAGCCGTTCGAAAGCCCGATCGCCAACGTGCTCGCCCCGAAGATCCGCGGCAATCCCGCCGCGCGCATCTTCAAGGACGACCTCGCCGCGCTCGGGACCTCGGACAAGTTCCCCTATGCGGCGACCTCCTACCGGCTGACAGAGCACTTCCACTTCTGGACCAAGCATGTCTGGGTCAATGCGGTGCTGCAGCCGGAGTTCTTCGTCGAGATCAGCGAACAGCTGGCAGCGGAGAAGAACATCAAGGTCGGCGGCTGGGTGAAGGTCTCCTCGGCACGCGGCGAGGTCTACGCCAAGGCCGTGGTGACCAAGCGCATCAAGCCGCTGATCTGCGACGGCAAGACCGTGCATGTCGTCGGCATCCCGCTCCACTGGGGCTTCACCGGTGCGGCGAGAAAGGGCTTCGGCCCCAACAGCCTCACCCCGTTCGTCGGCGACGCCAACATCGAGACGCCCGAGTTCAAGGCGTTCCTGGTGAATGTCGAGCCGTCCAACGGGCCGGCCGTGAGCTAGGGAGGGTCCGATGGCAGGATTGCAAAGTCAGGACTTCGCCCGCATCTCGGCGACCACCTTCAGGCCGCCGGACGTCCGCCATGATTTCGAGGTGGCGAAGCTCATCGACGTCTCGAAATGCATCGGCTGCAAGGCATGCCAGGCGGCGTGCCTCGAGTGGAACAATCTGCGCGAGGAGGTCGGCTACAACCGCGGCGTCTACGACAATCCGCATGACCTGACGCCGAACACCTGGACGCTGATGCGGTTCACCGAATGGGAGAACCCGGAGAGCGGCAATCTCGAATGGCTGATCCGCAAGGACGGCTGCATGCACTGCGCCGACCCCGGCTGCCTCAAGGCCTGCCCCTCTCCCGGCGCGATCGTGCAGTACAACAACGGCATCGTCGACTTCGTCTCGGAGAACTGCATCGGCTGCGGCTACTGTGTGAAGGGCTGCCCGTTCAACATCCCGCGCATCAGCCAGACCGACCACAAGGCCTACAAGTGCACGCTCTGCTCGGACAGGGTCTCCGTCGGCCAGGCGCCGGCCTGTGCCAAGGCCTGCCCGACCGGCGCGATCGTCTTCGGCACCAAGCAGGCGATGCTGGACTATGCGCAGACGCGATTGACGGATCTGAAGTCCCGCGGCTTCAAGAATGCCGGCATCTACGACCCGCCGGGCGTCGGCGGCACGCATGTGATGTATGTGCTGCACCATGCCGACAAGCCGCAGCTCTACGCCAACCTGCCGCAGAACCCGCGGATCAGCCAGGTCGTCGAGCTCTGGAAGGGGCTGACCAAATATGCCGGCATGGCAGCCATCGGCTTTGCCGCCACCTTCGCTTTCGTCCATGGCATCGTGGCACGACGCAACGATGTCAGCCGCGCGGAGGATCGAGAGGCCGAGCATCTGATCGACGAGGAGGCTGCCCGTGGTCGTGAGGCGTGAAGAGGAGCGCACGACAGTCGATCGCTATCCCGGCCGCGTGCGCGTCAATCACTGGGTCACCGCGATCTCGCTGATCCTGCTCGCGATCAGCGGTGCCGCGCTGTTCCATCCTTCGCTGTTCTTCCTGTCGAGCTTCTTCGGCGGCGGCTCCAACACGCGGGCGCTGCATCCCTGGATCGGCGTCGTGCTGCTCGCCAGCTTCGCCATCCTCTTCGTCCAGATGGTCAGATACAATTTCTGGACGAAGGTCGACACGCAGTGGATGCGCCATATCGGCGACGTGATGTCCGGCCATGAGGAGAACCTGCCGGAAATCGGCAAGTACAACGGCGCACAGAAGATCGTCTTCTGGCTGATGACGCTCCTGATCCTCGTCCTGTTCGGGACGGGTATCATGATCTGGTACGAATATTTCGGCGCGACCTTCACCATCGAGCAGCAGCGCTTCGGCCATATTCTGCATGCGCTGGCGGCGATCGCGATGCTGCTGGTCGTCATCGTCCATATCTATGCCGGCTTCTATGTGCGCGGCACCATGAACGCGATGACCGAAGGCAAGGTGGCGGGCGGCTGGGCCTTCCGCCACCACAGGCTCTGGCTGCGCAAGGAAGCGCGCGAAGGCGTGATCGACGAGCGACAGGTGCCGCCGCGCCGCCACAGCCCCGGCGCGGCCGAATAAGACCCGTTGCGGCGCGGCTCAGGCCGCTCCGCCTCCCGTGACCCGTGCGGTTCGAGAGGACCAGGATGAGCAATGTTCCGGGCTTCGATGCCCTCGAAAATGTCGGCATCGCCGAGCGCGACAAGCCTCCCTTCGTCAGATTGCCGAAGCCCGAAACCCTGTTCGGCCTGAGAGCCATGCGCTTCGCGGCGCTGGCGCCAGGGCACCAGCTCGAAGCTTACCTCGCCTTCCTCGCCGAACTGTCGAAGATGCAGGACAGGGTGGTGCATGAACTCCCGTCCCCTGCCCTGCCGCCCCTGACCGAGATGCGCCAGCGCGCCGGCCACGCCATGCCGATCCTGCCGCGCGAGGGGCTCGCCGACGAACCGGCCGCCTCGGAGAGCTTGGCACGACTTACCACCCTGCTTGCCGATGTGGCGATGCCGGACCTGGCCCGCGCCGCGCTCGAACGTGCCCGTAATGCGACCGGTGAAGAGCGTCAAGCGATGTTCGCCGCGGTGCTGGCGGACGCCGTGCCGGTCGAGACGGTGGCCGAGCATATCTTCGCCGCCGCAGCTCTTCAGGTCGTTGCCGCCCGGCGCGCGGCGCAGCTCAATCCGCTGCTGCCGCAGCCGGTCGCGGACGGGGTCTGTCCGTGCTGCGGCGGACCGCCCGTCACCAGCACGGTGGTCGGCGACGCCAATATCGAGGGCGTGCGCTATGTCCAGTGCTCGCTCTGCGCTGCGCAATGGAACCATGTCCGGGTGAAATGCGTCTCATGCGGATCAACCAAGGGCATCGCCTATCAAGCGATCGAGGGCATTGCCGACACGATCAAGGCGGAAACCTGCGACGAGTGCCGGACCTATGTGAAGATCCTCGAGCAGCGCAAGGATATGGAGCTGGAACCGGTGGCGGACGATGTCGCGAGCCTCGGGCTCGACCTGCTGGTGACCGAGGCCGGCTGGCGACGCGCAGGGGTGAACCCGTTCCTGCTGGGATACTGATTTGTTGGTCTGCCGTGGAACCACTGCCGTCATCCCGGACGGAGCAAAGCGGAGATCCGGGATCCATCGTCGGGCTCCGCAGCCCTTCGATGGATCCCGGGGCTAGCCCGGGATGACGGTCGTGTTTCATCGCAAGACGAGCAGAGTAATCAAGCGTCTCCCGGAGGGAGCCTGATGAACAAACCCGAACGTTTCCGCCCGCCATCTGTCGACACCGTGCTGCGCAGCGCCGGCGGCGAGCTCGCCATCGCAAACCATGGGCGGATGTACGCAACCGATGCCGTGCGGCAGGTGCTGGACCGGCTGCGTGCCGGTGGCCAGCCGATTGGGGGATCTGTCGAGCAGATCGGCCGCATGGCGCTGGACTTTCTGGAAGAGCGCGGTCGGCCCTCGCAACGCCCGGTCATCAACCTGACCGGCACGGTGCTGCACACCAATCTCGGCCGCGCGCTGCTGGCGGAGGAGGCGATCGAGGCTGTCGTCGCCGCGATGCGCGCGCCAACGAACCTCGAATACGAGATCGAGGCCGGACAGCGCGGCGAGCGCGACGCGCATGTGCGCGGTCTCATCCAGGAACTGACCGGCGCGGAGGACGCGATCCTCGTCAACAACAACGCCTCGGCCGTGCTGCTGGTGCTGAACACGCTCGCCCGCGAGCGCGAGGCCATCGTCTCGCGCGGCGAGCTGATCGAGATCGGCGGCGCCTTCCGCATGCCCGATATCATGGCCCGCGCGGGCGCCGTCCTGCGCGAGGTCGGCACGACCAACCGCACGCATCCCAGGGACTATGCCGAGGCCATCGGCCCGCAGACCGGGCTGCTGATGAAAGTCCACACCTCCAACTATGTGGTGCAGGGCTTCACGGCCGAAGTCGAGCCCGCCGAACTCGCCAAGCTCGCGCGCCAGCATGGCCTGCCCTTCGTCGACGATCTCGGTTCCGGCACGCTGATCGACCTGTCCCGCTGGGGCCTGCGCCGCGAGAAGACCGTGCAGGATGCGCTGAAGGGCGGCGCCGATCTCGTGACCTTCTCCGGCGACAAGCTGCTCGGCGGACCGCAGGCCGGCATCGTCGCCGGCCGCAAGGACCTCATCGCCAAACTGGCGAAGAACCCGCTGAAGCGGGCGCTGCGACTCGACAAGCTCCGGCTCGCGGCTCTGGAGGCGACGCTCAGGCTCTATCGCAATCCCGACAGGCTGGCGGAGCTGCTGCCGACGCTGAGACTGTTCACGCGAAAAGCTGCGGATCTGCGTGCGTTGGCGGAACGGCTGCAACCGCAGCTCGCGGGCGGGCTCGGCTCAGGCTGGGTTGTCGACATCATCGATTGCGCCAGCCAGATCGGCTCCGGCGCGCTGCCGCTGGAGACTTTACCCAGCGCCGGGTTCGCGATCCGTCCGGCCGGCAAGGCTGCAGGCTCCGCCGTCGAGAAACTGGCAGCCGGCTTTCGGGCCGTGCCGGTGCCGGTCATCGGCCGGATCGCGCAGGGCGCCCTCGTCTTCGACCTCCGCTGCCTGGAGGACGAGGCGCTGTTTGGCGCGCAGATCAGTGCCCTCAAGCTCGAGGGTGGCGATGGGCTGGCTTGACCGACTGCTCGGGAAGGCGCCGGCCGGCGGTGACAACGTCGCTGCCGCGATGGCGCGTGCCACCGAGGCGGTCGGGCGCGGCGACCATCGGGCCGCGCTCGCGATCTGGGGGCCGCTCGCGCATGCCGGCGTCGGGCGCGCGCAGAACAATATCGGAGCCTGCTTCGCCGAAGGGCTCGGCATCGAGCGCGATCCGGCGCTGGCCGTGCGCTGGCTGACGCTTGCGGCCGAGGGCGGCGACCCGGTCGGGCAGCGCAACCTGGCGGCCCTCCATTTCAAGGGCGAGGGCGTCGCGCAGAGCGATGACGAGGCCCTGCGGCTCTATCGCCTCGCCGCCGAGCAGGGCGACGCGCCGGCGCAGGACATGCTGTCCTGGATGTTGCTGGAAGGCGGCCAGATAGCCGATCGCGACGAAGCGCTGCGCTGGGCCAAGGCGGCGGCCGAAGCTGGCATCGCCACCAGCATGACCCGGCTCGGCATGATGCATCACGATGCGCTCGGCGTGGAGCGCGATCCAGGCCTCGCCGCGCATTGGTGGCAGCGCGGCATGGCGGCGGGCGATCCGGATTCCGAGGCAATGCTCGGCGCCGCGACCCTGCTCGGCCAGGGCGTGGCGCAGGATGCGGAACGCGCGCTCACCCTGCTGCTCTCGGCCGAGGGCAAGGGCAGCCTGCTCGCGGCGCCCTTCATCAAGGCCGCGCGCGCCGCCTCCCCGGCGGAGGCCTGAGCCATGATCATCGGCACGGCCGGCCATATCGACCATGGCAAGACCTCGCTGGTCAGGCGGCTGACCGGCGTCAACACCGACCGACTGAAGGAGGAGAAGGCACGCGGCATCAGCATCGCGCTCGGCTTCGCCTATTGGCCGCAAGCCGACGGGTCCGTCGTCGGCTTCATCGACGTGCCCGGCCATGAGAAGTTCGTGCATACGATGCTGGCGGGAGCCTCGGGCATCGACCTCCTGCTCCTCGTCGTCGCGGCCGATGACGGAGTGATGCCGCAGACGCGCGAGCATGTCGCCATCGCCCGGCTGCTCGGCATCGGACAGGCCGTCGTGGCGCTGACCAAAGCGGATCTGGCCGATGCGGAGAGGCTGGCCGAGGTCGAGGCGGAGATCGCTGGCCTGCTGGCCGATACGCCCTTTGCCGGGGCGCCGATCCTGCCCGTCTCGACGGTGGACGGGGCGGGCTTGCCGGAACTATCCGCGCTCCTTGCTGCCAATGCGCGCGAAATCCAGGCCCGGCGCAACGACGGCGCCTTCCGCCTCGCCGTCGACCGCTGCTTCACCTTGCAAGGCACCGGCACGGTCGTGACCGGCACGGTGCTCTCCGGCAACGTCGCGTCCGGCGACGGCGTCATCATCTCGCCGACCGGAATTCCCGCCCGGATACGCTCGATCCATGCCCAGAACCGCCCTGCCGAACGCGGCCAGGCCGGCGATCGCTGCGCGCTGAACCTCGCGGGACCGGGTATCACCAAGGATGCCATCCGGCATGGCGACATGGTCGTGGCGCCGCCTCTGCATATGCCGGCGATGCGGATAGACGCCGAGGTGACTGTCCTGGCGTCGGAGACGAAGCCGCTGACGATGTGGCAGCCTGTCCGCCTGCATCATGCCGCGACGGAGGTGGGCGCGCGCCTCGTGCTTCTCGGCGACGAGATCGCACCCGGTACGACCGCACTCGCCCAGCTCGTCCTTGACGATCCTCTGGCCGCGGCAGCACTCGATCGCTTCGTGCTGCGCGACACCAGCGCCCAGCGCACGATCGGGGGTGGGCGCTTCCTCGATCTGCGTGCGCCGGAGCGCCGGCGCCGCGCGCCCGAACGGGTTGCGCAATTGGCCGCGCTCTGCCTTGCCGATCCTACCGACGCGCTGAACGCGCTGCTGCGGGTGCCGCCTCATCATGCCGATTTCGACGGCTTCGTGCGCGACCGTGCGCTCGGCGCGGAGGCCGTGCATGAGCTGACCACGCGCCTCGGCCTCGTCAGGACCGGCGCATTGGCGATGCTGCCGGAGCATTGGCAGACGCTGGCGCAAGCCACCGTCGACCGGCTGGACGCCTGGCATGGCGAGCATCCCGACCTGCCGGGCATGGGGCTGGAGCGCCTGCGCCTCGCCGTCGCTCCGCGTCTGCCGGCGCCTCTCTTCCGAACCGTTCTGGCGCGGCTGGCAGAGGACGGCGCGGTCGTTGCCGCCGGCTCATGGATGCGCCGGCCCGGCCACGAGGTTCGGCTTTCGCCGGAGGACGAAGCGCTCTGGGCCCGGATCGCACCGCTGATCGACGGAGAGGAGCGTTTCCGGCCGCCGCGTGTGCGCGATATCGGCCAGACGCTGGGCCGCCATGAAGAGGATATCCGCCGGCTGTTCCGGCTCGCCGGGCGGCGCGGGGATGTCCACGAAGTCGCGCTCGACCATTTCTTCCTGCGCGCGACGCTCGCCGAGATGATCGGAATCGCGACCGGGCTTGCCGGCGACCATCCCGCCGGCTTCAATGCGGCGCAATTCCGCGACAAGCTCGACAACGGCCGAAAGGTCGCTATCCAGATTCTCGAATTCTTCGATCGCCATGGCCTCACCATCCGTCGCGGCGATCTCAGGCGCATCAACCGGCAAAGGCTCGACCTGTTCGGCCCGCAGCCGGCGATGCCCGATGGAGGAGAAGCGTCCCCGGTGGGGCGTCCGGACTTCAAATCCGGGAGGGGCCGTCAGACGGTCTCTGGTGGGTTCGACTCCCATTCTCTTCCGCCAGTTCACTGAGGCGGCATGACGGACGCGGACGCCCCTGCCCTCGACCTGATCGCGCGCTTCGAGCGTGYGGCGGAAGCGGCGCGGCACACCGAGGACGGCTATCGCAAGGAAGCTGCGACGCGGATCGCCGCGCTGGCGCATGACCGCAGCGGTGCCTTCCGGCGGCTCAATCTGGTCCGCGGCGCGGTCGCAGCCATCGCGGATGCCGAAGACCCCGAAAAAGCGGTAGCGCGCGCTCGCTTCATCGTAGCGCAATCGCTCGGCTGGGAGGAGATCGGCCCTCCACAGGAGCGCGTGCTGGACCGGCTTGTGCCCTTCCTCGAAGCCTTGCGGGCCGGGATGGCCGATGGGGATGCCCTACGCGCTGATGACGCAGAACATGCGCTGCGTAGCTTCGAGGACTGGTACCGCACCGAGACCGGCAGCGATTTCTACGCCCTGTTCGATCGCTACATGCCAGAGACGCCGCGTGTCGACTTCTAGAGGGCTCGGGACCGACTTCGACCGCTGGCTCTGGAAGCTCTTTCGCAAGGGGCCTTTCACCGCGCTGATCGTGCTGGTGAAGATCGCCGATCCGAAGGTCGAACCGCTGCGCTCGACCTTCGTCCACATCGTCGGCGACGAGATCGACTGGGGCGATATCGTCATGATGCTGCGGGGCGCGGGCGTGAACTGGGATGGCGCCGCCTTCTTCCCAACGCGCGACGACGATGGCGGGCTGGTGCCCGACGAGATCGCCCGCGCCCGGCTGCGCGAACTCGAGAGCGCCTTGCGCGAGGACCGGCTGGTCCTCAACAAGGGCGCCTTCTTCGATGTCTGGGGGCGGAACCTGGAGGTTCAGGAGGCTTGAGCAGTTCCCGCCAGCCTGAAGAATTGCGTCATGCTCGGGCTTGCCCCGAGCATCTCCGGACACGGAGGCTCCTCCGCCTCTTCCGGCAAGAGATTCTCGGGTCGCCGCGGAGCGGCGCCCGAGAATGACGGCGGGGCTTTTCAGACCACCACCACCCGACCCGGTCCTGCCTCGACCGAGCCGATGATCCGCGCCGCCGGATAGCCGGCGCTCTTGACCTGCGCCAGCAGATCCGACGCCCGCTCCGCCTTGCAGGAGACCAGCAGCCCGCCCGAGGTCTGCGGATCGGTCATTAGATGGCGTTGCCAGTCGGGCAGCCCGACCGGCAGCGCGACGCCCTCGCCATAGCTCGCCCAGTTGCGGTGGGAGGCTCCGGTAACCCGTCCTTCCTGCGCCAATCGCTCGGCCTGCGACAGGAACGGCAGATCGGCGAGATTCAGCTTCAGCGTCGCGCCCGAGCCGCGCCCCATCTCCAGCCCATGGCCGAGGATGCCGAAACCGGTGACGTCGGTGATGGCGTGGACGTCGTCGTCCTTCGCGAGTTCGGCACCGATGCGGTTGAGCAGCGTCACCGATGCCAGCATCTCGTCATAGGCGGCCGGAGAAAGCTGCTCCTTCTTGAACGCAGCCGAATAGATGCCGACGCCGAGCGCCTTGGTCAGGATCAGCGTATCGCCGGGCCTGGCTCCGCTGTTGCGGCGCAAATTCCGAGGCTTCACCAGCCCGATCACGGCGAGACCGTAGATCGGCTCGGGCGCGTCGATCGAATGGCCGCCGGCGACCGGGATGCCGGCCTCGGCGCAGATCGAGGCGCCACCCTTCAGGATTTCGCGGGTCGTCTCGATCGGAAGCTTGTCGAGCGGCATGCCGAGGATCGCCAGCGCCATGATCGGCTTGCCGCCCATGGCGTAGACGTCGGAGATCGCATTGGTCGCGGCGATGCGGCCGAAATCATGGGCATCGTCGACCATCGGCATGAAGAAGTCGGTGGTCGCGACGACGCAGGTATCGTCATCGATCTGCCAGACGGCGGCGTCGTCACCCGTCTCGGTGCCGACGAGCAGTTGCTTGTAGGGACCTGCGGCCGGATGCTCGGCCAGAAGCTGCTGCAGCACGGAAGGCGCCAGCTTGCAGCCACAGCCACCGCCATGCGCCAAGCTGGTCAGCCTCGGAGCGGCCGGCCGCACGGGCGCCTCGCGCTCGATCGTTTCACTCATCATCGGTCTCCGGGGCAAAGCCGGCCGGACACGGCGCGTGTCCGGCCGAGACGGTTCAGGCGGTGATCTCGGCCGCCTTGATCGTGTATTTGAAGGTGTCGGGATCAAGGCAATCGAGCAGGGCGCCCGCTACCTCCGCCTGCGGATACATCAGGAAGCCGACCTTGTGCTTCGAGCCCGGCAGTTCGAGGTCATGCGCCATGTTGTAGCCGAGCCAGTTGCCCTCCCAGGCGCCGAACAGGACGTCGCGCGCCGCCACCACCTTCGGATTGTCGATCGCGTTGTTGCCGGGCGGCTCCTCGAGCACGACCTTGCGGACATCGGCCGGATCGGTCGCGACCCAGCCATGGCCTTCGAGCCAGACCTCGGCGCGGCAATGCTGCGCCTTGGTGATCACCTCCGAGCCCGCGCCCAGGCTCTTGTAGCCGAACTGCGAGGGCGCGACGCGAATGCCGTAGATGTCCCGCGCCGGAATGCCGGCGGCGCGCACCAGCGCGACATAGAGCGCGTTCAGATCGGCGCATTTGCCGCCGAGATTGCCGGTGCGCAGCATCGAGGCGACATCGCCTGTGCCGCAACCGCGCGTCTTTGCGTCGCGGAACGTGTTCTCGACGACCCATTGGTAGATCGCGAGCGCCTTCTCAACATCGCTCGCCTTGCCAGCGCTCGCCTTGTCGGCAGTTTCCTTGACGATGCCGTCGGTCGGCATCAGCGCGGTCGCCTCCAGATAGAGCTTGCGATCCGCCGGGCTCAGCGCAGCCTTCTGGCCCGCAGCGAAGTCCTCCGCGCGATCACGCAGCGAGAAGCGGCTCCTGACCTCGACGGAGGGAGCTGCCTCACCTTCCTTGAAGACGACATGCAGCATCTGAGCGCCGTACTTCGGATCGCGCACAACCTCCGCAGAACCTGCATTGCTCTGCCAATCATTGCGGCCGGGCTTGATCCATTCGGCCTCTGCGACGGAGGGCAGCGGAATCCAGGCCTGCGTCTTCCCCTGCCCTGCGAGATCGAGCCGTGTCACCACCTCGAAATCGCGCCATTTGCCGGGCTTGGGGGCGAAGGGGACCGCCTGCGCGAAGCCCTCGCGCGGCAGCAGAAGCGCCGTCCCCGCGGCGGCACCGGTCCTGAGCATGTCGCGTCGGCTGATCATCATGGGCTCCCTCTCTTGTATCGTTGGTGGTCATTGCGTTTGGCTTCGCAGCGCCAAGGCCCCCAGCGCTGCCAGCACCTTCGGGCTGGTCCAGTCGAGCGGTTCGGCGGTCATCAGTGCGGGCCGCTGCTCGCGATCGAGCACGAAGCTCGTCGGCAACCCTTCCACTTGCCAGCGCTTCATCACTGCCCGGTCGCGGTCGAGCAGGATCGGGAAGCGCACGGGGCGGTCGCGGAAGAAGTTGCGCACACGCGCATCGACCTCGCCGACATTGACGGCGAGGATCGTCAACGGTCCATCGGCGCGGGCCGCCAGCGCATCGAGCGAGGCCATCTCCTCGATGCAGGGCGCGCACCATGTCGCGAAGAAATGGACGATGACCGGGCGGCCCCGAAAACCGGCGAGATCGCGCAGCGGACCGTCGAGCTGGTCGAGCGCAAGCAGCGGCGTGGCCTGCGCAGGCCACGCGGTGAGATTACCGGCGAGGAGGTCCGTGGCCGCCAGACATGTCGCCAAGACCGAGAGCGCTCCGGCAAGGAAGCGCCTTCGCTGGAGACCGCATCGGTGAGCGCCCCGACACGCGGGAGCTGCGACGGCAAGCACACGCCATCCTTTCCCGCGCTGGCGATGGCGTCAACCGGTTCTTTGGCAGGGTGCATGGGCCTTGCAGCGCCGTTCAAGCGCGTGGAGATGTGGTTTGGAAACCGAAATCCGGCTGCTTTCGCGTGCCCCTTGCCGGCAGTTCGAAGCAGGGTCATTGTTCGCCATGATGAAGTTCCTGCTCATCATCGGAATCGCCGTGAGCTGCGGCCTGGCGATCTGGCTGGCACTGGAGGGAAACGCCGTCATGGCGCTCCCGCTGGTCATCGTCGTGGCTGCCCTGATCCGAACGCTCGTTCGCCTCATCAACGGCAAGCATTTCCGGCCAGCAGAGACGCCGATAGCGCAGGATTCCGAGGATTGACGGACGGCGGCCGGAACGGCTTCCGGTCCCACGAGGCGTTTCCGGCAATCTCGATATCTCTCGTAGAGAACTGGCTAACCAAACGTCAGGCTTCGCGCTGATCCCCGCTGTATTCGATGCTATTTTCGATCTGGCCGACATAACGATCTCCTCAACGGGGGGCACCATGGCTGAGCGGGTGAAGGAGCTGCTGGCGCGCGACGTCGAGACCCTGCGCGCGGATTTGCTCAAGGCGGGAGTTCTCACCGCGAAGGCCCTGCAGGAAAGCGCCGAGAGCCATGTGGCGCATCTGAATGCGGTCTTGCGCGAAACGCAGGCCCTGCAGGACGCATCGTTCTCGGTGGTGAATCGGGTCATCGCCTTCGCCAAACTCCTGTACGCCCAGGCTGCGATCATCGAATCGGAGCAGGCCCGGCGCGACGCACTGGCGGCGGTCGATGGCCTGGYGGCGGTGATCGACCATGCCGAATGGCGGGAAGAGAGCTGGCTCCCGGCTTGAGCGTGCCGCTGTCCCGTCCTTCCAGCACAATCCGACCGGTTTCCGCTCCGTCCGAACACGGACTGTAGAAAGCCGGCTGAAGTGACTGGACAGCCCTGACGACAGCCTCTATATCGCCCCAACCAACACGGACGGCGCTTCGCGCTCCCGGGGCGCCCAGGTAGCTCAGTTGGTAGAGCATGCGACTGAAAATCGCAGTGTCGGTGGTTCGATTCCGCCCCTGGGCACCATTTGTTCTCTTTTGAGCCTTAAGGCCTTGAGAACACTGGAATTTCCTCTCTCGCCACAAGTGATCTGCTGCCCAACGGTGTTGATGGGCGGTGTAGAATGGTCTTGAGAATCCCTCGACCAACAAGGCGGTCAGACAGTGGCTTTCATCAATTTTGCGCTCACGTTCCCTGCGACCTCCAAGAGCGCCTGAGAGGCCACAAGACGACCCTCACTCTCCCTGCTGCTTCCTCAGGGCAGGAGATGACCGTGCGGGCCACCTTCGGGCGTGTCGTGAGATTCTCCCTGAGGACGCATGATCGCTCGCTAGCCGCTGCCCGCAATAGCGCTGCCGTGGGTCAGCTTGCGGTGCTTTACGCGTGCATCCGCAATGGGACTGTGAAGCCTGAGGAGGCGTATGGCGGCCTCGCGCTGCCTTGGCTAGCCAAGAGACCGGAAAGCGCTCAGGGGAGCGGAGCCTCACCCCAGCAGCGGCCCTCCAAGAGTGGCCTATCCACTTTCCCTGCACCGCCGACTGAAAAGGCTTCGCTCACAAGCATCTGCCAAGACTGGTGGGAGGAAGCCAAGGCGGCCGGAAGAAAGCCCAGCACTCACGAGAGCTACAAGAACACCACCAGCAGCCTTGCTGCATTCCTAGGCCATGATGATGCTTCGCGGGTGACACCTGACGATATCGTGGACTTCAAGGATTACCGCCTATCGTCCGYCAATCCCCGTACTGGGAAACCCATCTCGGCAAAGACCGTGAAGGATAGCGACCTATCGGGCCTCAAGACCCTCTTTGGATGGGCAGTGAGCAACCGGCGCATGACCAGCAATCCCGCTCAGGGGATCACCATCAAGCTCGGCAAGCGCAAGATCACCCGATCCAAAGGCTTCACGGATGATGAGGCCGATGCGCTTCTCAAGGCCGCTGACGCGCTCATACGGGGCAATGAACAGCCCAAGACCTTCGATGCGAAACGGTGGATTCCGTGGCTCTGCGCTTACACAGGAGCCCGCGTTGGTGAGCTGTGTCAGCTTCGCAAGCAAGACGTGAAGCGGATAGGCAGCCACTGGGTGCTTCATATCAGTCCCGAGGCAGGCACGGTGAAAACCGATGAGGCCCGCGACGTTGTGATCCACGAGCATCTTGTGGCCAAGGGCTTCCCGCAGTTAGTGGAGGGCTGCAAAGCAGGCCACCTGTTCCTCACGCCAGCCCAAGAAACTGGGGACGTGCTAGGGCCGCTACAGGGCCTCAAGAACCGCCTCGCTGAGGAAGCCCGTGAAACCGTCAAGGATACCAGGGTGATGCCAAATCATGGCTGGCGGCACCGATTCAAGACCGTGGCTCGCTCGGTCGGCATGGATGGCCGCGTGGTAGATGCGATCCAAGGGCATGCTCCTAGGACCGCTGGTGATGATTACGGGGATGTGACCGTGACCGCTATGGCGCTCGCTATCGCGAAGTTCCCAAGGCAACTCAGAGATCAAGAAGGGGTGAAAGTGGCCTGCCCCCATCAGGTGGCCCGGTTCTAATCTAATGCATGGTGGGCTTGTCGGCCACGGTTGAGATGGCCGGCGAAGCGGGTTGGGTTTTCGTAGGCGGCCAGACCACAGCGACCGGTGCTGGCGGCTTGTAGCCGAGCGAGGAGTGCGGGCGCCGGGTATTGTAGTGCTGACGCCAGCCCTCGATGACGATCCGAGCCTCGGCGAGGCTGTAGAACAGCTCGCCGCTCAGGAGTTCGT